>NZ_JBICTO010000002.1:131288-205606 GCF_043197715.1 Streptomyces sp. NPDC049040
GCGGGGGGGGGGGGGGGGGGGGGGGGGGGGGGGGGGGGGGGGGGGGGGGGGGCGGGGCGGGCCCCCCCCCCCCCCCCCCCCCCCCGCGACGGCCAGGGGACGCTAACCCCTGACCCGCACGTCAGGGTCAAGCCCGGCGCGGCCGCCTGCACCCGCGGGTGCTCACACGTGCACGTGCGGGTATTCCGCCGCGCGGTGCTGGAAGGCGAGCACCTTCGGATTCCGCACGGTGCCGCCGCGAATCTCGATCGCGCGCCGGATGGTCTCGTCGGCGTCCCAGCCGGCCTCCCCTTCCAGCACCGGCCGCAGATAGGGGATGAGCGCCTCGCTGTTCTCCCAGGTGGCGGAATTCCACAGATACGAGGGACTGTGGTCGACACCGTAGTAGCGGATGCTGTCGCCCACGGTGAACATCGGGTCGGCGAAAGTGGTCGGCTTCGCCCATTCGAAGCCCATTCCCTCGTCGCAGGAGACGTCGATGACGAGAGTTCCGGGGGCGAGCGCCGGGAGGTCGTCGTCTATCAGGAACATCAGCGGTGCGTCGGTGTCCTGGAGCACGCAGTTGACGATGATGTCGTGCTGCGCGAGGAACCCGGCCAGCGGCACGGGTCCGTCCTCGGTGAGAGCGACGCTTCGCCGCGGGTCCAGGGTGTCGTCGGCCTCGTCATGGTCGAAGTGGACGATGCGGGCCGAGTGGATCGGCGAGCTCACCGCGGTGACTCCGCGCGCCGTCAGTACATCGACGTCGTGCACACCCAGCGCGCTGAGCGCGGTCACCGCCCCGCGGGCGGTGGCGCCGAAGCCGATGACGACCGCCCGCTGCCGCCGCCCGTAGTCGCCTGTCGCACCGGTCAGCTGCATCGCGTGCAGCACCGACGAATACCCGGCCAGTTCGTTGTTCTTGTGGAAGACGTGCAGGTTGAACGTGCCGCCCCGCCCCCAGTGGTTCATCGCCTCGAAGGCGATGAGGGTCAGCCGGCGGTCGATGGCGGTCTGCGTGACCTTCTCGTCCTGCACGCAGTGCGGCCAGCCCCACAGCACCTGGCCGTCGCGCAGTTCGGCGAGGTCCTCGTGAACGGGTTTGGCCAGCAGGATGACATCGCTTTCCGCGATGAGGTCGGCGCGGGAACGGAAACCGCCGACGAGCGGAGCCAGCGTGCTGTCCTTGACGCCGAAATATTCTCCGTAGCCCGTCTGAAGAAGGATGTTCCGGCGGAGATCGGCGTCGATGCGATCGAAATGCGCGGGGTGAACGGGCAGACGGTGCTCGTTTTCCTTGCGGGTCTGCGACATGATTCCGAGCGTGAGCTGCTGCAAAATGCCCCTTTGGTTACTCCCTGTCTAGCACACCGCAGAGGTCGGGGCCCCTCAGGTGATCGACGCCAGGGCGGCGCGGACCCGCTCCACCGCCGCCGGCGGGGTGGAGGCGTGCGGGGAGAGGCGGACGGAGTCGGGGCGTGCGGTGGGGGTGACGCCCTGGGCGTGCAGGGCCTTGGCGACCGTGGCGCTGTCGGCGCCGGGGAGGCGGAAGGAGACGATGCCGGCCCGCCTGCCGGGGTCGGTCGAGGACAGGATCTCGCCACCGTGCTCCCTCACCGCGTCGAGGAGTTCGTCGACCAGGAATCGCACCCGCGCCTCGATCGCGGCCACCCCGGTGTCCTCCACGACCTCCAGTGCCGCGGCGAGCGCGGCCGCGGCGACCGGGCTGAGGTTGGTGATGCTCAGCCGCCCGGCGCCGGCGGCCGGCGGGTGCTCCTCGTCGTCGAAGAGCGCCACGTCCTCCACCCCGGTCCAGCCGGTGAGGGTGGGTTCGAGGCGTTCGAGCGCCCGGTCGGACAGGGTGGCGAACCCGGTGGACCAGCCGGCCCGCAGCCACTTCTGGCCGCCGGTCACGACGACGTCCGCGGCCTGCCAGGGCAGGTCGGCGACGCCGAAGCCCTGGATGGCGTCGACCACGAGCAGCCGGTCGGGGCCGATGACGTCGCGCACCGCGGCCAGGTCGGCCCGGTAGCCGGTGCGGAAGTCGACGGCGCTGAGCGAGACGGCCACCACATCGTCGGTGAGCGCCGCCCGCACGGTGTCGGGCGTGGTCCAGCCCTGCGGGTCGCCCGGCAGCCAGCGCGGCTCGGCCAGGCCCGCGGCGGCGGCCCTGCGCCACGGGTAGTGGTTGGCGGGGAAGTCGGCGACCGGCACCAGGACGGTGCCCGCCGTGATGCCGAAGGCGGCCTGGAACAGGCCGGTGGAGGCGTTGGGCAGCAGCACGGTGTGATCGGCGTCGGTGCCCGCCAGCCGGGCCGCGGACCGCCTGGCACGCAGGTCGGCGCGCATCAGGTCGTTGACCGTGTCGTGGTCGGCGCGGGCCGAGCGGCCCAGCGCGTCGGCGGTGGCGGCCAGCACCGCACCGGAAGGGGGCCCGTAGCGCGCGAAGTCGAGATAGCCCTCCGCCGCCTCGAACCTCCGGGCGTAATCCGGCAGCGCCTGGCCGCCTCCGGTGCCCTCGGTGCCGCCGTCCGTCGTGTGCCGCGCTGTCATACCGGTGCCGTTCCTCTTTGCGGGAAGGGAATCAACGGCACCAGGAGGTGCCGGGAACCCGCCGTTCGTTCCAAGATTGTCAGCGGCGGCAAGAATACGCAGGTGGATATGCGGGCGGTGCAGATGGACGCGGGGCCCACGGGCGGACCGGCGGCGGGGGCGGTCGACCCGGACGCGGAGCGGCGCCGCGGTGTGCGGCGGATGAAGCTGATCGCGACGGGCTTCCTGGCCGTCGCCACGGTGGTGTACGTGCTGGCCAAGTGGGCGGACTCGCAGGACGCCGGCGCGTGGGCGGCCTACGTGGCGGCCGCGGCGGAGGCGGGCATGGTCGGCGCGATGGCGGACTGGTTCGCGGTGACCGCGCTCTTCCGCCGCCCGCTGGGCCTGCCCATCCCGCACACGGCGATCATCCCGACCAAGAAGGACGCGCTGGGCGCCAGCCTCGGCGACTTCGTGGGCGAGAACTTCCTGTCGGCCGAGGTGGTACGCACCCGGCTGCGGGCCGTCGGCATCGGTTCGCGGCTCGGCTCCTGGGTGGCGGAGCCCGCCAACGCCGACCGGGTGACCGAGCAGGCCGCCGCGGCGCTGCGCGGACTGCTGACCGTGCTGCGCGACTCCGACGTGCAGGCGGTGGTCAGCGAGGCGATCACCCGGCGGGCCGAGGCCCAGGAGGTCGCGCCCGGGCTCGGCAAGCTGCTGGAGCGGATCGTCGCCGACGGCGGCCACCGCCGGCTGGTCGACCTGGTGTGCGTACGCGCCCACGGCTGGCTGGTGGAGCACGCGGACTCGGTGATGGACGCGGTCCAGGGCGGCGCGCCGGGCTGGACCCCGCGGTTCGTGGACCGCAAGGTCGGCGAGCGGGTCTACAAGGAGCTGCTGCGCTTCGTCACCGAGATGCGGGACTCGCCCGAGCACCCGGCGCGCGACGCCGTCGACCGCTTCCTCCGCGACTTCGCCTCCGAGCTCCAGTCCGACCCCGACACCCGGGAGCGCGTCGAGCGCTTCAAGAACGACCTGCTGGCCCGCCCCGAGGTGCAGGACCTGATCGCCTCGGTGTGGGGTTCCGTGCGGTCGATGATGGTGGCGGCCGCCGAGGACGAGCGCAGCGAGCTGCGGCTGCGCACCCGGGCGTCGCTGCTGACCCTCGGCGGCCGGATGGCCACCGACGCCCGCCTGCAGGCGAAGGTCGACAGCTGGCTGGAGGACGCGGCCACCTATCTGGTCACCACCTACCGGGACCAGATCACCTCGCTGATCAGCGAGACGGTGGCCGGCTGGGACGCCGAGCAGACCTCGAAGAAGATCGAGGCGCACGTGGGCCGCGACCTCCAGTTCATCCGGATCAACGGAACGGTCGTCGGTGCGCTGGTCGGGCTGCTGATCTTCACGGTGTCGCGGCTCGCGGGCAGCTGATCCGGCGAGCCGCTCCGACCTCTGGGGCTGCCTGGTGCGGGCGCGGCGGCGGAGAGATTACCGCGTCCACGTGCTGAACAAGCCTTGCGCACGGAGAAGGCTGCATCGGAGGATCGGACAGACATCCGATGACATCCGTGGACCGTCCCCCGCGGATCACTGACGTACGGAGTACCACGTGAAACTGCTGCGAGTCGGCCCCGCAGGGGCGGAGCGCCCCGCACTGCTCGACCACGACGGTGTCCTCCGGGACCTGGGCGGGGTCGTCGCCGACATCGACGGGACGCTGCTCGCCGACGCCGGGGCCATGGCGCGGATCGCCGCGGCGGCGGCCGACGGCTCGCTGCCCGCCCTCGAAGCAGGGCTGCGGGTCGGCCCGCCGCTCCGCGGCATTGGCAAGATCGTCTGCATCGGGCTCAACTACCACGACCACGCGACCGAGACCGGTGCGCAGGTGCCAGGCGAGCCGGTGGTCTTCATGAAGGCCCCCGACACGGTCGTCGGCCCCACCGACACGGTGCTGGTGCCGCGCGGCAGCCTCAAGACCGACTGGGAGGTCGAGCTGGCCGTCGTCATCGGCCGCGAACTGCGGTACGCGGCAGACGAGGACGAGGCCATGGCGGCGGTCGCCGGCTACGCCGTCGCGCACGACGTCTCGGAGCGGGAGTTCCAGATCGAGCGCGGCGGCCAGTGGGACAAGGGCAAGAACTGCGAGACCTTCAACCCGCTCGGGCCCTGGCTCGTCACCGCGGACGAGGTTCCCGACCCGCAGGCGCTCGGCCTGCGGCTGTGGGTCAACGGCGTGCTGCGGCAGGACGGCACCACCCGCGACCAGATCTTCCCGGTCGCCGAGGTCGTCAGGTACCTCAGCCACTTCATGACGCTCTACCCGGGCGACGTCATCAACACCGGGACCCCCGCAGGGGTCGCGCTCGGCCAGCCCGAGCCGCGCCCCTACCTCCGCCCGGGCGACGTGGTCGAGCTCGCGATCGACGGCCTGGGCCGCCAGCGGCAGGTGCTCGCCTCCGCGTAGGGCGGCCCGTCCGGCGCGGCACGCCCCGCGCCGGCGGCCCGCCGCTCCGGTCACGCGGGGAGGCCGGTCAGGCGAGGAAGCCCGTCAGGGCGGCCACGACCAGGGCGTGGTCCTCGACCTGGGGCAGGCCGGAGACGGCGACCACGCCCACCACGCCGACGCCGGCCACCCGCAGCGGGAAGGCCCCGCCGTGTGCGGCGTAACGCGCGGGGTCGAGGCGGGAGGCCTCCTCGAATGTCGTGCCCTTGGCCCGGAAGCGCTCGCCCACGGCGAGCGACGACGTGCCGTAGCGCAGGACGACGCGGGCCTTCCGGTCGAGCCACGCGTCGTTGTCGGGGGACGTGCCCTCGAGCGCGCAGTGGAAAAGCTGCTGCCCGCCCCTGCGGATGTCGACCGTGACCGCGGCGCCCCGCTCGCGGGCGAGGCCGACCAGCAGGCAGCCGAGCCGCCAGGCGTCGTCGTTGGTGAAGCGGGGGAGGACCAGGGTCCTCTCCTGCTCGGCGAGTTCCGCCGGGTCGGCGAGCCGTTCGGTGCTCACAGGGCCACCGCCTGGCCGGTACGCGCGGACTCGCCCGCGGCCTCGATGACCTCGATCGTGGCTGCCGCCTCCAGCGCGGTGACCGGTGGCGGCGTGCCCTCGCGCAAGGCGGTCCCGACGGCCGCGTAGAAGGCGGGGTAGTCGCCGGGCAGCGAGGGGACGGGCCGTACGTTCTCGTCGGTGCCCGCGGTACCCCACGCGGACTCCGGCTCCTCGCCCCAGGCGGCACCCTCGACCGGGCGCAGGCCCTCGCGCAGGGCGGCCTCCTGCGGGTCGAGGCCGTAGGTGACGTAGCCGCCGGTGCTGCCCAGGACCCGGAAGCGCGGCCCGAGCCTGGCGGTGGTGGCGCTCATCCACAGATGGGAGCGGACGCCGTTCGCATGCGTGAGCGCGATGAAGTCGTCGTCGTCCGCGGCGGCCCCCGGCCTGCGCACGTCGGACTCGGCGTACACCAGCCGCGCCGGGCCGAAGAGGGTGAGCGCCTGGTCGACGAGGTGGCTGCCGAGGTCGTAGAGCAGGCCGCCGATCTCCGCCGGGTCGCCGGACTCGCGCCAGCCGCCCTTGGGCTGCGGGCGCCACCGCTCGAAACGGGACTCGAAGCGCTGGATTTCGCCCAGGTCGCCCTTTTCCAGCAGCGCGCGCAGGGTGCGGAAGTCGCTGTCCCAGCGGCGGTTGTGGAAGACGGTGAGCAGCAGCTTCCGCTCCGCGGCGAGCGCGGCGAGCCCGCGCGCCTCGGCGGCCGTGGCGGACAGCGGCTTGTCGACGACGACCGGCAGCCCGGCTTCGAGCGCGGCGGTCGCCAGCGGCACATGGGTGCGGTTGGGGGAGGCGAGGACGACCAGGTCGAGTTCGCCTGCCCGCGCCCACAGCTCGTCCGGAGTGTCGGCGAAGGCCACGTCCGGGTGCTCGGTGCGGGCCTGGGTGCGGCGTTCGCTGTTGCCGGTGACGATGGTGTCGAGGACGAGCCCCGGCGTCGCGGCGATCAGCGGGGCGTGGAAGAAGGAGCCGGCCGGGCCGTAGCCGACCAGGGCGACGCGGAGGGGGGCGGTGCCGGGAGCGCTCATGGGGATACTTTGGCAACAGTGTTGCCAAAGTGCAAGCGCGCGGGACAATGGCACCGTGACCCCGCCCACCGCACCCGACCCCGGCCCCAGCCCCGGCCACGAGTCCGCGCCCGGCCGGGAATCCGGCCCCGCCCAAGGCCCCGGCGCCAACCTGCCCGCCCTGCGCCACCACAACGCCGCCCTCGTCCTCGGCCTGCTGCGGGACGCCGCCACGGCGCCCGGCAGCGGCGGGATCAGCCGGCTGGAACTGGCCGAGCGGACCGGGCTCACCCCGCAGGCCGTCAGCAAGATCACCGCACGGCTGCGGGCGGACGGCCTGCTGGAGGACGCCGGCCGGCGCGCCTCGACCGGCGGCAAGCCGCCTACCGAACTGCGGCTGGCGGCGGGCGCCGCCTGCGCGGTCGGCGCGCACCTCGACGGCGAGACGATGACCGCCGTCGTGGCCGACCTCGCCGGGCGCACCGTCGCCGAGCACGCGGTGCCGCTCGACCTCGCGCTGCCGGTCCCCGCGGGCCTGGCCGCGATGGAACGCGGGCTGCGAGCCGCCGCGGCCCTGGCCCCCGCCCCGGTACTCGGCGTGGGCGTCGGGATACGCGGTCCGCTGGACCACCGCACCGGCACCCTGCACGGCGTCACCGGCTTCCCGCACTGGTCCGGCTGCCCGCTGCGCACGGAACTCGCCGGCAGGCTCGGCCTGCCGGTGGTCGTCGACAAGAACACCAACGCGGCCGCCCAGTCCGTCCTCGCGGAACCCGGACCCGCCCCCGGCGGCGGCTCGTTCGGCTACCTCCACCTGGGCACCGGCCTGGGCGCCGCCCTCGTACTGGACGGCGGGGTCCACCGCGGGGGGCGGGCGGGGGCGGGCGAATTCGGCCACCAGGTGGTGCAGCTCGACGGGCCGCCCTGCAAGTGCGGCAAGCGGGGCTGCCTCGAAGCGCTCTGCCTGGCGGCGGTCGCCCGCGGCGACACCGCGGGCGCCGCGCGGCTGCTCGGCGTGGGCGCCGCGAACCTGGTGGCGCTGCTCGACATCGACCGGGTCGTACTCGGCGGCCGTACCGTCCTCGCCGCCCCCGGCACCTTCCGCGCCGGCGTCGCCGCCGCCCTCGGCCCGGTCCCGGTCGGCTTCGCCGCGGCGGGCACCCGCGCGGTCGCCGAGGGCGCCGCACTGCTGGCCCTGGCCCCGCTGTTCGCACGGGCCGCGCTGCGCTGATCACGGGTGCGACCAGCACGCGAGACGTACGGGTCGGGCCGCGCCGTCCCCGGTTACGCTGGGGCACCGGGTGCCGCCGCCACGGCGATGGCGCGAACCGTACGGCCCGACGGCGTACGGCGCTCCCCCGAACCGCGCCCGGGCAGACCCCCGGGACACGACGACAGGCACGACGACAGGAGACCGACCGGTGTCGACCCGCAGGGCCATCGACTCGTGGCTGACCGACATGGACGGGGTGCTCATCCACGAGGGGACCCCCATCCCCGGCGCCGACGCCTTCATCAAGGGGCTCAAGGACTCGGGCAAGCCCTTCCTCGTCCTCACCAACAACTCCATCTACACCCCGCGCGACCTGCACGCCCGGCTGGCCAGGATGGGCCTCGACGTGCCGGTCGGGAACATCTGGACCTCGGCGCTGGCCACCGCGAAGTTCCTCGACGACCAGCGGCCCGGCGGCACCGCCTACGTCATCGGCGAGGCGGGCCTGACCACCGCGCTGCACGACGTCGGCTACATCCTCACCGACCAGGACCCCGACTACGTGGTGCTCGGCGAGACCCGCACCTACAGCTTCGAGGCGCTCACCAAGGCCATCCGGCTGATCGGCGGCGGCGCCCGTTTCATCGCCACCAACCCGGACGAGACCGGCCCCTCGCCCGAGGGCGTGCTGCCGGCCACCGGCTCGGTCGCCGCGCTGATCACCAAGGCCACCGGGCAGGAGCCGTACTTCGTCGGCAAGCCCAACCCGCTGATGATGCGGGCCGGCCTCAACGCCATCGGGGCGCACTCCGAGACCAGCGCCATGATCGGCGACCGGATGGACACCGACGTGCTGGCCGGGCTCGAATCCGGCATGACCACCTTCCTGGTGCTCACCGGGCTCACCGCGGTGCCCGACATCGAGCGCTACCCCTTCAAGCCCTCCCGGGTCGTCGAGTCCATCGCGGACCTGGTCCCGGAAATCTGATCACGCTGCGTAGTGCACGCGTCACCCTGATGGGTCACCGAGCGTGCACGCCGGGCCGGTCGCAGGGATCTTCGTAAGCACCGGGCGCGAGTCCCCGCCCCCGGGCCGAGCGGAGGTCCCCATGTTTGGTCTGAAACTGCCCGTCATCGCCGCGGCCGGTGCCCTCGGCGTCCTCGCCGTCGGCGGGGTGACCGGGCTGCCGAAACAGGCTCTCGCCGACGAGGGGGGCGGTGGATCGTCCTCGTCCTCCTCCTCGGCGTCATCGTCGGCCTCGTCCGGCTCGGGCATGGACATCTCGCCCGCCACCGTCGCCCCCGGCGGGGTGGTGAGCCTGCACCTCAAGGCCTCCTGCAAGTCCGGCGACAAGGCCAAGGCCAGCGCCGAGGTCTTCGTCGACGCGGTGACCCTGTCGCCCTCGGGCGGCGGCTCCGACGGGTGGGACGGTACGGCCTTCATCAAGTCCGACGCCGTCGACGGCTCCTACACCGTCTCCGTCGAGTGCAACGGCTCCAGCAGCTCCGCGTCCGCGACCGTCACCGTGACCACCGGCGGCGGCGCCCCGCCGGCCCCGGTCAACCCGGTCCCGGCCGGCGGCGGCGGCACCGCGCAGCTCGCCGCCGGCCCGGCGGCGGCCGGCACCAGCACGGGTCCGCTGCTGGCCACCGGCGGCGTCGCGGCAGCCGGCCTGGCCGGCCTCGTACTCCACCGCCGCCGCAGCGCCGCCCGCGGCTGACCCGGCATGGCTTTGGGGGCGGACGAGACCGGTACCGGACGCGGTACCGACACCGGCAGGACCTGGGCGGCCGTCGTGGTCGGCCTGGTCCTGCTGGCCGCCTGGCTGTTCGGCCACAACGCCCCCGGTACGCCCCCGGCGCCCCCCGGCGCCCGCAGCCTCGCCGCCGCGGCCGACCGGCCCGCGCAGGTCTACGCGCCCCACGTCCCGCTGCACGACGCCGTGCCGCTGCGGATCGACGTCCCGTCGGTCGGCATCCACGCCGCGCTCGTCGGCCGCGGGCTCAAGGACGGGGCCGTGGACCCGCCCCCCTACTCCACCCCCGACGTCGCCGGCTGGTACCGCGACGGCCCCCCACCGGGCGCGGCGGGCGCGGCGATCATCGTCGGCCACGTCGACACCGAGACGCGCGCCGCCGTCTTCTACGGCCTCAGCACGATCCGGCGCGGGGCGCGGGTGGACGTCACCCGGGACGACGGGACCGTCGCGGTGTTCGCCGTCGAGGCCGTGGAGGTCGTGGAGAAGGCGCACTTCGACGCCAACCGCGTCTACGGCTCGGGCGGCCGCCCCGAACTCCGCCTCATCACCTGCGGCGGCTCCTTCGACAAGGCGGCCCAGGCCTACTCGGCCAACGTGGTGGTCTACGCCGCACTCACGGGTTCCCACCCCACCTGACCCGCACCCCCGGGCCTGCGAACGACCCGCGCCCAGTCACAACGCCGGTGAGGCACCGATCCACCGCGGGGGGCACCCCCCTGGGGGCGCGAGGAACTGCGCGCCTAGCCACGACGGTGGTGAAGGCGACATCGCATCCGCAAGGGGCACCCCCTCGGGGGCGCGGGGAACTGCGCGCCCGGCCACGACGGCGGGAAGGCGACCGGCCACCGCAAGGGGCACCCCCCCTGGGGGCGCGAGGAACTGCGCGCCTAGCCACGACGGTGGTGAAGGCGACATCGCATCCGCAAGGGGCACCCCCTGGGGGCGCGGGGAACTGCGCGCCTAGCCACGACGGCGGCGAGGCGACCGGCCACCGCAAGGGGCACCCCCTGGGGGGCGCGGGGAACCGCGCCCAGCGACGACGGTGGGAAGGCGCCCGGCCACCGCGAGGGGCAACCCCTGGGGGCGCGGGGAACCGCGCCCAGCCACGACGGTGGGAAGGCGACCGGCCACCGCAAGGGGCACCCCCCCAGAACCGCAGCCCGCAGGGCTAGGCGGTGTCGCCCCCGGGCGGCGGAAGGCTGGCGGTCCCCGCGAGGATGCCCGCGGCAAGGTCGGCTATCCGCAGGTGATGGGCGCGGGCATGCGCCCGCAACAAGGCGAAGGCGTCGTCCACGCTGACATGCCAGCGCTCGGCGAGCACACCCTTGACCTGCTCGACGGGAATCCGCGAGTCCAGCGCGGTCTGCAACTGCGCGGCCAGGCGCTGATGGTGGCGGCGGGCCCGCCGCTGGAGCACCCCGACGGCCGCGGCGTCGGCGAGCGAGCGGGCGACGGCGGCGGAGTGCGCCGGGAGCTCTCCCGGCACCGCGCGGAAGAGGACGAGCGCGCCGACCACCTCTTCGCGGTGCCGCACCGGCACCGCGAAGACGGCCGCGTAGCCGCTGGCCAGTGCCCGCCGGGTGAAGTCGGCGGGCAGCGCGCCGCCGCCCATTTCGATCACCGCGACAGCGGTACCGCGGCGGTGGCAGTCGGGTCCTGGACCGACGGCGGTGAGCAGCCGCGCGGGTTCGCAGGACGCGCCGACCACCCGGAGGTCCCCGCTTTCGTCCGCGAGCAGCACCCCGGCCGCGGCGGCGCCGGTGAGGCGTACCGCGCGTCCTGCGAGGCGGCGCAGCGGCACGTCGGGCTCCCCTTCGTCGCCGAGGGTGTCGGCGAGCTCGACCAGGGTGTCGGCGAGCAGCCCGCCCCGCTGTGTTGACCCGTCCGGCAGATCGCCGCGCACGCCGTTCCCCTTTCCCCCGTCGGACCGGCTTCCGCCACGAGTATTGCCGGTGACCGGCGGCTTCCGCCTCCGTCGCAGGGCGGAGAAGACGGGACCAGGACCCGGGCCGGCGCGGGCGGCGGTCCCACCGCGCGCAGTGGTGCGTACCGGGGCATAGGTTGGCGATCGGTATGTTTCTCCGCCAGGTCTGGTCCCCGCCCCGGGGGACCGCAGCCGAGGAGGTTCCGATGCCCGTGCTCGAACCGAAGGGCGGTGCCGCGCTGCGGCCGATACCCGCGGGGGAGGCCGCGCCGGACCGGGTGGAGGAGACCAGGGCGGGCGGCACTCCCCCCGCGCTGCGGTCGGGCCTGGTGCGGCTGCTGGGCGCGGGCAAGGTGCTGGGCGATCTGACGGACCTGGTCCGCTACGCCTCGGACGCGAGCCCTTACCGCTTCGTCCCGCAGGCGGTGGTGGTGCCCGAGAGCGTGCAGGACGTGGTGCGGCTGCTGGGGTTCGCCCGTGCCGAGCGCCGCCACCTGGTGTTCAGGGCCGCGGGGACCAGTCTGAACGGCCAGGCGCAGGGCGAGGACATCCTGGTGGACGTGCGCCGCCACTTCAGCGGGGTCGAGGTCGAGGCGAACGGCGCCAGGGCCCGTATCCTGCCCGGCACGGTGCTGGCCAGGGCCAATGCCGCGCTGGCCAGGCACGGCCGGGTGCTCGGCCCGGACCCGGCGAGCGCGATCGCGGCGACGGTCGGCGGGGTGCTGGCCAACAACGCCTCCGGCATGACCGCGGGCACCGCCCGCGACTCGTACCGCACGGTGGCGTCGCTGACCGTGGTGCTGCCGTCGGGCACCGTGGTGGACACCGGCGACCCGGACGCCGACGCCGGGCTCGCGGCGGCCGAGCCGGACATCTACCAGGGCCTGCTCGACCTGCGCGACGAGATCGAGGCGGACCAGGAGCTCACCGCGCGGATCAGGGCCAAGTACGCGGTGAAGAACACCAACGGCTACCGGCTCGACGCCTTCCTCGACGCGGACAGCCCCGCCCGGATCCTGCGCGGCTTGATGATCGGCTCGCAGGGCACCCTGGGCTTCGTCGCCGAGGCGGTCTACGAGACGCTGCCGATCCGCCCGGCCGCCACCGCGGGGCTGCTGTTCTTCCCGACGCTGCCCGCCGCCGCGGCGGCCGTACCGCACTTCGCGCAGGCGGGCGCCGACGCGGTGGAGCTGATGGACGGCAACGTGCTGCGGGCCGCGACCGGGGTGCCGGGGGTGCCGGGGGAGTGGGCCGGGCTGCCCGAGCAGTGCGCGGCGCTGCTGGTCGAGTTCAGGGCCGCGGACGAGACGCAGCTGGCCGCGTACGAGCGGGCCGCGGAGCGGATCTGCGCCGACCTGGGCCTGATCACCCCGGTGCCGGCCGCGGCGGGCCACGGCGGCTTCACCCGCGACCCGGAGCGGGTCGCCGAGCTGTGGCGGGTGCGCAAGGCGTTCGTGCCCGCGGTAGGCGGCGCCCGCCCGCCCGGCACCACGCTGATCACCGAGGACTTCGCGGTGCCGCCAGACCGGCTCGCCGAGGCCTGCACGGAACTCCTCGACCTCCAGCGCAGGCACGGCTTCGACGCTGCCGTCGCCGGCCACGCCGCACACGGCAACCTGCACTTCCTGCTCGCCTTCGACCCGGGGCTGCCCACCGACGTGGAGCGCTACGCGGCCTTCATGGCCGACTTCTGCCGCACCGTCACCGAGCGGTTCGACGGCTCGCTCAAGGCGGAGCACGGCACCGGGCGCAACATCGCGCCCTTCCTTGAGATGGAGTGGGGGCCGGCGGCCACCGCCCTGATGTGGCGGATCAAGGCGCTGCTCGACCCGGACGGCATCCTCGCCCCGCGGGTGGTGCTCGACCAGGACCCGCGCGGGCACCTGCGCGGCCTGAAGACCATCCCGGTGATCGAGGCGGTCGCCGACCCCTGCATCGAGTGCGGCTTCTGCGAACCCACCTGCCCCAGCCGCGAGCTGACCACGACCCCCAGGCAGCGGATCGTGCTGCGCCGCGAGATGCTGCGGCAGCCCGCCGGGTCGGCGGTGCTGCGCGAACTGCTCGACGCCTACGACTACGCCGCCGTCGACACCTGCGCGGGCGACTCGACCTGCAAGCTCGCCTGCCCTGTCGGCATCGACACCGGCGCGCTGATGAAGGACTTCCGGCACGCCCGGCACTCCCGGGCCGAGGAGCGCGCCGCGGGCGCCGCCGCCACCCACTGGCACGCCGCGGAACGCGCCACCCGCGCCGCGGTCGCCACCGCCGACGCCGTGCGCCGCAGGGTCGGCGACCGGCCGCTTGCGGCGGTCACCGGGCTGGCCCGGCGGGCGGTGCGGCCGGAACTCGTGCCCGACTGGCTGCCGGAGATCCCCGGCGCCGCCCCCCGCGCCCTGCCGCGCACCGAGCGGGACGGTGCGGCGGCCGTCTACTACCCGTCCTGCGTCAACCGCGTCTTCGGGCCGCCGGAAGGCCGCTACGGCTGGGTGCCGCAGTCGCTGGTCACGGTCTCGGCGCGGGCCGGGGTGCCGGTGTGGATACCGCCCGACGTCACCGGTACGTGCTGCGCCACCATCTGGCACTCCAAGGGCTACGACGAGGGCAACGCCGTCATGGCCAACCGGATCGTCGAGCACGCCTGGGTGTGGACCGGCGGCGGCCGGCTGCCGATCGTGGTCGACGCCACGTCCTGCACGCTCGGGCTCGCCCACGAGGTGGTGCCCTACCTCACCGGCGCCAACCGGGAGCTGCACGGGGAGCTCACCGTGCTCGACGCCACGGTGTGGGCCGCTGACCACGTCCTGCCGCGGCTCACCGTGACCGCGCCGGTCGGCTCCGCCGTCCTGCATCCCACGTGCTCGGCGCGGCATCTGGCCCGTCCCGGCGCCCTCGCGGAGGTCGCCGCCGCGATCGCGGACGAGGTGGTGGTGCCCGACGACGCCGGGTGCTGCGGCTTCGCGGGCGACCGGGGTCTGCTGCACGAGGAGCTGACGTCGTCGGCCACGCGGGCCGAGGCGGAGGAGGTCGCCGCCCGCGGCTTCTCCGTCTACCTGTCGGCCAGCCGCATGTGCGAGGTCGGCATGGCCCGCGCCACCGGCGAGCCCTACGAGTCGGTCATCGTCGCCCTGGAGCGCGCCACCCGCTGAGGCGGACGGTCAGATCGCCGGGTCCTGGACCGGGGGGTCCTGGGGGTGGGCGGGCAGGGCGCTCGGCTGGGGGGACAGCAGCAGCAGGACGACGTCGTCGGACAGCGAGCCGCCTGCGTGCCGCAGGAGATCGGCGTAGACCCGCTCGACCGCCGCGTCGAGGTCGCGCCCTGCGCCGGCCACCAGCGGGCCGACCCGCTCCGTGAGCGGGTAGAAGGTCGCGTCCACGGGGCTCCTGGCCTCGATCACCCCGTCGGTGCACAGCACCAGCACGTCCTCGGGGCGCATCGGCACCCGCCATGCCGTCGGGCCGCCGGGGACGAGGTCGGCGAGGCCGAGCGGCACCCAGGGCTCCGCGGGGGTGAGCGTCTCGACGGTGCCGTCGCGGGAGACCAGCAGCGGCGCCACATGGCCGTAGTGCAGCAGTTCGACGCTGCCTGGGTCGTCGAACTGGGCGAAGAGCGCGGTGATGAAGTCCCCGGTGGTGACATGCCGTCCGATGCTGGTGTCGACCCGCCTGGCGACCGTTTCGAGGCCGCCCTCGTCGAAGGCGGCCTCGCGGAAGGCGCCGAGCACCACGGCCGAGGTCTGCACCGCGGCGAGTCCCTTGCCGCGTACGTCCCCGATGAGCGCCCTTACTCCGTGCGGGGTCTCCAGCACCGCGTAGAGGTCGCCGCCGATCTGTGCGGCGTCGGCGGCCGAGACGTAGCGCACGGCGAGCCGGACGCCGCCGACGCGCGGGTCGGGCGGGCGCATCAGGGCGTGCTGGGCCGCCTCGGCGACCGAGGCGATGGCGGTGAAGGCCTTGGCGCCGGTCTCCCTGCGCCAGGCGATGTAGACGCTGAAGAGGGTGACCAGGCCATAGGCGAAGGCCTGCCCGAAGAAGACGTCGTGGTCGGGGATGTCGGTGATGCCGTCGTAGGGGGCGAGTCCGGCCTGCACGAAAAGGCCGAGCACCCCGACGAAGAGCGTCTTGCGCCAGGTGACGGTGATCGCGGCCAGCGGCGGGGCCACCACGATGCCGGGTGTGAGGAAGTGGTCCCGGCCCGCGATGAGGTCCGCGGTGACGACGAGTCCGATGGCCACCAGCGGCAGTGACAGGCCCAGGCGCGCCAGATACTCCCCCTCCACCCGCTGGAGGCTCCTGGTCAGCCAGACAATCTTCACATGGTGAACCTATCCGCCCGCACCCGTGGCGTCAGCCGCTCGCCAGGGTGATCGACAACGTTCTGAGCCCCGAACGCGCGGGACGGCGGCGGTGTTCCCGCGACGCACCGCTGATGCCCCGGGGGTGTGTTGCGCCGGGTGAATGTTCTGCGACAGGCGGGGTCGACGGGGTGGCTGGGGCGCCGGGATCTTCTAGGGTCGTCGTGTACCTGCCACCAACGGCCTTTCCACCCCGCGCTGGAGGACCCCTGTGCGCAAGAGAGTGATCGCGTCCGCTGCCGCCGCCCTCGGCTTCCTGCTGGTGATCCCGGCGTCGGCCGCCGACGCGGGACCGGGCGCGCCCGGCATCGGCGACCCGTACTACCCGACGTACGGCAACGGCGGCTACGACGTCTCCCACTACGGCCTCGACCTCACCTACCAGCCCGCCACCGACACCCTCTCCGGCACCGCCACCCTGGAGGCCACCGCCACCCAGGGCCTGACCAGCTTCGACCTGGACTTCGCACTCACCGTCAGCAAGGTGACCGTGGACGGCCGCCCGGCCCGCTTCGCCACCAGCGGCGAGCAGGAGCTGGTCGTCACCCCGGCCCGCCCGATCCCGCGCGGCCACCGGATCACCGTCGCCGTCAGCTACGCGGGGGTGCCCTCCGGCGTGCAGCGCTACGGCTTCACCTCATGGCAGCGCACGGCCGACGGCGGCGTCGCGGCCAACGAACCCGAGTCCGCCTGGTGGTGGTTCCCCAGCAACGACCACCCGCTGGACAAGGCCACCTACGACGTGAAGGTCCGGGTCCCGGCCGGGGAGCAGGCCATCAGCAACGGCCTGCTGGTCTCCCAGCACACCGCGGGCGGCTGGACCGGCTACCACTGGCGGCAGACCAAGCCGCAGGCCACGTACCTGGCCACCCTCGCCCTCGGCCACTTCGACATCACCCGCAGCCGCACCCGCACCGGCGTGCCGGTGATCAACGCCTACAGCACCGCCCTGCCCGCGGCCACCGCCGCCAACGCGCGCGCGGGCGTCGAGCGCACCGCGGAGATCATCGACTTCCTCAGCGGCTGGTTCGGCCCCTACCCCTTCGACGCGGCCGGCGGCTACGTCCCCGACGTCCCCTCGCACTTCTCCCTCGAAGCGCAGACCCGGGTCTTCTACAGCCCATCGGTCTTCGCCACCACCGACGGCATCGGCACCGTCGCGCACGAGCTGTCCCACCAGTGGTGGGGCGACGACGTGTCGCTCGCGCGCTGGTCCGACATCTGGCTGAACGAGGGCTTCGCCAGCTACGGCAGCTGGCTGTGGGCCGAGCACCAGGGCGGGGACAGCGTCCAGCAGGCCGCCCGCCGGATCTACGACGCCCACCCGGCCGACGACCCGTTCTGGACCGTGGAGCCCGGCGACCCGGGGCCGAGCAAGCAGTTCGACGACGCCGTCTACGACCGCGGGGCCGTCGCCATCCAGGCGCTGCGCACCACCATCGGCGACCGCGCCTTCCGCGCGCTGCTCAAGGCCTGGCCCGCCCGGCACCGCTACGGCAACGGCACCATCGCGGAATTCCGCACCCTCGCGGAGCAGCTGTCAGGGCAGGACCTGGGCGGCTTCTTCCACGACTGGCTCTACACCCCCGCCAAGCCCGCGGCACTCCCCGGCGGGTGACCCCCGCCTGATACGGCACCATGGACCCGGGCGGAGCAGGCGAAGGGACCGACGTGGAGCACACCGAGCTGCAGGCGGACTGCGGCAACTGCTTCGGGCTGTGCTGCGTCGCACTCGCCTTCACCAGATCCGCCGACTTCGCCCGGGACAAGGCCGCGGGGGAGCCCTGCGGCCACCTCGGCGCCGACCACCGCTGCGGCATCCACGACCGGCTCCGCGACCGCGGCTACGCCGGCTGCACCGTCTACGACTGCCTCGGCGCCGGCCAGAAGGTCTCCCGGCACACCTTCGCGGGCCAGGACTGGCGGGGGTCAGCGGACGGCGGCCGGGCCATGTTCGCGGTGCTTCCCGTGGTGCGGCAGCTGCACGAAGTGCTCCGCCACCTCGCCGAGGTACGCGCCCTGCCCGCCGCCGCCGAGCTGCACGCGGCGGCGGCCGCCGCGGCCGAACGCGTCGAGGCGCTGAGCCTCGGCGGCGCCGACGACCTGCTCGCCCTCGACGTCGCGGCCGAGCGCGCCCGGGTCGGCGAGCTGCTGCGCTCGGCCTCCGCGCTGGCCCGCGCCGGCTTCCCGCGGCGCAGGAACCACCGCGGCGCCGACCTGATGGGCTCCCGGCTGCGCGGCGCGGACCTGCGCGGGGCCGACCTGCGGGGCGCCCTCGCCATCGGGGCCGACCTGCGCGCGGCCGACCTGCGGGGCGCGGACCTGCTCGGTACGGACCTGCGCGGGGCCGACCTGCGGGGCGCGGATCTGCGCGGCGCCCTCTTCCTGACCGCGCCGCAGCTGGCCGCCGCGGCGGGCGACACGGCGACCCGGCTGCCGGCCGGCCTGGCGCACCCGTCCCACTGGTCGTGAGGCCCAGGCCCGTCGCGGCCTGAAACGTGCCGGGCCCCGGCGCCGGCGCACCCGGGGCGGTGGCGGTCCCGGGGCGGTGGCGGTCCGGGAGCGCGAGAAAGGCCCCCCACATGCCGTGGGAGGCCTTCCTCGTCCTGCGAAGTGCGCCGCCAGGGACTCGAACCCCGGACCCGCTGATTAAGAGTCAGCTGCTCTAACCAACTGAGCTAGCGGCGCAACAAGAAGAAGTATACGGCCTCCGGGAGCGCCCTCGGACCACCCCCCTGCGCCCGCGGAACACCCCCGCAGGGGCGCCGCCCGCGCGGGGGGATCCAGGTCAGATGCTCATCGACAGCAGGACCGGCGCGGCCCGCTCGTTGAGCGTGTCGACGGCCGGCTTGAGGCGGTGGGCCTGGGCCAGCGGCATGGAAAGCGCCAGGCAGGCGACGGTCTTGCCTATCGTGACCGGGATCGCCGCGCACACGGTGCCGACCGCGTACTCCTGGAGGTCGAGGGTGGGGACGCTGGCCGGCTGGCGCTCGAGCTTGGTGAGCAGCGCGCGGTCGTCGATCTCGGTCCGCGAGGTGAGCCGGGCCGGGCGGTGCCGGGAGAGGTGTTCGAGCCGGCTGTTGTGGTCGAGCTGGGACAGCAGGCACTTGCCGACCGCGCTGGCGTGCGCCGCGGAGCGGAAGTCGACCCACTCGTTGACCTTGGGCGCGTTCGGGCCGTCGGCGAAGTCGATGATGCGGACCTCGCCGTCGTCGTAGCGGCTGAAGTACACCGCCGCGCCGACCTCGTCGCGCAGCTCCACCAGGATCGTGCGCAGCTTCTCCGCCAGCGCCTCGTCGTGGTTGGCGGCGCCGAGCAGCACCAGGGTCTCGCCGAGCACGTATCCGCCGCCGGGCAGGAAACCCAGGTAGCGCTCGCGTTGCAGCATGGTCAGGAGCTGGCTGAGGTACGCGACCGGCACCCCTATCTCCCGGGCGAGCTGCTCTGCGGAGACGCCGTGCCGGTGGGTGTCGACGGATTCCAGCACGCGCAAAGCGTGCTGGACCGCGTAGACCGGCGCGGTCTGTCGGTGCTCTAGCGCCACGGTAGCCCCCTGCAGGTGTGACCGTTTGCGTCCCGGTTGTCGCTGCTGGTCACGGTTGGGACTCGAAGGGGTCTCAACCGGCAGCTCGACCGGATTCCACGATAGCCCCAATACCAGTGCCGGTAGGGGCGGTTGGTGAGTTCCTCGGAGCCTCGCAGGCGTATATGCAGGAAGGGGCCTGTCTGGCATATGCCAAGGTCACTGCCCGATTGTGGAAAGTGCGGAATCGGCCCCGGGAACAACCGGATGAGTACTCCGGTTGTGCTTGCAAAGGCTTTCCGTGCGCTGCCGTGCACGGGCGGATGATCAAGGAGGCGCTTGCTGTGGGTGACGACGTGGTGCGGGACGGCGGCGGCGACGGCGGTACGGGTTCCGGCCCGGCCGGGGGCGCCGGGCACGGAATCCGCGGCACGGTCCGCGGCACCGCTCCCGTTCCGCTGTCGGTGCTCGACCTGGCGGGCGTCGGTGCCGGGCTCACGGCCGGCGACGCGCTGCGCAACAGCGTCGAGATCGCCAGGACCGCCGAGGCCCGCGGCTACCACCGGATGTGGGTGGCGGAGCACCACTCGATGCCGGGTGTCGCCAGCTCCTCGCCCGCGGTGATCCTGGCGCACCTGGCCGCCTTCACCCGCACCCTGCGGCTCGGCTCCGGCGGGGTGATGCTGCCCAACCACGCGCCCCTGGTGATCGCCGAGCAGTTCGGCACCCTGGAGGCGCTGGCCCCCGGCCGGATCGACCTCGGCCTGGGCCGCGCGCCCGGTACGGACGGGGCGACCGCGGCGGCGCTGCGCAGGACCGAGTCGCTGCACGAGGGCGCCGACGAATTCCCCCAGCAACTGGCGGAGCTCATCCGCTTCCTGGACGACGACTTCCCCGAGGGGCACCGCTACGCCCGGATCCACGCGGTGCCGGGGCCGGTGCAGGGCAGCGCGGCGGGCGGGGTGCAGTCGGCGGACCGGCCCAGCATCTGGCTGCTCGGCTCGTCCGGCTTCAGTGCCCGGCTGGCCGGCGCGCTCGGCCTGCCGTTCTCCTTCGCGCACCACTTCTCGGCCGCCAACACCGTGCCCGCGCTCGCCCTCTACCGCGAGTCCTTCCGGCCGTCGGAGGTCCTGGACCGCCCCTACGCCTCGATCGGGGTCGCCGCGCTGGCCACCGAGGACCCCGAGCAGGCCCGCCGCCAGGTGCTGGCCGGGGCGCTGGGCATGCTGCGGCTGCGGACCGGCAGGCCGGGGCTGGTTCCGACGCCCGAGGAGGCGGCGGCCCATCCGTTCAGCCCGATGGAGCGGGATTTCGTGGACTCCTGGATGGCCAACATCGTCCACGGCGACCCGCGGACGGTCACGGCAGGGCTCGACGAGCTCGTCGAGCGGACCGGCGCGGACGAGCTGGTGATCACCGCCAACGCGCACACGCCGGCCGTGCGGCTGCGCTCCTACGACCTCATCGCGGACGCCTACGGCTTCCCGAAGGACATCGCGGCCGGTTAAAAGGGGGTTTCCCGGCCCCCGGTGGTCCAACCTCGGACCGACCGCGGGCCGTGCCTTAACCGAGGGTTAAAGCCGCTCGTCACCCGGTTGACGAGCGGCTTTGCTCATGTCGTGAACAATCTGCGGGCCACCCAGGGCCGCCAATTGGTCTAGTCCTGGCTTTGGTTCAGACCATTGACGTGCACTTGATCAGAGGACTATCCATACCCCACAGCCCTCTGTTGTTCCTCCCTCTCCCCCCGGAGGTTCTCGTGCAGTCCAGGAAGAGAGCGCTGGTGGCCGCCGCCACCAGCGCCGCGCTCGCCCTCGGCGCGTTCACCGCGCTGGTCGGCGGCCTCGGTACCGCCCAGGCGGACACCACCGCCGCGAAACCCGCCGCCGCCGCGGCCGCCGCCGCGAGCAGCGGCGGGGTGAAGATCGCGTACTACGACCAGTGGAGCGTCTACGGCAACGCGTTCTACCCCAAGAACCTCGACACCGAGGGGATCGCGGGGAAGCTCAACATCCTCAACTACTCCTTCGAGAACATCGATCCGGTCAACCTGACCTGCTTCGAGGCGACCAAGGCGTCGGACTCCACCAACGAGTCCAACCCCAACGCCGGTGACGGCGCGGGCGACGCCTTCGCCGACTACCAGAAGTCCTTCGGCGCCGACATCAGCGTCAACGGCACCGCCGACACCTGGAACCAGCCGATCGTCGGCAACTTCAACCAGCTCAAGCAGCTCAAGGCGAAGTACCCGAACCTCAAGATCGTCGCCTCGATCGGCGGCTGGACCTACTCGAAGTACTTCTCCGACGCGGCCGCCACCGACGCCAGCCGCAAGAAGCTGGTCAGCTCCTGCATCGACATGTTCATCAAGGGCAACCTGCCCGTCCAGGGCGGCTACGGCGGCACCGGCAGCGCGGCCGGCATCTTCGACGGCTTCGACCTGGACTGGGAGTACCCGGGCTCGCCCGGCGGCCACACCGGCAACCACTACAGCCCGAACGACACCGCCAACTTCACCAAGCTGGCAGCCGAGTTCCGCACCGAGCTGGACGCCTACGGCTCCGCCAACGGCGGCCGGAAGATGCTGCTGACCGCGGCCCTCCCGGCCGGCCAGGACAAGATCGCGAAGATCGAGACCAACAAGCTCGGGCAGTACCTCGACTACGCGAACATCATGACCTACGACATGCACGGGGCCTTCGAGACCAACGGCCCCACCAACTTCCAGGACCCGTTGTACCAGTCGCCCAGCGACCCCTCGGCGCCGATCGCCCCTGGCACCGAGAAGTACAGCACCGACCACGCCATCACGGCCTGGACCACCGGCGACGCGGCCTACGGCATCCCCGGCGGCTTCCCGGCCAACAAGATCACCCTGGGCTACCCGACGTACTACCGCGGCTGGTCCGGCGTGTCGGCGGGCAGCAACCACGGGCTCTACCAGCCCGCCTCCGGCCCCGCCGCCGCCCGCGGCCTCAGCCAGGTCGCGGGAACCGCGTACTACAAGGAACTCACCGGCGTGGTCGACAACCCCGCCGACACCTTCTACGACGCGGCCTCCCAGACCAACTGGTTCTACAACGGGAACGAGTTCTGGACCGGACTGGGAAGCCAGGCCATCCAGGCCAAGGCGAACTACGCCCACTGCAAGGGCCTGGCCGGCTCGATGATGTACTCGCTGCTCGACCTGGACCCGGCGGCGACGCTCTTCAACAAGATCGTGACGGCGACCAACGGGTCCGCCTCGGGCTGCGGCACCACGACCCCGCCGACCACCCCGCCCACGACGCCCCCGACCACCCCGCCGACCACACCCCCCACGACCCCGCCGACGACGCCCCCGACCACCCCGCCCGGCGGCACCTGCACCCTGCCCTCCTGGTCCGCCTCCGCGGTCTACGTCGGCGGCAACCAGGTCTCCTGGAAGGGCCACAAGTGGAACGCCAAGTGGTGGACCACCAACGAGGAGCCCGGCACGACAGGTGAATGGGGCGTCTGGCAGGACCTCGGCGCCTGCTAGCACCCCCGGGGGTCCGCCCCCGACGGGCCCGCGTCCTCCCTCCCCCCGAGGACGCGGGCCCTGCGTGCTGCGGGGCCTCGCGGCCCCGGCCTACCGCAGCAGGCCGGAGATGACGTCGGGGCCGACCGGCCGGGAGTAGTGCCAGCCCTGGCCCGTGTCGCAGCCGATCCTACGCAGCCGCTCGGCCTGCTCCGCGTTCTCGACGCACTCGGCCGTCACCGTCAGGCCCAGCCGGTGGGCCAGGTTCACCAGCGCCTCGACGATCGTCTCGTCCGCCGGGTTGGGGTGTTCTGCCGAGCGGAAGCCCTGGACGAAGGAGCCGTCGAGCTTCAGCGCGGAGACCGGCAGCCGGCTCATGTAAGCCAGGTTCGAATAGCCGGTGCCGAAGTCGTCGATGGCGATGCGCACGCCCATCTCGTGCAGCGCGTGCAGCGCCTGGAGGGGCCGCCCGGCCGAGCCCATCACCGCGGACTCGGTGAGTTCGAGTTGCAGCAGCCGCGGAGGCAGCCCGGTCTCGGCGAGGATCGCCGCCACGTCCGCGACGAGGTCGGAGTCCCACATCTGGCGGACTGCCACGTTGACGCTGACCACCAGCGGCGTTGCCGGGTGGGCCAGTTGCCAGGAGCGGGCCTGCCGGCAGGACTGCGCGAGCACCCAGCGGCCCAGCTGCACGATGGAGCCGTCCTCCTCGGCCAGCCCGATGAAGCGGTTGGGGGCCAGCCGCCCGAAGTGCGGGTGCTCCCAGCGGACCAGCGCCTCCACCCCGCGCAGCTCACCGGTGTCGAGAGCGACGAGCGGCTGGTAGTCCAGCACGAACTCGCCGCGCTCCACGGCCTGCCGCAGCGTGCGGGACAGCGCCTGCCGGGTCATCCGGTGCTCGTTGCGCTCGGGGTCGAAGAGCGTCCAGCGGGCCTTTCCGTCGGCCTTGGCCCAGTAGAGGGTGGTGTCGGCGGCCTGCATCAGGCCGGTGGCGGAGCTGCCGGGCGCCTCCCGCTCGACCACCCCGATGCTCGCCGACACCGCGAGCCGCTGCCCGGCCACGTCGAAGGGCTGCTGAAGCGCGGTCAGCACCGACTCGGCCAGTGCCGTGGCCTGCCCGGTGCCGGTGGAATCCCTTACCAGCAGGGCGAATTCGTCGCCGCCGAGCCGCGCCACCAGGTGCCCGCCGGGCTCCGCGCAGGCCAGCAGCCGGCGGGCGACGGCGGCGAGCAGCTCGTCGCCGACCCGGTGGCCGAGGGTGTCGTTGACGGCCTTGAAGCCGTCGAGGTCCAGATAGCACAGCCCGATCCGGCCGGTGCCGCGGCCCGGCGCACTGTCGCAGGCGTCGGTGAGCCGCTCGAAGAACAATGACCTGTTGGGCAGCCTGGTCACCGGATCGTGCATCCGCAGATGCCGCAACTGCTCGCGCAGCGCGTCGCGTTCGCCGATGTCCTCGACCGTCAGCAGCAGCGGGCTGGCGCCGGTCCTCGAAAGGGTGACCTCCGCGAGCAGTGCCGCGCCGTCCTGCCGGGGGATCCGCCGGGTGCAGCGCAACCGGTCGCGGCGGCCGGTGAGCACGTCGTGGAAGGCGGCCCTGGCGTGCGGGTCGCCCGCGAGGCCGAGCAGCGCCCCCGCCCCGACCGCCGCCAGACGCTCGGGCGCGGCGCCCAGCAGCGTGGCCAGCGCCGGGTTCGCGGCCAGCACGTCCCCCTCGGGGGACAGCAGCGCCATCGCCGATCTGGCCACCGCGAAGGCGGCCCGGTAGTCGCGCAGCTCTGCTTCGTCGCGTGCCGCCGTGCCGCGCGGGCGTGGGGCAGAAGTATGACTCTGCGTGATGACTTGTGCTGTGCTGTCGGGGTCGACGCCGGGGCCGCCCGCGGGTCCGCCCATGGCCTGCTCCCCGTGTTGCGCTCGTCTCGCACGCGATCATATGGGCTGGCGGAGCAGGCGATCCAGCGTCGCCGTGGTGATTCTCCGCACGAGTACCGGCCGCCCGACCGATTCTGCGCGGTTGGACGCCGGTCCTGATCGCTTCACCTGCACTGTTACGGAACGTAATGCCGTAGGCCGTGCAGGTGTTCGCCGGTGCCGGTCGCGCACGGACCACCCGTGCGGAGCAGTCGAACCCCGCATAGCACCACAATCCATAGCAAGGTGGTCGAGGTGTCCCGAACGGGCTCACGAACCCTCCCCGGAGGTCCATGTGCGGCGGCCAGGCATCTCGGCAGGTGATACGCGGGGCGCTGGAAGCGTCCGGGACGCGCGTGGCGCCGCGAGCGCGCCCTGGCGCTCGCGCGGGGCGCGCTCAGCGGCCGCCGCGGCCTGCGTGTTCGGCGCGCTGGTCGCCTGGACGCTGGCCACCGGACCGTCGGCGCACGCCGCGCCCGCCTCCGCCGCCTGCCTGCTGCCGCGCACGCCTGTGCACCACTCCGAGGGCGTGGACAGCGCCCCCGGCGGCTACGCGAAAGCCGTCGGCGACGTCAGGGCGCTGATGGTCTTCCTGTCCTTCCCCGACGCCGCGCCCGCCCTGACCCCGCGGGAGGTCGCCGCCGACCACTACCCGGCGACAGGCGACTTCTACGCACAGGCGTCCTACGGGAAATTCCGCCTCCACCTGCACACCGTCGACCGGTGGCTGCCCATGCCGCGGTCCGCGACCGCCTACGCCATCAGCCGCGACTGGCCGGCCGCGGACCGTACCGCCTATCTGCGCGACGCGCTGACGGTGGCCGACCCCGCCGTCGACTTCAGCGGCTACGACGTCGTCTACCTCGTCGCCGACCCCGACGCCCCCGGCGTGGACTCCGACGCCACCAAGGTCGTCAACCTCGCCGCGCCCGTCACCCTCGACGGCAACCCGCTGGCCCGCCTGGTGACCGTCTTCGAACGGCACCCGCCGGACCGCAACGTCCTCGCCCACGAGACCGGCCACGTCTTCGACCTGCCCGACCTCTACTACCGCCCGCCCGTGGGCAGCAACGCCGACTGGGACACCCACGTCGGCGACTGGGACCTGATGGGCAGCCAGTTCGGCCTGGCCCCCGAGCCCTTCGCCTGGCACAAGTGGCGGCTGGGCTGGCTGGCCCCCGACCAGGTCGGCTGCATCACCGGCACCGGCACGACCTACCACGACATCAGCCCGGACGAGACCCCCGGCGGCACCAAGCTGCTCGTCGTACGCACCGGGCCCGACAGCGCGCTGGCCATCGAGGCCCGCAGCGCCACGGGCAACGACGCGGGCACCTGCAGGGAAGGCGTCCTGCTCTACCGGGTGCGCTCCGACCGCGAGTCGGGCGACGGGCCCATCGACGTCCTCGACGGCCACCCCGGCCACTCCGCCTGCGCGGCCACCTCCGTCTACCCGCCGCTGGCCGACGCCCCGCTCGGCGTGGGGGAGTCCTACGCGCTGCCCGGCGGCACCACCCGGGTCACCGTCACCGGCCACGAGCCGGGCGGCGACTGGGCCGTCAAGGTCACCGAGAGCCTGCAGGGCGGTGACGGTGCCGGCCGCCCCGGGTAGCACGCCGGGCGGTCTGCGGCGGCTCTCCGCGCGGGCCGCCCGGATGGCGGCGCTCGGGGCCGCCGGGCTGCTCGCCGTGGGCAGCTCGGTCTCCTCGGGGGCCGGGCCGCCCGCGATGCCCGCCTCCCCGCCCGCCGCCCGCCCCTGCGCCCTGCGCGCCGTCCCCGGCGTGGCCATGTCCGAGGGCTTCACCGACTCCACCGCCCGCGGCCCCGACGCCGAGTTCGCCCCGTCCGTCGGCACGGTCCACGCACTGACCCTGCTGATCGACTTCTCCGACGCCCCCGCTCCCTACAGCGCCCGCGAGCGGTACGCCGAGTTCTTCCCCGCGGTCAAGCAGTGGTACGCCGCCGCGTCGTACGGGAAGCTGGACTACGAGTCCACCCCGGTGCTGCGCTACATACGCATGCCGCGGCCGTTCACCGCGTACGGGATAGGCCGCGGCTACGGCTGGGACGCCCACACGGCGATGATGCGCGACCTGCTCAAGGCCGCGGACGCCGGCATAGACTTCCGCGGCTACGACCTGGTCAACGTGCTGGTCACGCCCAACGCGGGACCGCCCGCAGACGAGGCGGTGCTGTCCGTCACCTGGACCGGCGCCTCGGCCGCCACCACGGACGAGGGCGCCCACCTCAACAAGGTGTCGCTCATCTACGGCCACGACCAGTCCGGTTCACGGGTCCTCAGCCACGAGAACGGCCACGCCTTCGGGCTGCCCGACCTGTACTCCGCCGCCGACTTCCAGCGCACCGACACCCTCGCGGGCCAGTGGGACACCATGTCGCTGGACTGGGGCCTGCAGGGCGACCTGTTCGCCTGGCACAAGTGGCGGCTCGGCTGGCTGACCGACCGGCAGATCGACTGCGTCAGGTCCCGCGGCAGCGCCACCTACCGGCTCAGCCCGGTGGAGATGCCCGGCGGCCGGAAGGCGGTGATCATCCCCTACGGGCCCACCCGGGTCTTCGTCCTCGAAGCGCGGGCCGCCGTCGGCGACGACCACGACGCCTGCCGGCAGGGAGTGCTCGCCTACCGGATCCGTACCGACATCGACTCGGGCCAGGGCCCGGTGACCGTCGTCGACGGCCACCCGGGCACCTCGGCGTGCGACTTCAGCAGCGGCGCCTTCAACTCGCTCAACGACGCGCCCTTCGCCGCGGGCCAGACCTACACCGACGACGCCGCGGGCGTGTCCTTCAAGGTGCTGGGACGCGACGCGGCGGGCGACTGGTCGATACGCGTCACCCGCCGCTGACCCGGCCGCTCGGCTCAGCTGAGCAGTTCGGCCTCGAGGGTGATGTTCACGCCCGCGAGCGCCTTGCTGACCGGGCAGTTCGCCTTCGCGTCCTGCGCCGCCGCCTCGAACGCCTCGGCCGAGAGACCCGGGACGCGGGCCTTCACCGACAGGGTGATGCCGGTGATGCCCTCACCGGGCTGGAAGGTGACGTTCGCCACGGTCTGCACGGTCTCCGGCGGGGTGCCGGCACCGGCCAGGCCGTGCGACAGCGCCATCGAGAAGCACGAGGAGTGGGCCGCGGCGATCAGCTCCTCGGGGCTGGTCTTGCCGTTGGCGGCCTCGGCGCGCGAGGCCCAGGTGATGTCGTAGGTGCCGACGCCCGACGTGTCGAGCGAGACGGTGCCTGCGCCGCCGATCAGCGCGCCCTTCCACTGGGTGGTCGCGGTGCGGGTCGTTGCCATGGTGAAGCCTCCATCGATTACGTACCGTCGGTCCGCGGCTCCCGCCGCCCTCCGAACGCTACCGGGTCCGATCGGCCGGCCGGTGTCACCGTTCCGACCTGCGGGTGACGGCCGGGATCCGGCCGCGGCACTAGCCGAGATGGCCGGTGTCGTTCCAGCGCTCGACGGCCGGCTCGCCGTACGCCCAGCCGAGGATCGACAGCGACGCGGGATCCAGCCGCAGGGCGGCGCCGAAGGACGGCGGCAGGCCGAGCCAGCGGGCGCCCAGCATCCGCAGCACATGGCCGTGCGCGAAGACCAGCACGTCGCGCTGCGCCGACCTGGCCCAGGCGACCACGTCGTCCGCGCGCACCGCCACGTCGTCGGGCGACTCGCCGCCCGGCACGCCGTTCCGCCAGATGTTCCAGCCGGGCCGCAGCGCCTGGATCTCGGCGGGCTTGAGGCCCTCGTAGTCGCCGTAGTCCCATTCGAGCAGCGCGTCCCACTCCTTGGCGCCGGCGAAGCCCGCCTCGTGGCAGGTGTCGGCCGCCCGGCGCAGCGGGCTGGTGCGCACCTCGACGTCGCGCAGGCCGTTCCAGGGTGCGCCCGCCAGCCGGTCGCCGAGCAGCCGCGCGGTCCTGCGGCCCTCGTCGGTCAGCGGGATGTCGGTACGGCCGGTGTGGCGGCCGGACAGGGACCATTCCGTCTGGCCGTGCCTGACCAGAAGGATGCGCGCAGCCATGCAGGGCGGCCTCTCGTGAGGGGGCGGAAAACCCCCATCATCGCTCAGACCTGGGCCTGACCGCCCAGCAGCCCCCGCAGCAGGCCGTCGAGTCCGTACTCGAACTGCACCGTGCCCTCGCTCTGCGTGCACAGCAGCTCGGGCGCGTGCTCGACCAGCGCCGGGTAGGCGTCGCTCGGCAGCGCGGCGATCCTGGCCCGCACCCGGTCCCTGACGCCGTCCTCGCACAGCGCGCGGGCGCGCCGCGTGTTCCACAGCGCGGAGCCCACCGTGTACTGCATCAGCGCGACGTGCGCGTGCGCGGCGTCCGCGCGGCCGAGCCCCGCCCGCCGCAGCAGGCCCAGCATCCGGTCGATCAGCGCGATCGCGTCGTCGCCGCGCAGCGGCCGGCCCGCCAGCAGTTCGAGCGCGGACGGATGGTCGGTGAACAGCCGGTACACCCCGACGCACACCTCGCGCAATTCGGTTCTCGGATCGTCGGAACCGCCCGGCGGAAGCTCTATCGTGTCCAGGAGCCGTTTGGCGACGGCGTCACTGAGTTCGTCCTTGCCCCGGAAGTGCGAGTAGACGGCCATCGTGCCGACACCGAGCTGCTGGGCGAGGCCGCGCATGGTGAAGGCCTCGGCGCCGTCGCGGTCGAGCAGGGTGATGGCGGCATCGAGGATACGGTCGGGGTTGAGCGAATTGCGCGGGGCGCGGCGCCGTGGGGGGCGGACCGGCTGGGTGACGGACATCGGACTCTCTTGTTCTCGTCCTTCGCTGCTGTGCCGCTGTTTCGCTCGGCAGCTGCACTTCGATGATTGGTTACGGCTCGCGGGAGGCAACCCGGGGCGGTGCGCCGGGCGTCCTCCGCCTTGCATACCCCCACCACGGAAGGTTGAACACCGTACGAGCGTTGAACCCCGGGGAAACTCGGGATTCCCACGCCGTGGCCGGGGCGGTGTGCGTACGGTTTAGCGTACGCCGTACGGTAGAGCGTACGCGAAAAGTCCATGACCGCCGCCTGCGGCCTTCGGAGAACCTGGAGAGACGCCCGCATGACGATCACCGCCACGGCGCCGCGAGCCGCCGCCTACCGCGGCAAACTGCGCTGGTGGACCGAGCTGCCGCTGATCGCCGTGGTCTACGCGCTGTATTCCGGCGCCCGGCTGCTGGTGCGCGGCGATG
The DNA here is from genome assembly GCF_043197715.1 of Streptomyces sp. NPDC049040. Lineage (NCBI taxonomy): Bacteria > Bacillati > Actinomycetota > Actinomycetes > Kitasatosporales > Streptomycetaceae > Streptomyces > Streptomyces sp. NPDC049040. The sequence continues at coordinate 161,225 of NZ_JBICTO010000002.1, forward strand.
TCGACGACGCGGTGGAACACGGCGCGGACATCCTGCACTTCGAGCAGCTGACGCACCTCGACCCGGAGCGCTGGTTCAACCGCCTCTTCACCCACCACGCCTTCCTCGGCGTCCCGGCGGACTTCGCCTACGCCTCGCTGCACTACGTGGTCACCCCGTCGATCCTGGTCTGGCTCTGGCTGCGCCGCCCCACCCACTACAGGACCGCCCGCACCTGGCTGCTGATCTCCACCCTGATCGGCCTGGTCGGCTTCACCCTGGTGCCCACCGCACCGCCGCGGCTGCTGCCCGGCGCCCACGGCTTCATGGACACCATGGCGCAGTACGGCTCCTACGGCTGGTGGGGCACCGACGCGAGCGCGCCGCGCGGCATGGGGCACCTCACCAACCAGTACGCGGCCATGCCCAGCCTGCACGTCGGCTGGTCCCTGTGGTGCGGCATCATGCTCTTCCGTTACGGGCGGAACTGGTTCGTGCGCACCCTCGGCGTGATCTACCCGCTGATGACCGCCCTGGTGGTCATGGGCACCGCCAACCACTACCTGATGGACGCGGCCGCCGGCGTCGCCACCATGGGCATCGGCTTCCTGCTGGCCAGGCCCGCGCTGCGGATCGTGGACAACCTCCAGGCGAGGGTCCGCCGCAGGCTCGGCCGGGAGTCCGGCGGCGAAGCCGTCGTCGCGATCAGCATGGCCCCCGGGCACAGGGACGCCGCCACCGCCTCAGGCGGCGCGTCCAAGGTGCCCTCCCCGCGGTCCGTCCCGGTGCCGCGCGGCGCACCGGACGGCGCCGACCGCGACCCGGACGCGGCAGGCGGCAGCGGTGCCGGGCGCGGCGAGCGCAGCCGGATGTCGTAGCCGGATGACACACTGCCGCGGGTGAGCACTCTGCACGACTCGCTGCGGGAGCGGCTGGCCGCCCTCCGCGGCCCCGACACCGCGCCCCGCCCGCTCGACGCCAGGGCACTGGCCGCCCTCGCCGCGAACCCCGGCTGCCGGCGCCGCGCCCTCCTCGACGCCGCGGGCGTCGACAAGGCCGCCGTCGCCGAGGCGATCGGCTCGCCCGCCCGCTTCGGCCAGTCCCGCTTCGCCTTCTCCCGCGGCCACGCCTTCGAGGCCAGGGTCAAGGCCGACGGCTGCGCGGAACTCCTTCGGCTGCTGGGCGCCGAGGGGGCCCGCGCGGAGGTCCCCGACCTCGGCGCCGCAGGGCCCGAGGGGCGGGCCGCCCGCACCCGGCTCGCCCTGGCCGAGGCGGCACCCGGGTCCTGGACCCTGCTCGACCACCCGCTGCTGGCCCTGGAGGTCGCCGGGTCCACGGTCTTCCTCGAACCCGACGCGGTCGCCGTCGACCCCGGCGGCGCCTGGATCGTGGCCGAGATCAAGTCCTTCCCGATCCTGGACGGTGGCGCCGACGCCGTGAAGGTCGGCGCCGCGGCCCGGCAGGCCGCGGTCTACGTGCTGGCCCTCGACGCCCTCCAGCCCGGCCGCACCCGCACCGACGTGCTGCTGGTCTGCCCGAAGGACTTCTCCAACCTGCCCACCGCCGAACGCGTCGACGTACGCAGGCAGCTCGCCGTCACCCGGCGCCAGCTCACCCGGCTCACCCGGATCGAGGAGATCGCCTCGGCGCTCCCCGAGGGCACCACCTTCGACCTGGCCCGCCCCGGCCCCGACCTGACCGCCGCCGTCGACTCCGTACCCGCCGCCTACGCCCCCGAGTGCCTGGCCAGCTGCGAGCTCGCCTTCCACTGCCGCGGGCGGGCTCGCGCCGCGGACTCCGTCGACGCGCTGGGGCGAGGACTGCGGGCCGACCTCGGCGACCTCACCACGGTCAAGGCCGTCCTCGCCGCCGCGACCTTGGCGGCCACCTCCGCCTGCGAGGACGACCCGGCGGTCGAGGCGCTGCGCCGGGCCGCCGCCCTCCGCGCCGAAGCCCTCCTCCCGGGCACCCCCTCATGACCCGCCCCCAGCCCCGCGCGACCGGTCACCGGCCGGTGGTGCGTGTGCGGCAGGAATTGCCCGTGCGGGGCGGTGGCGATCCGCGCCCGGGTGGGGGCGACGTCAGGACGCCGGCGGGCCGCAGGCACGGCGGCGGCGGCTCATGACGCTCATGAACGTGCTGGCCCGCGCCGAGGCCGTCGCGGCCGGCCGGGCGGTGCCCGCGGCGACGGTGCGGCACCGCTGGCTGGCGCAGAGCCCAATCGTCCTCGTGCCGCTCACGACCGCAGGCGAGGCAGGAGCCCCGCTCGGCGCCATGGTCGGCACCGAACGCGACGCCCCGACGCTGCTCGTGGTGCCCCAACCGCTCGACCGCGAGCTGCGGTTCGGCTTCTTCGCGGGCCTGGCGGCCGCGGTGCTGCCGGTGATCGAGTCGTACGCCGACGACGTCGAGACGGAGCCGGGCCGCAAGGGCGGCGAGGAGACGGAGGTCTGCGCTGACGCCCCGCAGATCATCGTGCCGAACAGCGCCGCCCTTGAGTACGTACGCCTGCTCGGCCGCTCCACCCGCTACCTGCGGACCGTCGAGGACCCGGACGCACCGCACCCCGTGCCCGTACCGGTGCCGCTGCTCGGGCGGTGGCTCACGCACTGCGCCGAGCGGGCCCGCACCCCGGGCAGTGCGCTGCTGGTGGCCATGACGGACCTGCTCACCCGGCACTGGGCCACCGGCCAGAGCGCGATGGAGGACCAGCACCTCGGTGGTCTGCTGGGCTGGATCGACCCGCCGCCCGGTCTCGACGGGCCGGCGGCGGCCGCCAGGGCGCAGACCGGGCGCGACCGGGACGGGCTGCTGCTCAGCCCGCCCGCCGGCCCGGCCACCGACCCGGTCTTCGACAACCGTGTCCTGGCCCCGGCGCTCGAACGCTACGACGCGGCCAAGGCGGCGGGCGCGACAGGCCCGCTGCGGGTCGCGGAGGCGGATGTGCAGCGGCTGGTCGCCTCCCAGTTGCGCCCCACCTGGGACGACGTGTGGCACGGCGTGGACCTGCTGCGCGCGCTGCCCGAGGGCGCACATGTCGCCGAGCGCTGGAAGCGGGACCGCTGGTCCTTCACCGGCCACCGCGACCGGGTGCGGGCGGGCGAACCGCCGCAGCCCAAGCGCGACGACGCGGTGACGGCGGCGCAGAAGCTCGCGGGCCGCGAGACCGCCCAGGCCCGGCTGTCCGCCCAGGAGGCCCTGGACGACCCGCTGGTGATGGCCGCGAGGCGGCTGGCGGGCGAGGCGTTCACCGGCAGGGTGCTCGCCGTGGAGATGACGTATTCGGAGGGCCGCCGCCCCATGCCCCGGCCCCTGCTCACCGTCGGCACCCCCGACGTCCCACAGGCGGACCCCGGTGCCAAGGCCTACCGCGCGGTGCCGGACGCGAAGTCGGCCCAGACCGCGGAGGTGCTCGGGGTCGTCGCCCCGGAGCCGCCCGCCGCAGACGCGCAGGCGCCGGCCGGCGCCCGGCTGCCCGGGCCCAGGGCGCCCGTGGGAGAGCCGCCCAGCTGGACGGTCACGGTCAAGCTCACCGGCGGGATGGGTACCGGCAAGGTCCCGAGGGAAGGCTCGGTGCCGGAGGTGGGGGACCGGGTGACGTTCACGCTCTTCGCGCACGACCAGCGCGGCGGCCCCGCGCTGCCCGAGCCCGAGGCGACGCCGTGGACCCACGGCGGCCCGCCGGGGGCCGCGGGAGCTGCCGTCGCCGCGGCGCCCGAAGTGCCCGACACCGTGACCGCGGAGGACTTTCTGTGACGCAGGGCTTCGACGGCGCGGACGGCGCCGGCGACCGGTTCGACCCGGGGGCCGAGGCCGCCGCCGCGACCGCGGCGATCCTGGCGAGCACCATGCACGGCACCGCCCGCGGTGTGGTCGTGGACTCGCCGCCCGGTGCGGGCAAGTCGACCCTCGTGGTGCGCGCGGCACGCGAACTTGCCGCGACGGGCGAGCAGCTGATGATCGTGGCGCAGACCAACGCCCAGGTCGACGACCTCGCCGACCGCCTCGCGACCGCTGACCCCACCCTGCCGGTGGGCCGGCTGCACGGCGCGGACTCGCCGCCCGACCCGGCGCTCGACCGGCACCCGGAGGTGAAGAAGTCCTCCTCGGTCGCCGACCTGCGGGACCGCTCGGTGGTGATCGCGACGGCCGCGAAATGGGCGTACGTCAAGGACGTCGAGCCCTGGCGGCACGCCATCGTCGACGAGGCCTACCAGATGCGCTCCGACGCGCTGCTCCAGGTCGCGGGCCTCTTCGAGCGGGCGCTGTTCGTCGGCGACCCCGGCCAGCTCGACCCCTTCAGTGTGGTGGGCGCCGAGCAGTGGGCCGGGCTGAGCTGGGACCCGTCGGCGAGCGCGGTGGTCACCCTGCTCGCCCACAACCCGGGCCTGCCCCAGCACCGCCTGCCGGTGTCCTGGCGGCTGCCGGCTTCCGCGGCGCCGCTGGTGTCCCGGGCGTTCTACCCGTACACGCCCTTCAGGAGCGGTACGGGCCACGGCGACCGGCGCCTCGGCTTCGGGGTGCGGGGCGACGGCGGCGGGCCCGACCGGGTGCTCGACGAGGCCGCCGCGTCCGGTTGGGGCCTGCTCGAACTGCCCGCCCGGCACACCCCGCGCACCGACCCCGAGGCGGTACGCGCGGTCGCCGCGGTGGTGCGGCGGCTGCTCGACCGCGGCGGGGTCACCTACTCGGAGCGCGGCGCCGACCCGGCGCCGCTGACCGCGGACCGGATCGCGGTCGGCACCGCGCACCGCGACCAGGCCGCCGCGGTGCGCACCGCACTGGCCGCGCTCGGGGTGCCGGCCGGGCCCGGCGGGGTCGCCGTGGACACCGCGAACCGGCTCCAGGGACGGGAGTTCGACGTGACCGTCGTCCTGCACCCGCTGTCCGGCCGTCCCGACGCCACCGCCTTCCACCTGGAGACGGGACGGCTGTGCGTGCTGGCCTCCCGGCACCGGCACGCCTGCATCGTGGTCTGCCGCGCGGGGGTCGCGGAACTGCTCGACGAGCACCCCTCCTCCGAGCCGGTCCGCCTCGGCGTCACGGTGAAATTCCCCGACGGCTGGGAGGCCAACCACGCCGTGCTCGCCCACCTCGCGGAGCACCGGGTGAGCTGGCGCCCGTAGGCGGGGCGGGGGAGTTGCGCGGGCGCGGGACAATGGATGGCGGAACCGACCCCGGAGGTAACCGAATGTCCGAGCCGCAACCGGCTCGCCCGTCCCGCGAGCCCCGCGAACCGCAGGAGCCCCGCGCCGACCGGCCGAAGCGCCCTGCCCCGCTGCTGTTCGAACCCGGCGCGCCCGACACCACCGGCGGCGACCGCTTCTTCGAACTTGAGTCGATGGACGACCCGCGGCAGCTGCTGGCCAGGGCCACCGAGCTGGAGCAGGCCTTCCGTACGGCCGCCGACCGGGCGACCGAATTCCAGGCCATCGCGGCCGCACAGCTCACCGACCCGCGCCGATTCGACCGGCTCACCCCGGCGGACCTGGCGGAACGGGCGGGCTGGACCGAGGACTACGCCCGGAAGATGGCCGAGTACGGCGAGGGCCTCATCGCCGGCGGTGGTGTCACCCCGTAACGGTCCGATCGCCGTGCGGGGTCGCCAGGGTACGCGCCGCATGCGTTCCTGTCCCGTATTCGGGGGATTTACCAGGACGATGCCGGAACGACCGGTACCTGTAAATGCCATGGACGAATGGCAGGGGAGCACCAGCGTCATCGGGATCGTCACCGAGGCCCGGCGGCGCCAGCACACCGCATGTGTCACACCGGAAGGCGCCGCGTGGCTGGCCTCCGCGAGCGCTTTCCCGCGCAGCGTCGAGGCCCTGTGGTCGGCCCGCCCCGGCGCCCCGAGCGTCCTGCCCTGCGGCAAGACCTTCGACGTGGTCAATCTCACCGCGCTCTTCGGCCGCCGGGTGCTGGAGCAGCTCTGGGCGTCGGGGCCCGGCAGCGGCCCGGTCGCCGTCCACCGCGGCCGGGTCCTGCTGCTGGTCGCGCCCGGCACCGCCCAGCGGCTGCCCGCGCTGCTCGGCTGGGAGGAGTGGGCCAGCGCCGTCCCCCCGATGCTGTGCCACGGCAGCGGCGACGCGGTCACCGTCCCGGCGCTCCACGAGGAGCCCGACGAAGGGTGCCCTGACGGTACGGGGATATCCCGCTGGGTCGTCGCCCCCGACACCCGGCACCCCTGGCTGCCGGGCGCCGACGTCCTGCTGTGGGCGTGCCTCCGCGCGGTCAGGGCCGCCCCCGCGACCGCCGCGGCGGCCCTCGCCGGGGTGCCGGGATCGGCCTGAGCCTTATCGATTTTCCAGGTCGCCGGGGTGGGTGCTAATGTCTACGACGTCAGCAGGCGCCGCTAGCTCAGTTGGTTAGAGCAGCTGACTCTTAATCAGCGGGTCCGGGGTTCGAGTCCCTGGCGGCGCACCTGAAACGAAGGCCCTCCGTGTTCCACGGGGGGCCTTCGGCGTGTGCGGACCAGCCGCGCCACGGCACCCGCGACCCGCCGCCCGGCGCGCCCGCTTGGTCCCGCAGCCGTCCGACCAGCACCCTTGTGCCATGGGGCACTGGTCGCTGGCCGACACCGTCCGGGTGCACATCTCCGGCACCGGCGGCCGGACACCGCTGTTCCTGCTGCTCGCCGGACTCCTCGGATCCTTCCTCTTCATCCGCCTGAGCGTGCGGATGATCCGCGCGGAGGTCTCCTGGTGGCCGGGCAACGTCCAGCCCGGCGGACTGCACATCCACCACGTGGTCTTCGGCCAGGCGATGATGCTGGTCGGCGGTGTCGGCTCCTTCGCCGTCCACGGCGGCCCGCTGGCCCACAACATCCTCGCCGTGATCTTCGGCGCCGGCTGCGGCCTGGTCCTGGACGAGTTCGCACTCGTGCTGCACCTGGAGGACGTCTACTGGCGCGAGGAGGGCCGACAGTCCGTCGACGCGGTGATCCTCGCCGTCTCGGTGATCGGCCTGCTGCTCATCGGCCAGGCCCCCCTGGGCGGCTACGTCGGCGGCACCTCCTGGACCCCCTACGTCGTCGCCGCGGCGCTGCTCGGCTTCGTGGTGCTGTGCCTTCTCAAGGGCAAGGTGTGGACCGGGCTGCTCGGGGTGATGCTGCCCTTCCTCGCGGTCGTCGGCGCCCTGCGGCTGGCCCGCCCCGCCAGCCCCTGGGCCCGCTGGCGCTACGGCAGCAGGCCGCGCCGGATGGCCCGCGCGGAACGCCGCGAGGACCGCATCCACCGGCGGATGGTCGCCGTGAAGACCCGCGCCATGGACGCGGTCGCGGGCGCACCGAGCCCGGTGTCGCTGACCAAGCACCCGGCGGCCCGCCCCACCATCGTCGACCTGCCGCCGTCCCGGCTCGAGGTGCTGCTGGCCCGGGTGCTGCGCCCGCTGCGCGACCCCGGCGCGGCCGCCGCCGTCTGGTACCTGCGGGTGGCCACCGCGGTCAACGTCGTCACCGGAGCCGTCGTCCCCTTCCGCGACCGGGTGCGCGCCGCCACCAACGGCGAGTACGTCACCGCGTTCATGGTCAGCCCAGGCTTCACCGGGGCCGTCCTCGCCCTGGTCCTGTCGATCAGCCTCCGCCGCCGCAAGCGCGCCGCCTGGATCGCCACCACCGTCCTGGCCGTCGGCTACACCCTCGTCATCGGCATCACCATCGCCGCCGTACCCGAATCCCGCGGCCACCCCTTCAACTGGGCCTCGCTCGCCGTCACCCTGCTCTTCCTCACCGCCCTGCTGGTCTCCCGACCGGTCTTCAACGTGCGCGGCGAACGCGGCAACGTGGCGCTCGGGCTGACCAGCCTGCTGATCGGGGCGGTCGTCGCGGTCGGCCTCGGCACCCTGCTCGTCCACGCCACCGACCAGACCCCGCCCCGGCAGTGGACCGCGAGCCTGAGGTACGCCTCCGTACGGGTCCTCACCGTCTCCGGCCTCTTCGACCTGCCCGGGATCACCGTGCCCGGCTGGACCGACCTGGCCATCAACGTGCTCAGCGTCGCGCTGATGCTGGTCGTCCTGCTGGCCTTCTTCCGCGCCCCCCGCGGCCGCGCCCGGCTGCTCCCCACCGACGAACGCCGGTTGCGCGCCCTGCTGCGCGCGTACGGCAGGCGCGACTCGCTCGGCTACTTCGCGCTGCGCCGCGACAAGTCCGTGCACTGGAGCCCGTCACGGGACGCCGCGATCCTCTACCGGGTCGTCAACGGCGTCGCCCTCGCCACCGGCGACCCGCTCGGCCCCCGCGGCGCCTGGCCCGCCGCCGTCGCCGGCTGGATCGCCGACGCCCACCGCCACGCCTGGGTGCCCGCGGTCACCAACGCCGGGCCCGCCGCCGCGGTCGCCTACGAGGCCGCCGGCTTCCACGGGCTCGCCTCCGGCGACGAAGCCGTCGTCCACGCCGACGCCTTCGCGGCGGGCGACACCACGAGCGGCCCGCTCGCGGCACACCGGCTGATCGCCACCGCCGGCTACACCACCGCCTTCCGCAGGCAGCGCATGATCGACGCCGAGGACCAGCGCAGGCTCGGCCAGCTCGCCGTCGCCTGGCGCCGGCACCCGGCCGGCTTCTCCGCCGCCCTCGGCCGGCTCGGCGACCCGGCGGACGGCGACTACCTGCTCGCCGAGTGCCGCGACCCGAACGGCCGCACCTGCGCCGTCCTCGGGTTCGTGCCCTGGGGCGCCGACGGGCTCACCCTCGACCTCCTGCGCTACGACCGCGACTCGGGCCGCGCACCGGTCGACCACCTCCTCACCGACCTGCTCCTGACCGCGGCCGCCGGCTCCGCCCCCGAACTCGCCGGGGTGACCCGCGTCTCCCTCAACATCACCCCGACCAGGCGGCCGACGCGCCCGTGGCACACCACGGACCCCCAGCACCTGTACGCGGCCTACGCCCCGCGCCGCCAGCCGCGATACCTCCTCTACGAGCGCCGCCTCGACCTTTTCCGCGTCACCGCAGCCACCATCCGCGGCTGACCCGCCGCCCCGGCCTCACCGACGTCCGGCGAGCCCGGGGGTTGGGGCATCGCGCCTCCCGCCGCCGGTGGTTCGACGCTCGGCCCGAGGGGACTCGCCGGGAGCGGCACCGCCCTCCCCGGCCTCACCGTCTTCCGGTGTGCCCGGGGGTTGGGGCATTGGGCTCCCTTCCACTGGCCGGTGGTCGGCGTTCGGCCTTGGGGGGACTCGCCGGGAGTGGCGCCGTCCTCCCCGGCCTCACCGTCTTCCGGTGTCCCCGGGGGGTTGGGGCATTGGGCCCTCTTCCACTGGCCGGTGGTCGGCGTTCGGCCTTGGGGGGACTCGCCGGGAGTGGCACCGCTTTTCGCGGGCTGACCGGCTTCCGGTGTGCCCGGGGGGTTGGGGCATTGGGCTTCCTTCCACTGGCCGGTGGGTCGGCGCTCGGCTTTGTGGGGAGTCGCCGGGAGTGGCGCCGCTTTTCGCGGGCCCACCGACCTCCGGCGTCCCCGGGGGTGGAGCGTTGCCCCCGCTGCCGGTGGTTCGGGGTTCGGCGTGAGGGGACGATCCGGGGGTGTCCCCGCAGGCCTGCGCGCGATTCCCGTTGGTACGTTCGGGAAGAGCCGAGGCGCGCAGGCCGAGGAGATACCCCCGGAGTGGCACCGACCCCCGCACACCCCCGACCCGCCCCCGCCCAGCGCAGCGCCTGGCCGAGGACATCCCCCCGGCGGGTCCCGCCCCGGCGCCACCGGTAGGCGCCCCCGCCTCAGCACACCGCCCGGCCCCCCGGCATCGCACCGTCGATGAGATACGCCTCGACCGCACCCGTCACACACGGATCGTGCGCGAAGTAGGCCCCGTGTCCCTCGCCCCGATACGTCAGCACGCGGCTGCCGTTGCCCAGCGCCGCCGCCATGTGGGCCGCCCCCGGATACGGCGTCGCCGGATCCGCCGTGGTGCTGACCAGCAGCGCCTGCGGCGCCGTCGGGGCCGCCACCCTGCGGGACGCCCCGTCGCCCGGGGGCCAGCCCGTACACGCCAGCAGCGTCGCCTCGATCGACGTGCCGAACACCGCTGACGCGGCGGTGAAGCGCGGGTCCAGCGCATGCACGCCGGCCGGGGTGTGCCGCTCCGGGGTATCCCGGCAGTCGATCGCGAGCTTCGCCATCTCGTAGTTGTCCGGGGTGGACCATGTGGAGTCCAGCGCCGGCAGCCGGGCGGGCTGGGCCAGCTGGCCCAGCTGACCCGGGTACGCGAGCTGCATCATCGGCTCGCCGTCACCGTCGCGCAGCGCGCTGAGAGCTTCCCGCAGGTAGGGCCAGTCGTCCTTGGAGTAGAGGGCGTTCTGCACGCCCTGGAGGTAGCCGGCCCGGTCCAGCTGGCCGGTCACCGTCGCGAGCCCGCCCTCGCCGAGGCTGTGCGCGGCCGTCTTCATACCGGCCACCACCTGGGCCGCGGTCCGGCCCGGCACCGGGCAGCCGCGGGCCACGCAGTCGGCCGCGAAGTCGTCCAGCGCGTGCTGGAAGGCCGCCGCCTGGGCCAGCGCGGTCTCGGTGTCGTCCAGCGTGGGGTCCGGCACCCCGTCCAGCACCATCCGGCCGATGTGCTGAGGGAATTCGTGCGCGTACACCGAGCCGAGCCGGCCGCCGTAGGAGAAGCCCAGGTAGGCGAGGCGGTCGTCGCCGAGGGCCGAGCGTACGACATCGAGGTCCCTTGCGGCATTCGGGGTGCCCACCCAGGGCAGCAGCGCACCGGAGTGCTTGCGGCAGGCCTGCGCCACCTGGCGGGCCTGGCCCGCCAGGTCGGTGGCGGTCACCCCCGAGAGGTCGCCGCAGTCCACCGGGGAGCTGCGGCCGACGCCGCGGGGGTCGAAGCCGATGAGGTCGTAGCGGCGGTTGAGCCTGGACAGCTCGCCGGCTGCGGTGCGTTCCCCCAGTTCCGTGATGCCGGGGATGCCGGGGCCGCCGAAGTTCACCACGAGCGAGCCGAGGCGTGGGCCCGGGCCGGTCGCCGGTATCCGGCTCACGGCGACGTCCAGGTCGCCGGCCTTCGGGTCGGCGTAGTCGCGGGGGACGGTGAGCGTCCCGCACTCCATCGAGCGAGGGCCGTGCACGCCTGGGCAGCCGGCCCAGTCGACCGTCTGCCCGTACGGGCTGTGGCCGGCCGAGCCGTCCGCCTGTGGCGGGGCGGCCAGGACGGTCGCCGTCAGCGCCGCAGCGAGGGCGGCGACGGTTCTCATTCGGGCCATGATGCCCAACGTAAGCGGGATCTTTCGGGGGCGCCCGCCGGGTTCTGGGGGCTGGGGGCGCGCCCAGGCGCTGCGCTGGGCGGGGGTGGGTCGGGGGTGGGGTCGGGGCCACTCCGGGGGTATCTCCTCGGCCTGCGCGCCTCGGCTCTTCCCGAACGTACCAGCGGGAATCGCGCGCAGGCCTGCGGGGACACCCCCGGATCGTCCCCTCACGCCGAACGCCGACCCACCGGCAGCGGGGGCAACGCTCCAACCCCCGGGCACGCCCGAAGCCGGTCAGGTCGCGAAGGTTGGTGCCACTCCCGGCTCATCCCTCCAAGGCCGAGGGCCGACCGCCGGGCGGTGGAAGGGGGCCCAATGCTCCAACCCCCGGGGACACCGGAAGCCGGTCAGATCGTGAAAGGCGGTACGGCTCCCGGCTCATCCCCCCAAGGCCGAGCGCCGACCCGCCGGCCAGTGGAAGGGGGCCCAATGCTCCAACCCCCCGGGGACGCCGGAAGACGGTGAGGCTGGGGAGGGCGGTGCCGCTCCCGGCTCATCCCCCCAAGGCCGAGCGCCGACCGCCGCGCGGTGGAAGGGGGCCCAATGCTCCAACCCCCCGGGGACACCGGAAGACGGTGAGGCCGGGGAGGGCGGTGCCACTCCCGGATCGTCCGCTCGGGCCGGAAGCCGACCCGCCGGGGGTGGGAGGGGGCAATGCTCCAGCCCCCGGGTTCGCCGGAGGGCCGGTGAGGCCGGTTCGAAGGTGGTCGGGCGCCGGGTGGGCGCCGTTCAGACGGTGGTGAGCATCGTGCGGACGCGGGCCGAGCGCACGCCCGGGAGCAGCCTGCGGGCGCTGCCCGCGACGGTGGCGGCCTCGGCGCCGTCCCCCGAGCGGCGCAGGTTGATGGCCAGCTCGGCCTGGTAGAGGGCGAGGTTGCGCACGAAGTGCGGGTCCTGGAGGCGCACCGCGTGCCTGGCGGCCCCGGCGGCCCGGTCGTGTTTCCCGAGCGCCGCCCAGGCCTGGGCTTCGAGCCCGGCGAGCTCGGCCTCGCCGAAGAAGCTCATCCAGGGCGGATCGGCGTCGCCCGGCCCCCGGGCGTACAGGGAGTGCGCCCGGGCCAGTACCAGTTCGCAGCGCCGCCGTTCGCCGAGCCCGGCCAGGCCGCCGGCTTCGCGGAGGGCGAGCAGCGAGAGCAGCCGGGAGGAGCCGAGGTCGCGGGCGAGGAGTTGCGCGGCCTGGGCGGCGCGTACCGCCTCCTGGTGCCGCCCCGCGTCCCTGGCGAGGAAGGAGGTGTTGCAGAAGGCGTGCACTTCGAGTGCGGGGTCGGCGGCCATCCGGGCGGTGGCGAGTGCTTCGGCGTAGTGGGAGCGGGCTTCGGGTAGCCGCCCTGAGTCGTGGGCGAGCCATCCGACGGAGATGGCGAGCTCCCCGGCCCCCGAGGCGAGCCCGGCTGCGGTCGCCTGGCTGTGGGTGGTCTCGTCGAGGAGGCGGTAGGCGCCGCGCAGCGCCCCGGTGGCGTGGGTGTAGAGCCCGTCGCCGCCGTGGCGGTCGTCGTGCAGCCTGATCTGCCGTACGGCTTCGTGGACTGCGGCCACCTCGTCGGCGCCGGCTCGGGCGGGCGGGTCGGCGCCCGGCAGGAGTGCGGTGGCGAAGGCGGCGGGGCCGGCGGTCATGAACGCGCGACGCTGCACGTCGCTCTCCTCGTACGTCGGATCGAGAGGGGTGGCAGGCGGGACGGCCGTGCGTCGGCCGCGTACCGCCTGCCGGGGTGCGAAGCCGAGGTCCGCCGGGGTGAGCCCGGGGAACATGTGGCGGAAGACCCGCTCGTAGGCGTAGTTGGGACAGCGGATCTCGCCGCTTTCGAGCCGTCCGACGTAGCGGGCGTCGCAGCTGACCTGTTCACCGATCTCGCGGGCGGCCCGCCGTACGGCGGCGGCGAACTCGGCCGGTGACCGGTCGCCGCGCAGCCGCCGGATCGCGGTGTTGGCGGGGGGGACGGAGGAAGCAGGGGACGGAAGCATGGCGACTCCCACGACGGTCGGTACCGCTCGGCGGCGGGACGAACGTACCGGCTGGCCGGGAGTTCCATATGCCGAATTTGGCTACAAAACGGATATCTCACGCACGATCTGCCATGAAACGCCACTCTTACGGCATGAAATCCACGTAGCCGTTGACGTCGTCGCGCGTTGTCAGGGTGTGGCACAAGCACAGCGTGCGCCGATCCCATCGCGAGGAGCGTTTGCCTTGTTGGACACCAGCGGTACGCATACGTCGGGTCCGAGTTCGGAGCACAGCGAACCGCCGCCGCCGTGCGACCTGGTGACGGTGCCGGCGAGGCAGGGCCTCGAAGCGGCGGATCTGCTGCGGCTGGGCAGCGGTGTCGGCCCGGTGCTGCACGACAGCAGCGGCGGCAGCCTCGGCTTCCTGGTGCCACCGGGCACCGCGGAGTGCTGGGACCTGCCGGGCAGCTCGTGCACCCGCACCGACGGCAGGGGCCTGGTCCTCGACGGCCCGGCGGTCGCCGACACCAGGTGGATCGTGCCGCCGCACACCGACACCGCCGTCACCGACCCCGCGGTGCTGCGGGCCGCGCTCGGTGAGGCCGCCCGCACCATCGAGCTGGTCGACGGCTACCAGGGCCTGCGTGCGCGCCAGGCCGTGTCCGACAAATGATCACCACTCGATGAGCCACGGGCTCTCATGGCGGTGCGGCCCGGCGATGCTGGACCGATGCCAGGGCAGAGGAAGAGGCGTCTGTCGTCTGTCGTGACGGCTGGGAACGTCGACGCCATACGGTCGGCCTTCGGAAACGCGGCATCCGCGCCGCGTCGTCAACTGCTGGGCGGCGGTCCTCAGTGCTGCCGTCCTCAGTGCTGTGGTTGCGTCAGGGCGCTGATGCCGGGGCGGAGGAGGGCGGCGATGCGCTCGGTGGGGGCGTCGCGGAGGGCGGGGAGGCCGAGGAGCTGGTGGCCGACGGTCACGCCGAGCAGGGTGGTGAGGGCCAGCAGGGCCCGCAGTTCGGCGTCCTCGGCAGGCGGCATCGCGGCGACGACGGAATCGGCCTGCTGGGAGAGGAGGGCGCGGATCTGCTCGGCCGCGCCGGGGTCGGTGAGCATCGACCGCATCATCGCCAGGGCTCCCTCGGGCAGGCCGCCGAGTTTCGGGCCGAGCGTGGCCAGGAGCTGGTCGGCGAGGACGCCACTGCCGGTGGCGGCAGGCACGGCGGGGAGCGCCTGGACGGCCTGGGTGAACAGGCCCCGCTTCGAGCCGAAGTACTGCATGACCAGGGCCGGGTCGACACCGGCCGCTGCCGCCACGGCGCGGACGGTGGTGCGGTCGAATCCCTTCTCGGCGAACAGCTCCCGGGCGCTGCCGAGGATCCGCGCCTCGGTGGCGCTGCGGCGTTCGGCGCGGGACGGCTGGGCGGTGGGCACCGGCCCAGTCTACAGCCGTTCGCTCCACGACCGTTGACCGAATGCCAGGGCGCCCTCTACCCTCGTTGGATCAACAATCGTTGAGTGAATGGATTGCTCCCGTGACACGCACCGAGACCCTTGCCGGCCGCGGTCCGCAGGACGTGCTGGACCGCTACTACCAGGCCATGCTCGACAAGTCGGCCGACGACCTCGCCGACCTCTACGCGGCCGACGCCGTGCACGAGTTCCCGTTCTCCACACCCGGATTCCCGCCGCGTTTCGAGGGGCGCGAGGCCGTGCGCTCGGGCTACCGGGCCGCCTGGGGCGCGAGCCCCGCACAGGTGTCGGAGATCCGCAGGGTCGCGGTCCACCGGACCGCCGACCCGGAAGTGATCATCGCCGAGCAGGTCGTCGTGGGTACGGTGCCGGCTGCGGACGCCGCTTTCACCGTTCCCGGACTGCTGGTGCTCCGCGTCCGCGGCGGGCTGATCAGCGAGGTCCGCGACTACATCGACAGTTCGGGAGTCAGCAGCGCCAGGGCCTGAGAGGCCGGCGGCGGAATCGGCGATCCGCGCCGCCGGCCCCTCGACGCGGCAAGCGCACGTGCCGGGCGCCGCCAGGCAGGCGGGATTCGTCGTACACGGCCTGGTGCGGTGACCGGCGGCGGGCTGCCGGAAGCTCACGACGGGCTACGGGCTACGGGCTACGGGCTACGGGCTACGGGGTGCGTCGCAAGGCGCAGGGCCAGGGCCTGCCTCATGGCGGGCCTGCCCGGTTGGTCCGGAAACGCCGAGTGAAGGTACGGCGGAGTCCGGGGGAGGTCCGTGCGGGGCTTCGCGAGCCGGTGGACCTTCCCGGTCGCAGCACCAGCCCCGATGCCCCGATAATCGGCGCATGGCAGGCAAGAGGCGCGGCGGCCGGGCGCGCACACCCGATGCGGTCACCGCGCAGGTCGCGGGCGGCGCCGCGGTCCTCGTACCCGACAGGGAACGCCCCCAGGCGTGGGCCCTTGTCGTCGAGGGCGCCCCCCAGTCCCATGTCGACCTGGCGGAACCCGACCACCTCGGCTTCTCCTACCAGCGCAGGCTTGGCCACGTCATCGACCTCGTCGCGCCGCCCGGGATGCCGCTGCGGGTGCTGCACCTCGGCGGCGGGGCGCTGACCCTGGCGCGTTACACCGCCTTCACCCGGCCGCGCTCCACCCAGCAGGTCATCGAGGTCGACTCGGCGCTGGTGGACCTGGTCCGTGCGCATCTTCCGTGGGACCGCGGCTGGCGGATCAAGGTACGCGAGGGTGACGCGCGGGCCGGGCTCGCGAAGATCCCCGACAGCTGGGCCGACCTGGTCATCGCCGACGTCTTCGGCGGCGCCCGCACCCCCGCGCACCTGACCAGCGCGGAATTCCTCACGGATGTGCGGAGGGTGCTGCGGGCCGGCGGCGACTACGCCGCCAACCTGACCGACGGCGGGGCGCTGGCCTTCCTTCGCGGGCAGGTCGCCACGGTGCGGGCCGCCTTCGGCGAGGTGTGCGTCGCCGCGGATCCCGCGGTGCTGCGCGGCAGGCGGTTCGGCAATGCCGTGCTGTGGGCGGCGGACCACGACCTCCCGGTCGCCGACCTCACCCGCCGCGTCGCGACGGATCCGCACCCCGGCCGGGTCGAACACGGCCAGTCCCTCACGGACTTCGTCGCCGGGGCCGCCGTGGTGACGGACGCGACCGCCGCCCCTTCCCCGCCGCCGCCTCCCGGCGCCTTCGGCTGACCTCGGGCTGACCTCAGGCGAGCGCTACTCCTCGTAGGACTCCACCGACGGCGGATGCCCGTTCCAGGTGCAGAAGACCGTCGAGGCCGCGTCCGCTGAGGTGAAGGTGACCCGCAGCCAGCCGTCCTCCGGCCAGACCTGCATCTTCCAGCCGGGGTTCGGCGTCGCCGAGACCAGCGTGGCCGCGCTCGGCCCGAGCGCGAGCACGACCCGGCCGCCCCGCATGGTGTAGCCGTGCACGTTGGCGGGCGCCGTCGTGGCCGCGACCGTGGTCGGCGCGGGGGGCGGTGCCGGGGTCGCCGCCCGCGTGGCCGGGGCCGGTGCGGCGGGCCGGGGGGTGCTGGTGGCCGCCTGGGGCCGATGGGTCGAGGAGGCCAGCGCCGGTGCGGTGACCGGGAGGGCGCGCGGCGGGTCGTAGGCGGTGCCGCGCAGCACGCTGTGGACGCCGAACCACGAGAGCGTCGCGGCCGCCGCGGTGGTGAGCGCCCAGACGCAGGTGTGGAGCAGCCCTCTGTGCACCCGGCCATAGTGCCGCACCCACGAGGCGCCGCGACACGCTAGGTTGCCGCGCATGGCAAGTGTGCTCGTGGTCGAGGACGACCAGTTCGTGCGCTCGGCCCTGATCCGGCACCTGACCGAGGCGTCCCACACCGTACGGAGTGTGGGCACCGCGCTCGAGGCGTTGCGGGAGGTCGCGCAGGTCGGTTTCGATGTGGTGATCCTGGATCTGGGGCTGCCCGACCTCGACGGGTCGGAGGCGCTGAAGATGCTGCGCGGGCTCAGCGATGTACCGGTGATCGTGGCGACCGCGAGGGACGACGAGGCGGAGGTCGTACGGCTGCTCAACGCGGGCGCCGACGACTATCTGGTGAAACCGTTCTCCGTGGAGCATCTGTCGGCCCGGCTGGCCGCGGTGCTGCGGCGGGCCCGCAGCAGGTCGGCGGCGCCCGCGGCGGACGCGGTGATCATGGTCGGCGGGCTGACGATCGACGTGCGGCGCCGGCTCGCGGTGCTGGACGGGGTGACGCTCGACCTGACCCGGCGGGAGTTCGACCTGCTGAGCTTCCTTGCCGCGCGGCCCGGCGTCGTGGTGGCCAGGCGCGAGCTGCTCGCGGAGGTCTGGCAGCAGTCCTACGGCGACGACCAGACCATCGACGTGCATCTGTCGTGGCTGCGGCGGAAGTTGGGTGAGACCGCGGCGAGGCCGCGGTATCTGCACACCCTGCGCGGGGTGGGGGTCAAGCTGGAGCCGCCGGCATGAGGTGGTCCCTGGTCAGGGTGTCGCTCGCGGTCACGGCCATGGTGGTGATCGCCTTCGCGGTCCCGCTCGGCCTGGTGGTCAGGGAGTTGGCCAGGGACCGGGCGCTGACGAACGCCGAGCGGCAGGCCGCGGCCATCGCGCCGGCGCTGGCGATCACCACCGACCGGGGGCAGTTGGAGCGGGCCGTCGCGACGACGCAGGCGGGGGCGATGCAGCGGATCGCCCTGCGGATCCCGGCCACCCGGGACACCGCCGAGGTCAGGATCGGGCAGCCGCGCGCCGAACGGGCGGCACTCGACGCCGCGTCGGCGCACGGCGAGGCGGCGACCGTGCGGGTCGCCGGCGGCTACGCGCTGCTGCGGCCGACCGCCGTCGGGTCGGGGACGATCGCGGTCGTCGAGGTCTTCGTGCCCGACGCCGACGTCACCCGGGGCGTGGCCACCGCCTGGCTGGTGCTCGCCGGGGTCGGCCTCGCGCTCATCGTCGGTTCGGTGGCGGTCGCCGACCGGCTCGGCAGCCGGATGGTGCGGCCCGCGGTGCGGCTGGCGGGGGCGGCGCAGCGGCTCGGGGAGGGCGACCTCGGGGTACGGGTGCCCGAGGCGGGCCCAGAAGAACTGCGCGCCGCCGCGGTCGCGTTCAACGCGATGGCCGACCAGGTCGTGCACCTGCTCGCCGCGGAGCGGGAGCTGGCGGCGGACCTGTCGCACCGGCTGCGTACACCGCTGACCGTGCTGCGGCTGAACACCGCCTCGCTCGGTGAGGGCCCCGCCGCCGACCAGACCAGGGCCGCGGTCGCCCAACTCGAGCGCGAAGTCGACCAGATCATCAGGGCGGCACGGGAGCATCGCGCACCGCAGTCGGCGGCCGGGTGCGACGCGGCCGAGGTGATCAGGGAGCGGATGGCCTTCTGGTCGGCGCTGGCTGAGGACGAGGCCCGCGAGGTGCGGACGGCGGGCGCCGACCGGCCGGTGAGGGTTCCCGTGGTGCGCAGCGAACTGGCCGCGGCGCTGGACGCGATGCTCGGCAACGTCTTCCGGCACACCCCCGAGGGCACCGCCTTCGCGGTGGACGTGCACCGCACGGACGGCGCCGTCATCGTGCTGGTCTCCGACGCGGGACCGGGGGTCGCGGACCCGGCAGCCGCGGTGCGCCGCGGGCACGGCGACGGCGGGCAGGGCTCGACGGGCCTCGGCCTGGACATCGTGCGCAGGGTCGCGGAGTCCACCGGCGGGGACATGCGCATCGGCCGGAGTGTGCTGGGCGGCGCGGAGATACGGCTGTGGCTCGCGCTCGGCGGTGCGCCGGCCCCGGCCGCGCACGGTCACAAGCGGCGCGGGAGGCCGGCGGCGCGTCGAGGGCTGACGCCCGAGCTCGCGCAGTGGCCGGCCGAGGAACGAGGCCGTCCGCGAAGCGAGTGAGCAGGAAGCCCGAACGACGCGGCCACCTTTAACGGGCCCCTTGCCGTTGCTTAAGTCCGCCATAAGAAGCCGCCGAAGCGTCCTGAACAGGCTTTTTGCCCGACTGCCAGCGGTTAGCGTGCAGCGCGTCACCACCTCCCCCCGAGCCGAGGCAGGCAGCACATGGCACGCACGCACCGTCGCCGTCCCAGCCGCAAGGTCCAGTTGACCGTCGCCGTCGCCGTTGCGGCGGCCCTCGCGGGCGGCGGGTTCGCCCTCGCGGGCTCCGCCAGCGCGGCGACGGTCGGGGCCGCGTACTCCAAGACCAGCGACTGGGGCAGCGGCTACACCGGGCAGTACGAGATCAGCAATTCCACCGGCAGCACCCTCGACGGCTGGACGCTGACCTTCCAGCTGCCCGCGGGCACGACGATCAGCTCGCTGTGGAACGGCACCTACACGGTGTCGGGACAGACCGTGACGGTGAAGCCGGCGGGCTGGAACTCCTCGATAGCCCCCGGCGGTACGGCGGACATCGGCTTCGTCGCGAGCGCGACGGGCAGCGCGGGCGACCCGGTCGGCTGCCTGATCAACAACGCCAAGTGCTCGGTGGACAGCGGCCCGACCGCCACCCCCACCGGCCACCCCACGGGCACCCCCACCGCCACGGCGACGGCCACCCCCACCCGCACCGCGACGCCCACGGCGACCCCCTCGGCCACCGCGACCACCGACCCGGGCAGCGGCTCGGCGGGCGGCGCCGGCTTCTCGCCCTACGTCGACACCTCGCTCTACCCGGCCTACGACCTGGTCGCCGCCGCCGAGGCCAACGGCGTCAAGCAGTTCAACCTGGCCTTCGTCGTCTCCGGCGGCGGCTGCGTCCCCAAGTGGGGCGGTGTCACCGACCTCGGCAGCGACGCGGTGGCCGCCCAGATCGGCGCGCTGCGCGCGGCGGGCGGCGACGTCCGGGTCTCCTTCGGCGGCGCCAACGGTACGGAACTCGCCTCGGCCTGCACCTCGGTGGCGGACCTGGCGGCCGCGTACGGCAAGGCGGTCGACCAATTCCACCTGACGAAGGTCGACTTCGACATCGAGGGCGGCGCGTTGCCCGACACCGCGGCCAACACCCGCCGCGCCCAGGCGATCACCCAGCTCCAGCGAGCCCACAGCGGCCTCGAGGTCTCCTTCACGCTGCCCGCGATGCCCACCGGCCTCACCCAGGACGGCATCGACCTGCTGGCGAACGCCAAGGCCAACGGCGTGGACGTGCACGCGGTCGACATCATGGCGATGGACTACGGCGCGTCCTTCTCCGGCGACATGGGCCAGTACGCGATCGACGGCGCCACCGCGACCCAGGCCCAGGTCAAGAGCGTGCTCGGGCTGTCCGACGCCGCCGCCTGGCAGAAGGTCGCGGTCACCCCGATGATCGGCGTCAACGACGTCAGCACCGAGGTCTTCACCGTCGCCGACGCCGGGCAGCTGGTCGCCTTCGCCAAGGCCAAGGGCCTGGCCTGGCTGTCCATGTGGTCCGCCACCCGCGACAAGCAGTGCCCGGGAGGGGCGCAGAACTGGGCCGACGCCAGCTGCAGTTCGATAGCCCAGAGCGCGGGCGCCTTCTCGAAGGCGTTCGCCGGCTACGACGGCTGACCCGCGACCGGTCCTCCCCCACCCCCACGGGGGAGGAACGTCAAGGAGCGGTACGGCAGCACCCTCGAACTGCCGTACCGCTCCTTTTTCTCCGTCCCCTCAGGACTTCCCGTCCTCCTCCGGGAGGTCCTGAAGGACGTTTCCGCGCGCCACCGAGGCGTACCAGTGCGCGCTCTGCTTCGGGATCCTGCGCTGCGTGCCGAAGTCCACGTAGACGGCGCCGAAGCGCTTGCTGTAGCCGTAGGCCCACTCGAAGTTGTCCATCAGCGACCACAGGAAGTAGCCGCGCACGTCGGCGCCGCCGCTCACCGCCTGGTGCACCGCGGACAGGTGGCCGTGCAGGTAGGCGATCCGCTCGGGGTCGTTGACCAGACCCTCGGGCGAGATGTAGTCGTCGTACGCGGCGCCGTTCTCCGTGACCATCATCGGCAGGCCCGGGTGCTCCCGGGCGATCCGCTGGATCAGGTCGCGCAGGCCTGTCGCGTCGACCGCCCAGCGCATCGCGGTGGTCTCGCCGGGCGGCAGGTGGAAGGCGACGTGCTCGGAGCCGGGCCACGGCGAGAAGTCGCTCGACCCGTGCCCGTCGTTGCGCGGCGCGGCGGGACCCTCGGTCTGCACCCGGCCGTCGGAGACCAGGGTCGGGGTGTAGTAGTTGATGCCGAGCAGGTCGATCGGGCGGCCGATCTCGGCGAGGTCGCCGTCCTTGACCAGCGACTCCCAGTCGACCAGGTGGGCGGTGTCGTCCAGCAGGTCGGCGGGGTAGCCGTCACCGAGGATCGGGCCGAGGAAGACCCGGTTGCCGACCGCGTCGATCCGGCGGGCCGCGTCCAGGTCGGGGGCGGAGTCGGTGAGCGGGCGGACCTGGTGCAGGTTGAGGGTGATCGAGGTCTGCGCTGTAGCGGGGAGAACGGAACGCAGAACCCCGATCGCCCGGCCATGGGCGAGGTTGAGGTGGTGCACGGCCTTGAGCGCCGCCTCGGGCTCCGTACGCCCGGGGGCGTGCACGCCCGAGCCGTAGCCGAGGTAGGCCGAGCACCACGGCTCGTTGAGCGTGGTCCAGTACGGCACCCGGTCGCCCAGCGCGCCCGCCACGATCTCGGCGTACTCGGCGAACCGCTCGGTGGTGTCGCGTACGGTCCAGCCGCCGACGTCCTCGAGGTCCTGCGGCAGGTCCCAGTGGTAGAGGGTCGCGACAGGGGTGATGCCCTTGTCGAGCAGTTCGTCGGTGAGCTGCCGGTAGAAGTCCAGGCCGCGCTGCACCGCGGGTCCGCGCCCGGTCGGCTGGACCCGGGACCAGGAGATCGAGAAGCGGTAGGCGCCCAGGCCCAGGTCCGCCATCAGCGCGACGTCGTCGCGGAACCGGTGGTAGTGGTCGGCGGCGATGTCGCCGGTGTCCCCGTTGCGGACTCGGCCCGGGGTGTGGCTGAAGGTGTCCCAGATCGAGGGCGTACGGCCGTCCTCGGCTGCGGCGCCCTCGATCTGATAGGCGGCGGTGGCCGCCCCCCAGACGAAGCCGGGGGGGAAGCGGAGCGAGGCCGAGCTGGCAGAAAGCTCAGTGCTCTCTGAACGGACAGCTGTCATGACGGGGGACTCCAGGGGAATCAGGGGGTAGTTGGGGGGCGCTCCGGCCCGTGCGACGGCGGTGCGCAGCGGGCCGGCGGCTGGGGGGTCTCAGCTCTTCACGGCACCCGCCGTGATTCCGCCGACGATGTGCTTGCCGAGCACGGTGAACACGAGCAGCAGCGGCAGCGTCGCGACCAGGGCTGCCGTCACGACGACCGCGTGGTCGATCGTGTGGTTGCCGGATCCCACGCCCTGCAGGGCGACCTGAACCGTCGGGTTCTGCTGGTTCAGGGCGATGAACGGCCAGAAGAAGTCGTTCCACGACTGGACGAACACCAGCATTCCCAACACGGCCATCGCGGGCCGGGCGATCGGGAAGACCACGTGCCACAGGATGCGCAGGCTGTGCGCCCCGTCCACCCTGGCGGCCTCGATCAGCTCGATGGGCAGCGCCTCGGAGAGGAACTGGCGCATGAAGAACACACCGAAGGCGGCGACCAGCGACGGCAGGATGACGGACTGCAGGTGGCCGACCCAGCCCACGTTGGTGATGATCTGGTACAGCGGGATCACGCTGAGCTGCGGCGGGATCGTCATGGTGGCGACCACGATCATCAGCAGGATGTTGCGTCCGCGGAACTGCAGCTTGGCGAAGGCGAAGCCGGCCAGCGTCGCGAACAGCACGGTGCTGACGGCGACGCAGCTCGCCACGATGGTGGAGTTGATCAGGGCCGTGGTCATGTCGACCTCGTCCCAGACGATCTTCAGGTTCTCGATCAGGTGGCTGCCGGGCAGCAGCGGGGCGGGCGGCTGGACGATCTGGCTGTCGGTGTGCGAGGCGGCGACGAACGTCCAGTACAGCGGGAACAGCGACACCAGGGCGGCCAGGACGATCAGCACGTAGGCGACCGGGCCCGCGTTCTGCTGCTTGCCCGCGCCGCCGGCCTTCAGACGGCGGCGCGGCCTGGGCGGGGCGACGGCGTGCCGGGACCGCGGCGGCCGGCCGGCTTCGGTGAGTTGAGCCATGGGTCAGCCCCCCAGCTTCCGGCGGTTGGAGCGCACGATCAGCAGGTTGACGGCGCCGATGAGGAGCAGGATCAGCAGCATCACCCAGGCCACGGCGGATGCCTGGCCGAGTTCGCCGGTGTTCCAGCCCTTGTCGTACATGTAGAGGCTCAGGGTCTGGTACTGGTGGTCGGTGCCGCCGGTCATGCCGACGCCGCCGCCGAACATCAGCGGTTCACCGAACAGCTGGGTCGCGCCGATGGTGGAGACGATGATGGTGAACAGGATCGTCGGCCGGATCGACGGGATGGTGACGCTGACGAACTGCCGCCAGCGCGACGCTCCGTCCAGTGCGGCGGCCTCGTAGAGGTCCGCGGGCACGGCCTGCATGGCCGCCAGGTAGATCAGCGCGTTGTAGCCGGTCCAACGCCAGGTCACGATCGTGGAGATGGCTATCTGGGCGGGCCACTTGGACGATTCCCAGTCGACATGGCCGAGCCCGACGTGTCCGAGCGTCTGGTTGATGATGCCGTAGTCGGGGTTGAACAGCTGGATGAAGACCAGGGTGGCCGCCGCGACCGAGGTCGCGTACGGGGCCAGGATCGCCACCCGGAAGAAGCCCCGGCCGCGCATCTTGTAGTTGAGCAGGTGCGCCAGGCCCAGTGCCATCAGCAGCTGCGGCACCGTGGAGATCACACCGAGTGTGAAGGTGTTGCGCAGCGCCTTCCAGAAGAACGGGCTGTCCCACAGCGTCGTGTAGTTGTCGAAGCCGACCCACTTGGCGGGGTTGCCCAGCTCGACCTGGTTGAAGGACAGGTAGCCGGTGTAGATGAGCGGGAAGAGGCCGAAGGCCGCGAAGACGATGAAGAAGGGGGCGACATAGGCGTACGGCGACGCCTTGGTGTCGAACCGGTAGAGCCGGGCACGCCAGCCGGGAGGTCGGCTGTCGCGCTTCACGTGCGGGCTGGGGGCGGGCCGGGACGACGGGGGGCTGCCGTCGGACGTCGCCCTGACGGAGGTGGCCACGAGTGGCGTCCTTCCGGTAGGGATCGGGCGGTGGACCGGGCGAGGGGGGAGGGTCGTTCAGAGGTTGAAGTAAGTCCGGGGCGGCGCGTTCAGGAATTGCACCCGGCCCGGAACACAGCCGTAATGCGGGCCGCCCGGCAGGTGGGAGTCACTGCCGGGCGGCCCCGCCTGGGTACTACTGGACGACCTTGTCCTTGATCTGGGCGACCACGTTGGACCAGGCCTTGTCCTTCTTGGTCCCGCGCTGCTCCATGTCGAGGATGCCGTTCTTGGTGATGATGTCCTTCACCGTGCCGTCCCACTGCCCGATCGGGGCGGGGGTGATGTTCTTGGCGGCGGTGGAGAAGATCTGGCCCATCGGCGTACCGGGGAAGTACGGGTTCTGCAGGTTCTGCACCGCCGGGTCGGCGAGCGCACCGGTGGTCGACGGGATGTTGCCGAACTTCTGGAACACCTTGACCTGCTGGGCGGCCGAGGTCAGCCACTGCGCCAGGGCGGTTGCCTCGGCGACGTGCTTGCCCGACTTCGGGACGGCCAGGAACGATCCGCCCCAGTTGCCGACCTGCGGAGGCTGGGCGACATCCCACTTGCCCTTGCCCGCGTCACCGGAGTTGCCCTGCACCAGGCCGACCATCCAGCTCGGGCAGGTGACGGTGGCGAACTTGTTGTTCTTGAAGGCCGCGTTCCAGGTACCGGCCGTGTCGAGCTGCTGGAAGCCGGCGGTGAGGTGGCTCTCCACCGCCTCGGTGGCGATGTTCCAGGCGGTCTTCACACCGGCGCTGGTGTCGTAGATCAGCTTGCCGCTGGCGTCCGAGTACTGCGTCGGCTGGCTGGCGAGCACCGAGTTGAACAGGCCGCTGCCGGAGTCCGAGAAGGACATGCCCTTGGGCTTGGTCTTGCTCGCCTCGAACTGCTTGCCCAGGTCGACGAACTTCTGCCAGTCGCCCGACCAGTTGGTCGCGAGGGTGTCGCGGTCGGTGGGCAGACCCGCGGCCTTGAAGGCGTCCTTGTTGTAGCAGATCGCGATCGGGCCCGCGTCGGTGCCCAGACCCACGACCTTGCCGTCGGAGGTGGTGGCCTGCTTCTCCTTGTACGGCAGCCAGTCGGTCGTCTTGAAGCCCGGGGCCGACGTGAAGTCCACCAGCTTCGACGCCATGTTCGGCTGGGTCGCCAGTCCGATGTACCCGACCTCGATCGCCTGGATGTCCGCCAGGCCGCTGTTCTGGGTCAGGTGCAGCTTGAACGAGTCCCAGGACGGCTGGGCGTCGGAGACGTTGTCCTCGACGATCGTGATGTTCGGGTGCAGCTTGTGGTAATCGGCGTAGAGGGCGGCGCCCTTCTTGTCGTCGAAGCCGAACGAGCCGAAGTCGGCGATGTGCAGAGTGATCTTCTCGGTGGACGACGCGGTGCCGTCGGAGCCGGCCTTGTCGTCCTTCTTGTCGCTGCTGCAGCCGGTGATCAGCGTCGCGCAGGCTGCGAGACCCGCGACCGCGATGACTGCGGTCCTGCGGGTTCTGCCGGAAGTGCGCATTCCACTCTCCTTGTCAGGGTGGGTCAGCGTGCGGGTGGTGCCGTGGGTCCCCGGGGCGTACGTACGGATGGCGCGGTGGGAGCGCTCCCACGTAGGCTTTCCGGAACATTCACGCCTAGGAGGGGTCAGTGTCAAGATGTGAAGTCGATTTCGTTGCCGGAACGTGTCCGGAGCTGACTCTTGATTACTTCTTGAACGGAAGCTCCTGCCTGGGGCTTGTAGTGTGGGAGCGCTCTCAAGAACCGCTCCTGCGGGGAAGGACCGGGCGCTAAGGTGGCGCGAAATGAGTACTGGAGGCGGCAGTGGCCATGAACGGGCGGCACAGCGGACGTCCCACCCTTGAGGAGGTGGCGCTGCGCGCCGGAGTCGGGCGGGGCACGGTCTCCCGGGTGATCAACGGATCGCCCCGGGTGAGCGACCGGGCCAAGGCCGCGGTCGAGGCCGCGATCGCCGAACTGGGCTACGTGCCCAACCGGGCGGCACGGGCGCTCGCGGGCAACCGCACGGATGCCATCGCGCTGGTCATCCCGGAACCGGAGACCCGGCTGTTCGCCGAGCCGTACTTCTCCGACATCATCCGGGGCATCGGCGCGGAGCTGGCCGACACCGACATGCAGCTGCTGCTGACCCTGATCCGCACCCCCAAGGAGCGGGCGCGGTTCGCGCAGTACCTGGCGGCGCACCGGGTCGACGGGGTGCTGCTGGTGTCCGTGCACGAGGACGACCCGCTGCCGGACCTGCTGGAGCAGCTGGAGATGCCGGCGGTACTCAACGGCCGGCGCAGCGACCTGGAGTCGGTGTCCTATGTGGACGCCGACAATGTCGGCGGCGCGCGGGCCGCCGTGGCGCACCTGATCGCCCGCGGGCGGCGGCAGGTCGCGACGATCACCGGGCCGCCCGACATGTACGTCGCCCGCAGCCGGCTCGACGGCTACCGGCAGGCGGTCGAGGCCGCGGGCAGCGGCCTGGAGACCGGCTTCGACACGGCGCTGGTGGCCCGCGGCGACTTCACCGAGGAGGGCGGCAGGCGCGCGATGCGTGAGCTGCTGGTACGCCGCCCCGGCATCGACGCGGTCTTCGCCGCATCCGATCTGATGGCGGCGGGCGCGCGGGCGGTGCTGCGCGAGACGGGCCGCAGGGTGCCGGACGACGTCGCGCTGATCGGCTTCGAGGACTCGGCCATCGCCCGCCACATGGACCCGGCCCTCACCAGCGTGCGCCAGCCCACCGAGGAGATGGGCCGCACGATGGCCCGGGTGCTGCTGGAGGAGATCGCTGAGCGCGAGTCGGTACGCCGGCACGTGGTGCTGGCGACGGAGCTGGTGCAGCGCGACTCCGTGTAGCAGGAAACCGGGCCGGCGGAATCGGTACGGCGGGACCGGTGCCCGGCGTGCCGGACCGGAGACGTGACCTGTTACCGCCGTTTTGCCCCCTTGTGTCAACCTGCCACCAACTTCGTTGACACTCGATCGAGCGCGTGACTAACATCGCGAATGGGAGCGCTCCCACTAAGGATCAGACACGCTGCACGCGATCCGGGGAGGGGTGGATGGGCGTTCGTTTCGAAGTGCTGGGCCCATTACGGGTGTTGAAGGACGGTGAGTTACTGCAGGTGAGGGCGGCCAAACCGCGGCTGCTGCTCACCGCTCTGCTGCTTGAGGCGAACAGCCCGGTGTCGCTGGATCGGCTGCTCGCCGTTCTGTGGGAGGACCGCCCGCCGAAGTCCGCACTGGCCAACATCCGCAGCTACGTCAACCAGCTGCGCGGTGTCCTGGGCAGCGGGCGGCTGGGCGCGCACGCGCCCGGCTACCGGCTCGACGTGCGCCCCGGCGAGCTCGACATGCTGGACTTCCGCGACCTGGTGCGCCGCGGCCGGGCCGCCAGAGCCGAAGCCGACGACGAGCGGGCAGGGACGCACTTCGGCGCCGCGCTCGCCCTGTGGCGCGGCGGGGCGGCCGAGAACGTACCCCGTACGCTCGCGGTCGAGGCGCGGCTCGACGCGCTGGAGGAGCAGCGCTGCCTGGCCGTCGAGGAGTGGGCGCGCGCCGAACTCGCCCTCGGAAGGCACGGCGAGGTCATCGGAGCCCTGCGCGACACCCTTGCCGCCCGGCCGACCAGGGAGCGGCTGTGGCGGCAGCTGATGCTCGCCCTGTACGCCACAGGGGACGTCGCGGGCGCGCTGACCGCCTACGGCCAGGCCCGGCAGGCCCTCGACGGCCACCTGGGGGTCGAGCCCGGTGCAGAGCTCAACGAGCTGCACCGGCTCATGCTCAACCGCGACCCGCACCTGGAAGCACTCGAGCCCGCACCGCTGCCCGCGGCGTCCTGCCCGCGGTGTCCCCGGCCGCGCTGCCCCTGCGGGGCCTGACGGCCCAGCACTGACCGGCGGCGCCGAGCGGGCGCCGCCGGACGGCGGGCGGTCTGCGGGCGGTTCAGGCCCCTGCGCTGTGGTATCCCTCGGCCTGCAAGGCGAACAGGCGCCGGTAGATGCCGTCCTGACGGGTCAGCTCCTGGTGCGACCCGCGTTCCGCCACCCGCCCCTCCGCCAGCACGATCAGCAGGTCGGCCGTCCTGATCGAGCCCAGCCGGTGCGAGATCAGCAGGCTGGTCCGGCCGGCCCGGTGGGTGCGCAGCATCCGGTGGATCTCCGCCTCGGCCTCCGCGTCCAGGCCGGAACTGGGCTCGTCCAGGATCAGCAGGTCGTCCTCCTCGCGCAGCAGCGCGCGGGCGAGCGCCAGCCGCTGCCACTGCCCGCCGGACAGCACCACCCCGGCCGCCGGGTCGTCACCGTCGTCAGGACCGAAGAAGGTCCTGGTCAGCGGGGTGTCGTAGGAACGCGGCAGCGCCTCGACCGTGCCGTCCACCCCGGCCCTGCGGGCCGCGGACGCGATACGGGTCCGGTCGGCGGCCAGCACGGCCGCGCCGTCCACCTCGCCGAGCGCGATGTTCTCCCCGGCCGTCAGGTCGTACTCCATGTAGTCCTGGAAGACCGCCCCGATGCGGCGCCGCAGCCCCGCCGGGTCCAGGTCGCGCAGGTCGGTGCCGTCCCACAGGATCGCGCCGCGGGTGGGGTCGTAGAAGCGGCAGAGCAGTTTGACGACGGTGCTCTTGCCCGCCCCGTTGCGGCCGACCAGCGCGACGGAGCTGCCGAAGGGGATGGTGAAGCTGACCCCGCGCAGCACCCACGGGTGGTCGGGGGAGTAGCGGAACCAGACGTCGCGGAATTCCACCCCCCTGGCCAGCCGGGGCTGCGCGGCGGGGCGGGCGGCCCGCGGCAGGTCGGGCCCGGCGCCGGTCACCGCGAGGTGGTGGCCGAAGGCCAGCAGGCTGCGGTGGGCCATCGTCAGCTCGCCGACCAGTGCGGCGATCGCCCCCTGCACTCCGGCCACCGAGGCGGCGAGCAGCATCACGTCACCCCCGGTGAGGCGGCCCTCGTGCGCGGCCAGCAGCGCCCAGACCAGGCCGCCGCCGGCGATCAGCGCGGACAGCAGGCCGAGCGCGCACTCGGTGACCAGCTCGCGGCGGTCCATGGCCCGCTTCTCGGTGTCGGACGCCAGGCGTTCGGTGTTCATCCGGTCGCGGAAGTAGCGGCCGGCGCCGAACAGCCGCAGCTCCTTGGCGGCCTTGGCGCTCGTCAGCAGCTGCCGGTGGAACAGCTCCCGGCGCTCGGCGGGGCCGGTGCGCCAGAGCACGGCCGCCCGCCGCCTGGACAGCCGCAGCTCGGCGGCCAGCGCGGGCAGCGCGGCGGCGACCAGTGCTGCCGCCAGCCACCGGTTCACCACCACGAGCGAGCCCAGGAAGCCCAGCACGGTGAGCAGCCCGCGCCCGACCGACAGCGCCCCCGCCAGCACCCCGCTCGGGGCGGTGGCCGCCGCCTGGTGGGCCATGCCGAGGCGGTCCAGGAAGCGCGGGTCCTCGAACCTGGACAGTCCTGTGAAGCCCTCGACCGCCGCGAACAGCTGGTCCTGCGCCAGCCGTCCGGTGCGCCGCTCCAGTTCCTGCCGGACGTAGCGGGAGCCGAGGGAGACGGCGACCGCGAGCACTCCGGTCGCCGCGAGTCCCGCCGCGACCCCGGCCATGTCGGACGTGCCGGCGGAGCGGTCCGCCACCACGTCGAGGGCGGCCTTGGTCAGCCACGCGGTCGCGACCGGCACGACCGCCTGAAGCACGGCCAGTACGGCGTAGCCCACGGTGTGCAGCGGCCCGGCGCGCCAGGCGAGCGAGAGTGCGGCGAGCAGGGCGGCCGGCGTGGCCCGGTCCCGCTCGGCGTCCGTGGCCGTCACGCGGTCACGCGTGGGCGGTGACGACGACGTCGTCGAGCCGGGTCCCGCTGACCATGATCCGCCCGCCGGACCCGACCAGGGCGAAGGCGGGGAACGCGCGGATGGTGAGGGCCGAGGTGAGCGCGCCGCCCATGCGCTCGACGACCACCCGGGAGACCGGCTCCAGCTTCGCGCACAGCGGGCCGGTGTCGCCCATGCCGGCCACCACCACGGCCAGCACCTTCGCGGCGCCGCCGGGCACGCGGGCGGCCAGGTCGAGGAAGCCTGGCAGCGCCTCGTGGCAGGTGTCGCAGGTCGGTGAGAAGACGCCGACCAGCAGCGGGGTGTCGATGGCGGCCCGCGACACGGTGGACCCGTCGGTGGCCGCGGCCTCGAAGTCCGCCGCGACCTCGCCCTCGGGGAGGATCGCGAGCCGCTCCGCGGGTGCCCGCGAGCCGGCCGCGGGCCGCCGGCCGAGCAGCTCGGTGTGCTCGCGCAGGCGCCGGACCACTCCCACGGTCAGTGCCAGATCCAGCAGGCACAGCGCGGTCAGCACGACGACGAGTGTGACGAGATACGGCATGGTGGTGCCCTCCGGATCAGGCGGTCGGTCGGAAAAGGTCGGTGAGTTCCTCTGCGGCGGCGGTGACCGCGGCGGCCACCGCTCCCACCGCGACGGCGGTCAGCACCCCTGCGGGGTCGCCGGGGACGCCGTTGCCCGCCGTGGCCAGGCCGAGCCCCGCGCACGCCGCGAGCAGCGCGTTGCGTGCGGCGTGGCCGTAGCCCAACTGCTGCCGCGCGCTGCCGAAGCAGGCGCAGGGCGCCCGTTCGTCGCGCCGCACGGCGGCGACGACCGCGACGGTGAAGGCGGCCAGCAGTGCCAGCGCCAGGCAGAAGCCGGCGGTGACCGTGGCCGGCACCGCCAGCAGCACCGCGGTGGCGGCTTCCGCGCCGAGCACGGCGGCCGCGAGGGCGCGCCCGGGGGCCCACCGGGGCGCCATGCGGCGGGTGGCGGCCACGAAGGCGGCGTAGGCGGCGGGACCGCGCAGCTTGCCGCCCGCCGAGGCCAGGAACAGCAGGGCCAGCAGGCTGCGGCAGCCGACGGCGGCGTATTCCACGGTGATGTCCTTTCGTCGACGCTCGGGCGCCGTGCGGCAAGCGGGGTGGTCCCTGCCGCGGGCGGCCCGGCGTGGCGGGTGGCGGCGGCCCGGTCCTGCGGGGAGGGGGTCAGCCGATCCGGCGCAGCACGATGCCCAGCAGGCCGTCCCCGGGGACCGGACCGCACTGCCGGGAGTCGAAGCTGGTCGCGGTGTTGTCGCCGAGCACGACCACGGTGCCGCTGCCGACCCGGTCCCAGGGGACGGTGCGGGCGACCGACTCGGGCAGCGGGTCGCCCGGCAGGGCGGCCGCTCTCTTGACCATCCAGTCGCCTTCCGGCGACGCGGGGACGGGCCCGCCCCTGAGCCACGGGGGCGTACGCAGGACGATGACGTCCCCCGCCCTGACCCGGGACAGGCCCGCCCGCCGGACCAGCAGCCGGTCACCCGCGTGGAAGGTCGGCTCCATGCTCAGCCCGCTCACCAGGACCACGGCGAACATCCGCCGGAGCACTGCCAGGACGGACGCGGCCGGCAGCACGGAGCCGGCCGTCCACACGAGCGCTGTCATCCCGGCGGCGTCAGCAGTACAGGTGGTACTTGTCGCAGCTCGTGCCGCCGCCGCAGGACGCGCCCCAGCTGCAGCACGTGCGGCCGTAGCAGGAGTTGCCGTCCCACCAGCACGGGCAGCCGGGCTGCACGGGCCCGTAGGCCTGTGCCGTGTGCTGCGGTACGACGCGGGAGAGCAGCTTGTCGCCGAGCGACCCGATCATCTTGATCATCTCTTCGTACTTCCTTTCACGGAGTGCGGACGAGAACACCGTGAACCTAGGAAGCCGCGGCACATTTTTGATACGACACACATATTTTCCCGGTACATTGCCGGCCCGGCCGACGGCCGAAAAGCACCGCCGGGGGCGGGACCCGGTACACGTGGGGCGTGTACCGGACCCGCCCCCGGCGGCTTGTGGGGGGATGTGGGGGGATCCAGGGGGGAGGCGTCCGGATGGACGCCGCCGGCCGGCTAGAAGCCGACGGCGACCTCCATCCACTGCGGGTTCTGCTGGGAGGCGTAGGCGGCCTGGCCGGCCACGTCGTCGTACGGGAAGCCGTACGCGAGGTGGTTGATGCCGTGGTCGTGCCAGTACTTGGCGTACCAGTTGGCCGGGTCGCCGCCGGTGTAGAACTTGGTCGGGTCCTGCTGCTGGGCGGCCGGCAGTGTCGCGGTGTGCCGGTTGAGCGCCGCGCACTTCGCCGCGTCCGCGCCCATGGTGCCCGCGCATCCGAAGATGTTCGAGGTGGGCTCGTTCACGCCGACCGACTGGGCGTACGCGGTGTAGTAGTTGGCGTTGACGCCGCCCGCGCGGAAGCTCGGGTCGCTGCCGGGGGCGATGATCCGGTAGGGCGCCTGGGTCTGCGCGAGCACCTTGAACTGCGAGGGCACCGCGTTCTGGAAGGACTGGAAGACCTGGTCGCGGCTCATGGTGAACAGGTCCTGGCTGTCACCGAGCTGGATGTCCTCGCCGGAGTGCGAGTGCAGCCTGATCGCCAGCGGCAGCGCCCACGCGTCCACGCGGGTGGTGTTGCCGTTGAAGACCGTCGCGCCGATGGTGAACTCGATGAAGTCGTTGTACTGGCTGTTCGGCGAGCCGACGTAGAAGTACATCCGGCCCGAGGAGTTCGCCGGCATGTCGAAGTACGGCTGCTCGGCGATGGAGTGCACCTGGCCGTTGAAGCTCCAGTAGACCTGGCTGTCCGGGTAGGCGCCGTTGGTGCGGTTGAGGATCTTCAGTTCCATCACGTTGTGCGCGGCAGGGATGTCGTCCGTGGTGCCCCAGAAGGAGTCCGGCGGAGTGGTCGTGCCGCCGGTGGTCCCGCCGTTGGTCCCGCCGCCGTTGGTGGTGCCGCCGCCGACGGTGTGCACCTGGAACTCCCACAGCGAGTCGCCGTAGGCGGTGGCACGGGCGGTGGCGTAGACCCGCACGTAGCGGCCGGTGCCGGTCACGTTCAGGTTCTGCACCCCGCCGGTGGACGTGGTGGTGGAGTAGACCGTGGTCCAGGTGCCGCTCGGGTTGTCGGTGACCTGGATCTGGTAGGCGGTCGCGTAGGCCGCCTCCCAGTTCAGGCCGACGCCGCAGACCTGCTGCGAGGAGCCGAGGTCGACCTGTAGCCATTGCGGGTCGCCGAAGGCGCTGGACCAGCGGGTGGCGGTGTTGCCGTCGACGGCCGCCGAGGCGGGGGTGCCGGCGTTCTCGGCGGAGGAGGCGGTGGCGGTCTTGCCCTGCGCGGAGTTGTCGGTGCTGCACGCACCGGGCGTGGTCGTGCCGCCGGCGCCGTAGACCTGGAACTCCCAGAGCGAGTAGCCCCACTGGGTGGCCCGCACGGTCCCGTAGACCCGCACGTAGCGGCCGGAACCGTTTACGGCCAGATTCTGCACGCCGCCGGTGCCGGTGGTGGTGGAGTAGACGTCGGTCCAGGCGGTGCCGTTGGCGGACGTCTGGATCTTGAAGGACTTGGCGTATGCCGCCTCCCAGTTGAGCGTCACCTGGCTGATGGTCTGGGTGCTGCCGAGGTCGACCTGGAGCCACTGGGGGTCGGCTGCGGCGCTGGACCAGCGGGTGCCGGTGTTGCCGTCGACCGCCGCGGAGGCGGGGGTGCCGGCGTTCTCGGTGGACGACGCGGTGGCCGGCTTCCCCTGCGAGAGCAGGGTGCCCGCGGCGCGGGCCGGGGACTGCGAGGTCACCACCAGGACGAGCCCTGCCAGCAGGGCGAGCAGGGCGGTGAGGACCAGATACGGCTGGCGTCCGCGGTGGCGCCCTGGCCGTCCGCGCACCAGCAGGGAACTGCTGCCTGACATGTGTTCTCCTCAACCGGGTGGGGGTCCGTGACGGAGGCCGCCAGAGCAGGGTGAGAGCGCTCTCTTGGCGAGGTGATGTTTACAAGCCACGTACATCCGCGTCAATAAGTTGTTCAATAATGGCCAGTTGAGACTTTGCGTGATTACGAGACTCGAACGGAGCGGCCGCCGGCCGCGGCCTGCTCAGCCCCTGCTCAGGCGGCACCGGGGCCGCTGCGGGACCGGCCGGCGCGGGTCCGCGGCGAGCCGCCGGGTGCCGGGGCGGTCCCGCCCCCGGGACATGGGGGAGGGGCGGGCCCGTGCACGCCATCCATGCACGGGACCGCCCCCGTTCGAGGGGTCGCCGGGTCAGCCCAGCGACGCCAGGTGGTTCTTCAGACCCAGGCCGTAGTTGGTCGGGGTGCCGTCGTAGGAGGAGATCAGCGACGGCCCTGAGGAGCAGTCCCAGGTGTTCCAGGTCCACCCGAGGTAGGACAGCTGGTGCGAGTCGAGCCAGTTCATGAAGCTGTCCACGAACGAGTGGGAGCAGGTGTTCTCGCCCATCTCACCGGCCACCAGCGGCACCTTCGCCGCCACCGGTGCCAGCTGGGAGTCCCAGCAGGAGGTGTTGGCGCACGAGTTGAAGTTGTATACGTGGACGGCCGCCGCCAGGTTGCCCGTCGGGTCGGTGGGCTTGTGGGCGAGCCAGCCCGTCAGGTCGTTGGAGTACGCGAGACCGCCCAGCAGGACGACGTTCTGCGCACCGGTGCCGCGTACCGCGTCCAGCATGTCCTGCATGCCGGCCACCTGGTAGCCGATGCCGGGGCAGGTGCCGCCGTCCCGCCAGCAGGACCAGGCCTGTTCCGCGGTCGAGGTGGCGCGGTCGGGGTAGGGCTCGTTGAACAGGTCGAAGACGATCGACGTGTTCGACTTGAAGGTGTTCGCCACGCTGGTCCAGAACGGGACCGCGTACTGCGCGTCGGGCATCGGCTTCTGGCAGGTCGCGTTGACGTCCGTGCAGCCCGCCGAGTTGCCGGTGTAGGTGCCGTGGGTCCAGTGCAGCTCGACGATCGGCGTGATGCCGTGCGCCACCAGCCGGTTGACCCAACCGGTGATCGCCGCGATGTAGTTGGCCCCGCCGTCGGCCGCCGGGACGTAGGACAGGCCCTCCCAGCAGTCCTCGTTGAGCGGCACGCGGACCGCGGTGACGCCCTTCCAGCTCTTGATCGAGTTGATGGCCGCGTCGTCCACCGGCCCGTCGAAGATCCCGTTGCCCTGCGCGCAGGCGAACTCGGTGCCCGAACGGTTCACGCCGTGGAGGACCACCTGCTTGCCGGTGGAGTCGAGCAGCTTGTTTCCGGCCACATGCAGCTTGGGCGGCGCGGCGTCACCGGTGGGCGGCGTGGTCGGCGGGGTCGTGGGCGGGGTGGTCGGCGGCGTGGTGGGCGGCGTTGTGGTGGGTGTCGTCGGCGGGGTCTG
The DNA here is from genome assembly GCF_043197715.1 of Streptomyces sp. NPDC049040. Classification (NCBI taxonomy): domain Bacteria; kingdom Bacillati; phylum Actinomycetota; class Actinomycetes; order Kitasatosporales; family Streptomycetaceae; genus Streptomyces; species Streptomyces sp. NPDC049040. The sequence goes on from NZ_JBICTO010000002.1 coordinate 196,671, forward strand.
GGTCGGTCCGCCGGTCTGGTTGCAGGCGGCGCCGTTGAGGGTGAAGCCCGCCGGTATCGCGTTCCTGCCCGACCAGCTGCCGAGGAAGCCCGCGCTGACCGTGCCGCCGGTGGGGATGGTCCCGTTGTAGGACAGCGAGGTGGCGTGCACGGCCGTACCCGACTGCGCCCAGGTGGCGTTCCAGCCCTGGGTCACCTTCTGGCCGTCGGCGAAGGTGAAGCCCAGGTCCCAACTGGTGGTCGGCGTACCGGTGTTGGTGATGACAACGTTGCCCTGAAAGCCTGCATCCCACTGGTTGGTGATCGTGTAGAGGACCGAGCAGCTCGGCGCGGCGCCGGCCGCGGCGGTGCTGAGCGTGGGGAGCAGCGCGGCGGCCGCTGCCGCCGTGGTGACGGCGGCGATGGCGAACGCCGCGGTGCGCGTAGGTCGTCGCATGTGCGACTCCTCATGATGTGGGGGGATCGAGAGAAATCGGGTGGGCAAGAAAAGTGGACGCGCTCCCACTGGTCCGGCGAAGACCATAGCGCCAAGTCCGGTCCGACGGTAGGGGTGATGTTTCGGCCGCGAGGGTGCCCGGTCGACTTGTGCAGACGGGGCCCCGCCAACAGGCTGTTCTGGTTCACCTCTTGACAGTTCTTTGTCAACGCCTTGATGGTGGGAGCGCTCCCACTGGTTCACAGCAAAATCGCAGGACCCATCCCCCCACGAGAACCGCGAGGAGGACCTCTCGCATGCCCAGAGGAAGACCGATCAGAACGCGGACCAGGAGACTGCTCACCGCGCTGACCGCCGCGCTCGCACTGCCGCTCGGCCTGACCATGGCCACCGGTGGCGGTGTCGCGCACGCGGCCGGCCTTCAGTGCAGCGTCGACTACACGACCAATGACTGGGGTTCCGGTTTCACCGCGAACGCCAAGATCACCAACCTCGGTACCGCCGCGATCTCCGGCTGGACGCTGACGTACTCCTACACCGGCAACCAGACGCTGCAGAGCGGCTGGAACGGCACCTGGTCGCAGTCCGGCAAGGCTGTCACTGTCAAGTCGCTGGACTGGAACAAGACAATCGCGCCCAACGCGAACGTCACGTCCAGTGCCAACTTCAACTACAGCGGCACCAACGCGGCACCGACCAGTTTCAGTGTGAACGGCACGGTCTGCGGGGGCGCTCATCAGCCGCCGCTGCCGGTGCTCACCAGTCCGACGGCCGGTGCGACCTTCAGCGCGGGCGCCACCATCCCGCTGGCCGCCACTGCGGTCGCCGCGGACTCGGCGACCATCTCCAAGGTCGAGTTCTACAACGACACCACACTGCTGGGCACCGACACCACCTCGCCCTACACGTTCAACTGGGCCTCGGTGCCGGCCGGCGACTACTCGGTCTACGCCAAGGCGTACGACAGCCTCGGCGCTTCCGGCGAGTCCACCCCGGTGGGCGTGCACGTCGCGAGCGGCCCGTCGATCGTCGCCTCGCCCACGACCGTGTCGGTGCAGCAGGGCAAGACCGGCACCTTCGGCGTGAAGCTGTCCAGCGCCCCGGCGTCCAACGTGACGGTCGGCGTGGCCCGCACCGCGGGCAACAGCTCGCTGAGCGTCCAGTCCGGGTCGAGCCTGACCTTCACCCCGTCGAACTGGTCGACCGCGCAGAACGTGACGGTCGTGGCCGCGGCCACCGGCACCGGCTCCGCGACCTTCTCGGCCACCGCGACCGGCTACAGCACCGCGGCCGTCACGGTCAACGAGATCAGCGCGACCGGCGGCGACTACGCAGCCCGGTTCCTGTCGCTCTACGGGAAGATCACCGACCCGGCAAGCGGCTACTTCTCACCCGAGGGCATCCCGTACCACTCGGTCGAGACGCTGATCGTCGAGGCCCCGGACTACGGTCACGAGACCACGTCCGAGGCGTACTCGTACATGATCTGGCTGCAGGCGATGTACGGGCAGGTCGCGGGCGACTGGAGCAAGTTCAACGCGTCGTGGGCGACCATGGAGAAGTACATGATCCCCACGCACGCCGACCAGCCGTCCGGCGGCTCGTACAACCCGAGCGCTCCGGCCACCTACGCCCCCGAGCACCCGCTGCCCTCCGATTACCCGTCGCAGCTCGACGGCAACATCAAGGTGGGTGTGGACCCGATCGCGAGCGAGCTGAAGTCGGCCTACGGCTCGGACGACATCTACGGCATGCACTGGCTCCAGGACGTGGACAACATCTACGGCTACGGTGACACGCCCGGTGGCGGCTGCGAGCTCGGCCCGACGGCCGACGGCCCCTCGTACATCAACACCTTCCAGCGCGGTGCGCAGGAGTCGGTGTGGGAGACCGTGCCGCAGCCGACCTGCGACGCGTTCAAGTACGGCGGCAAGAACGGCTACCTGGACCTGTTCACCGGCGACTCGAACTACGCGCAGCAGTGGAAGTACACCGACGCACCCGACGCCGACGCGCGCGCGATCCAGGCCGCCTACTGGGCGGACACCTGGGCCAAGGCGCAGGGCAAGGGTGCGGACGTGGCGGCCACCGTCGCCAAGGCCGGCAAGATGGGCGACTACCTGCGGTACTCGTTCTTCGACAAGTACTTCAAGAAGATCGGCAACTGCACCAGCCCGAGCACCTGCGCGGCGGGCACCGGCAAGGACAGCGAGCACTACCTGCTGTCCTGGTACTACGCCTGGGGCGGCTCGTCCGGCTCCGGCGGCGGCTGGTCCTGGCGGATCGGTGACGGCGCCTCGCACTTCGGCTACCAGAACCCGCTGGCGGCCTACGCGCTGACCACCGACTCGGCCATGGCGCCCAAGTCGGCCACCGGCAAGCAGGACTGGACCACCAGCCTCAGCCGGCAGCTGGAGTTCTACAAGTGGCTCCAGTCCTCCGAGGGCGCCATCGCCGGTGGTGCCACCAACAGCTGGGACGGCGCCTACGCGCAGCCCCCGAGCGGCACGCCCACCTTCTACGGGATGGCGTACGACTGGGAGCCCGTCTACCACGACCCGCCGTCGAACCAGTGGTTCGGCATGCAGGCCTGGTCGATGGAGCGGGTCGCCGAGTACTACCAGCAGACCGGTGACGCCAAGGCCAAGGCCATCCTCGACAAGTGGGTGACCTGGGCGATCTCCCAGACCACCATCAACGCGGACGGCACCTTCAAGATCCCGTCCGACCTCCAGTGGACCGGCGCGCCGGACACCTGGAACGCGAGCAGCCCCGGTGCCAACACCGGCCTGCACGTGACGGTCTCGGCCTACGGCAACGACCTGGGTGTCGCGGCGGCCTACGCCAAGACGCTGTCCTACTACGCCGCCAAGTCCGGCAACACCGCGGCCAAGACCACGGCCAAGGCGCTGCTCGACGGCATGTGGGGCAACTACCAGGACCCGCTGGGCATCGCCACCCCGGAGACCAGGACCGACTTCAACCGGTTCGACGACCCGGTCTACGTGCCGTCCAGCTTCTCCGGCACGATGCCCAACGGCGACAAGATCAACTCCAGCTCCACATTCATCGAGCTGCGGTCCTTCTACAAGAACGACCCCAACTGGTCGAAGGTCCAGGCGTACCTCAGCGGAGGGAACGCGCCGAGCTTCACCTATCACCGCTTCTGGGCCCAGGCGGACATCGCGATGGCGATGGGTGCCTACGGTCTGCTCTTCGGCGAGTGATCCACACCTCCGGCGGAGGCCGGGGCGGGAGATGACCCGGGTTTCCTGACAGTCACCCGGCCCGCCCCCGGCCCACCGCCGGACCCGGGCCGCGGCCCCGCTCCCTCCCCGGCACTCGGAGGGGGCGGGGCCGCGGTATGCCCTGGCACCGGGCGGGGTGTGCCGCGGGCCTACGCGGCGGGCTGCGGGTGGGCCACGGCGTCTTGGGGGCCGGCGGGTGCCGCGGGTCTGGCGGGCGTCTCGTCGGCGGGTGCCGCGGGTGCGGCGGGTGTCTCGCCGGCGGGTGCGTCCGCGGGTGCGTCGGCCGGCGCGGGAACGTGCGGGACCGCCGTGGCGGGGTCCACCCCGGAGAAGGCCAGGCCGATGACGAATCCGGCCACCTCCTCCAACTGCCGTGCCCTGCGCAGCGGCCCGAGCACGGCGGGGCGGCCGCCCGCGTCCTCGACCAGCCGGGAGACGGTCGCGAGCGCCGCCGCGTCGTCACCGGCCAGCGCGACCGTCACCGGTGCGCGGCCCGGCTGCCACTGGTCGGCGGCGAAGAGGTGGAAGCCCTTGACCACGTGGGCGCCCGGCGCCAGGTCGGCGACCTGCTCGGCGGCGGACCGGCCGCCGGCGACCAGGAGTTCGCCGACACCGTGGGCCACGGCGTTGGTCGGATCGATCAGCGGCGTCCCGGCCAGCGAGCCGCCCGCTGCCCCCGCCGCGCCGAGGATGTCCGCCAGGCCCTCCCAGGCCACCGCGACCAGCACCGCGTCCCGCCCGGCGACCGCGGCTGCCGGCTCCACCGCCGTCGCCGCGCCGCCCATCCGCTCCGCCGCGGCCCGGGCCCGCTCCCGCGACCGGCCCCCGACCCGCACCTCGTGCCCCGCCCTGCCCCACGCCGCGCCCAGCGCGACGGCCAGCGTGCCCGTACCCAGAATCCCGATCCGCATGTCCAGCTCCCCTTGTCGGCGGCGTACGGGGGCCTACGGTAGGAAAACCGATACGCACCGACCGGTAGGAAACGGGTGGGCGACGATGAGTGCCATGGACGACGAGCGCACGGCCGGCGCCGCGGACGGCCGCACCAGCGGCGGGCCCCAGGACGCGGACGGCTGCGGTCCCGAAGAGGGCGGCCCCTGCGACGAGTTGCTTGCCGACTGCCGGCTCCGCGCGGCCACCGACCTGCTGGCCCACACCTGGGACCCCGTCGTCCTGGCCGGGCTGCGCCCGGGCCCGCGCCGCCGCCGCGACCTGCTCGCGGCCATCGGCGGCATCAGCGACAAGGCCCTCACCGAGACGCTGCGCCGCCTGGTCGCCAACGGCCTGATCGCCCGCCACCGCCGCCCCGCGGCCCCGCCCCACGTCGCCTACGGCCTCACCCCGCTGGGCGCCAGCCTGGTCGACGGCCCGATGCGCGCGCTGGCCGCCTGGACCCTGGCCCACGGCGACGCGCTGCTGGCCGCCCAGGAGGCGGCGGCCGGCGGCTGAGGCGGCGGGGACGGCGGCGGGGCCCCGCGGCGTTCGCGCCGCGCTCCAGGGTTCCCCGGGCGTTCCCAGCGCCGGGGACGTGCTGCGGACCATGCCGGGGACATGAAGAAGCCCCGGCCCGTTTTCACGGGCCGGGGCTTGATCGGACAGGGTGAGTGACGGGACTCGAACCCGCGGCATCCTGGACCACAACCAGGTGCTCTACCAGCTGAGCTACACCCACCATGAGCGGCGCTTTCCCGGCTGGACTTCCTGCTGGGGTGGCGCCGCCTCGAAAAGTGTACAGGGTGGCGAGGGGTGGTCGCGCACCGCTTTTGCGGCGGCCCGGGCGCGGGGCGCCCGGCGGTCACGTCAGTGGGCGGCCGGACCGTCGGACGGGACGACGTGGCGCGCCGCGATGGCGCGGGCGGTGTCGGTGTCGGGGCCCGGCTGGGGCACGAAGACCGCCTCGCGGTAGTAGCGCAGCTCGGCGATGGACTCACGGATGTCGGCCAGCGCCCGGTGGTTGCCGTTCTTGTCCGGGCTGTTGAAGTAGGCCCGCGGATACCAGCGGCGGGCCAGCTCCTTGATCGAGGAGACGTCCACGATGCGGTAGTGCAGGTGCTGCTCGAGCGTGGGCATGTCGCGGGCCAGGAAGCCGCGGTCGGTGGACACGGAATTCCCGCACAGCGGCGCCTTGCGCGGCTCGGTGACATGCCCGCGCACGTAGTCGAGCACGATCTGCTCGGCCTCGGCGAGCGCCACCCCGCCGGCCAGCTCGTCCAGCAGGCCGGACGCGGTGTGCATGGTCCTGACCACGTCCGGCATCGTGTCGAGCGCCTCGGCGGGCGGGCGGATCACGATGTCCACCCCCTCGCCGAGCACGTTCAGCTCCGAGTCGGTGACCAGCGCCGCCACCTCGACCAGCGCGTCGTGCGCCAGTGACAGGCCGGTCATCTCACAGTCGATCCACACCATCCGGTCGTTCATGCGTCTCACCCTACGGGGCGATCACGCGGTCCCGGCAGCGCGGCGCCCAGACTGCGTCCCGCGCGCAGCCTGCCGCGCCCCGGGCCCTCTGCCGGGTCGCCCCTGCCGGGCTGGTCGGGCACCCGGGTGGCGAAGGCGTCGCTGTCCGGCTTGCCCGGCGCGGCAAGGATCTGGGACACCGGTACGTGGCCGGTGGGAACGGGCAGGCCAGGGCCCCGGCGCAGGGCCGCCAGCTCCGCGGAGACCGGCGGGCGGTCCTGGTCGTCCTGCGGCCTGCGGGCCCGGTAGGCGGCCCGGTAGGACGCGGGGGAGGAGCCCAGCTGCCGCCGGAAGTGGCCGCGCAGCGCCACCGGGGAGCGGAAGCCGCAGCGGCCCGCGACCTCGTCCACCGAGTAGTCCGACGTCTCCAGCAGCCGCTGCGCCTGGAGCACCCGCTGGGTGATCAGCCACTGGAGCGGCGCGCTGCCGGTCAGCGACCTGAAGCGGCGGTCGAAGGTCCGCCGGCTCAATGTACGCGCGGGCGGCCAGCGCCTCCACGTCGAACTGCTCGTGCAGGTGCTCCAGCGCCCAGGCGACGACCTCGGCCAGCGGGTCGGCGCCGATCTCCTCCGGTAAAGAGCGGTCCAGGTGCCGCTGCCCGGTCTGCCAGTCGGCCCGCCGCGGCGGTACGACCAGCCGGCGGGCCAGTGCCGCCGCGGCCTCGCCGCCGTGGTCGGTGCGCACCACGTGCAGGCACAGGTCGATGCCGGCCGCGGTGCCGGCGGAGGTGAGGACGTCGCCGTCGTCCACGAACAGCTCCCTGGGGTCCACGTGGACCGAGGGGTAGCGCTTGGCGAGCGTGGGCGCGTACATCCAGTGCGTGGTGGCGGGCCGGCCGTCCAGCAGGCCGGCCGCGGCCAGGACGAAGGCGCCGGTGCACAGGCCGATGATCCTCGCGCCCTCCTCGTGGGCCCTGCGGATCGACTCCAGGGCCTCGGGAGGCGGCGCCTGGGAGATCGACCGCCAGGTGGGCACCACGACGGTGCCGGCCCGGGAGAGTGCTTCCAGGCCGTAGGGCGCGGTCAGTTCCAGGCCGCCGGTGGTCCGCAGCGGCCCGTCCTCGCCGGCGCAGACCAGCAGCCGGTAGCGCGGCACCCCCGCGTCCTGGCGGTCTATGCCGAAGACGGACAGCGGTATGGAGCTCTCGAAGATCGGGCCGCCGCTGAAGAGCAGCACGGCGACGACTTCCGGGCGCCGGCGCGCGGAGAGCTTACGGATGGCGCGAGGCGATGCCGATGACACCGATGGTGCTTGCGACGGACTCTCCGTCGCCGTACCGGAACCGGACTCCTGGCTCATGGAGCTCAAGCCCCCCTCGAATCGACGCGTCGTCACCTCGGTCCTGCACGTTCCCCCCACGAGGCCACCCAAGATCAAATCTACTGTGTCAGGTGGGGCGTTAGTGACACCTTCGACACCTGACGCTAAGTCGACAAGACAACGTGGCGTAAAGCATTCGATCACGAAGCGTTTCACTCGTGGAGCCAGGAGGGAAGTACGCCTCCCGTCACTTCGGCCACGCAGTGCGTCATCCGCGACACGCCGCATCGTAGAACCGCAGGTGGCAGAGGTGTTAGCGAGCGGGAATCCGAACGGGAGCGCAGGGCCGATAAGTTGGCCGAAAAGCGCCGTTCGGGAGCGGGGTGCGCGTAAAAGGCGCCCGGTGGTGCGCCCGGCGGCCGCGGCCGGCTCCTCGGGAGTCCGGAAGGAAGGCCGCGATCCGGCGGATATCCCGTGGCGGGAGCGGGTAAAGGCCGGAATACGGCGCACGGGTCACTCGCGGGTGATCCGGTGCGCCCCCGGGATGCGCCGTTGCGCCGCAGTGTGCAGCCGGTTGGCGGGATGGCGTTGCACTCTGGGCGCCGCTCCGGCATTCTCCTGGGAACTCGGGGTAGCCGAGCTGTGAAGTTCCGTCGCATCTGTGCAGGCGGACTTCCCAGCCGTACCCTGGTGAGAGTGGGACGGGAAGTGGCGAAGTGGCCCAAAAGGGCCGTTCCGGCGGCCCGCCCCGCACGCACCGTCCTGTCCACTGCTCGGCGCGTCAGCGCCGCCCTCGCCGAGAATCCGCATCATGGCCGGTCATGACTCTCCAGAGCCCGCCGATCGCAGGCCGCTCGCCGAATCGGCGGCACTGCCCGAGCAGGTCCCAGCACTGAGCCACGCCTGTGATCCTGCCTTCCGGCACGGCGTCGTGGTCGGCTTCGACGGTTCCGTTTCCAGTGAACGCGCCCTGTCGTACGCGATCGGCATGGCCCGCAGGACGCACTCCGCCCTGATCATCGTGCATGTCGCCAACCGCCTGCCGGCCACCGTGTGGGCGGGTTGCGAACCGCCGGTCTTCGTGGACGTCCCCGACCACCGCACCGAGGTGCTGGGCCTGGAGCTGGCCTGCGCGGACCACTTGGCCGAGATCTCCTGGGTCCTGGTCGAGCGCGGCGGCGACATCTGCCACGAGCTCGAAGAGGTCGGCCGGGAGTACGAGGCGGACGCCATCGTGGTCGGCGGCACCCACGGGCTGGCCGGCCGGATCTTCGGCTCGGTCGCCGGACGCCTGGCCCGGCGGGCGCAGCGGCCGGTGGTGGTCATCCCCTGACCGGGACCGCCGCGCCGTGAGGCGGGCGGGACGCGGGACGGCCGGGACCGTAGGGGCACGGGCACGAACGCATGAGTGGGGGGCGGGCGGCCCCCCCCCCCCCCCCCCAACCCCCCCCCCACCCCCCCCGCCCCCCCCCGCGCGCGGGAGGGCCCGGTGGGGGGGGGGTTGGTTTTACCGCCCCCCGCCCCGCGCGGGGTGTT
>NZ_JBICTO010000002.1:205616-345119 GCF_043197715.1 Streptomyces sp. NPDC049040
CGGCGGGGGGGGGCCGGGGGGGGGGGGGGGGGGGGGGGGGGCGGCGGGGGGGGGGGGGGCCCCGGCCCCCGCGGGGGGGGGGGGGGCGGCCCCCCCCCCCCCCCCCCACTCACACGTCCGCATGCCCCGCGGCTACTCCACCGTGACGGACTTCGCCAGGTTGCGCGGCTTGTCGATGTCCCGGCCCAGGGCCAGGGCGGTGTGGTACGCGAAGAGCTGGAGCGGGATGCCCAGCAGGATCGGGTCGAGCTCGTCCTCGTTCTTCGGCACCACGATGGTGTGGTCGGCCTTCTCCTGCTCCCGGTGCGCGACGGCCAGGATCCGGCCGCTGCGGGCCTTGATCTCCTCCAGGGCGGCGCGGTTCTTCTCCAGCAGGTCGTCGTCGGGCACGATGGCGACGGTCGGCATCGACGGGTCGATCAGCGCCAGCGGCCCGTGCTTGAGCTCGGAGGCCGGGTAGGCCTCGGCGTGGATGTAGCTGACCTCCTTGAGCTTCAGCGACGCCTCACGGGCCACCGGGTAGCCGCGCACCCGGCCGATGAAGAGCATCGAGCGCGCGTCCGCGTAGGCCTTGGCCAGCTGCTTGATCTCCGACTCGGTCTTGAGGATCTCCTCGATCTGGGCCGGCAGCCTGCGCAGGCCCTCGATGATCCGCTTGCCGTCGGTGACCGAGAGGTCGCGCACCCGGCCGAGGTGCAGCGCGAGCAGCGCGAAGGCGACCACGGTGTTGGTGAAGCACTTGGTGGACACCACGCACACCTCGGGGCCGGCGTGCACGTAGGTGCCGCCGTCCGCCTCCCGGGCGATGGCGGATCCCACGACGTTGACCACGCCCAGGACCCGGGCGCCCTTGCGCTTCAGTTCCTGAACGGCGGCCAGCACGTCGTAGGTCTCACCGGACTGCGACACGGCGACGTAGAGGGTGTCGGGGTCCACCACCGGGTTGCGGTAGCGGAATTCCGACGCGGGCTCCGCGTCGGCGGGGATGCGCGCCAGCTCCTCGATCAGCCCGGCGCCGATCTGGCCGGCGTGGTAGCTGGTGCCGCAGCCGAGGATCTTGATCCGGCGCACGCTGCGCGCCTCGCGCGCGTCCAGATTCAGGCCGCCCAGGTGCACGGTCGCGAAGCGGTCGTCGATCCGGCCGCGCAGCACCCGGTCCACCGCCTCGGCCTGCTCGAAGATCTCCTTGTGCATGTACGTGTCGTGGCCGCCCATGTCGTACGACTCGGCCTCCCACTCCACCGTGGTCGGCGTCGCCGTGGTCTGCGAGCCCTCGGTGGTGTACGTGCGGAAGTCGTCGGCCTTGAGGGTGGCCATCTCGCCGTCGCCGAGGGTGACGACCTGCCGGGTGTGGGCGACCAGCGCGGCGACGTCGGAGGCGACGAACATCTCCTTCTCGCCGATGCCCAGCACCACGGGGGAGCCGTTGCGGGCGACCACGATCCGGCCGGGGAAGTCCTGGTGCAGCACCGCGATGCCGTAGGTGCCCTCGACCGAGCGCAGCGCCTCGCTGACCTTCTTCTCCAGCGTCTCTGCGGCGGACCGGGCGATCAGGTGGGCCAGCACCTCGGTGTCGGTCTCCGAGGCGAAGACGATGCCCTCGGCGGACAGCCGGGTGCGCAGCTCCGAGGCGTTGTCGATGATCCCGTTGTGGACGACGGCGACCTTCCCCTCGCCGTCCAGGTGCGGGTGGGCGTTGATGTCGCTGGGCGCGCCGTGGGTGGCCCAGCGGGTGTGGGCGATGCCCGTGGTCCCGGAGAAGCGCTTCGGGATGCGCGACTCCAGCTCGCGTACCCGGCCCTTGGCCTTGACCGTACGCAGCTCGCCCGACTTGCCGGTGATGACGACGCCGGCCGAGTCGTAACCGCGGTACTCCAGCCGCTGCAAACCCTCGAGCAGCAGCGGCGCCACGTCGCGCTTGCCGATGTATCCGACGATTCCGCACATGTGCCGTTCGTCCCTCTCCGTCGCCCTGTATGCCTGCCCTGTGTGCTCTCCCGCGCCGACCGGCGCGGGTCTCAGCCGTAGACGATGCGGCGGAGCTGGCGCTGGGAGAGCGCGGCGGGGGCCACCGCCCGATGCGGCAGCTCCTCGCCGATCCGCTCGAAGATCTCCGCGTTGACCAGGCCTTTCGCCTGGAGCTCGCGGTGTCTGCGGCGGACGTACTCCTCGGTCGTCTCGTCGAAGTACGCCAGGACGTCCAGCACCACCCGGGACGCCTCGCCGCGGTGCAGCGGCGTGGTGCGCACCAGGTGGTCGATCAGGTCTTCGTAGGAGGTCCGGCGTTCGAGCACCCGTTGATACTCGTGTGATGATCTTCGCTTTGCAAGAATCCTGCCCGATTCCGGGCAGGACGGCAGGTCAAGAACGGCCAAAAGAGTGAAGCGAGCGGCGCCCGGGAGGGTCCGGCGGGGTGCCGGCCCCCGGCTCCGGGCCGGTCCGGCACGGTCCTGGGCTGGGACTCGGGCCGGGGTCCCGGGCCGAGCCCCGGTCGGGTCCACCGGGCCTCAGGCCGGTCCCGGGCCGGTACCCGGGCCGAGCCCCGGGTCGGGCCCCGGGCCGAGCCCTGGGTCGGGTCCCGGGCCGAGCCCTGGGTCGGGTCCCGGGCCGAGCCCCGGGTCGGGTCCAGGGCCGAGACCTGGGTCGGGGTCCCAGGTCGGGTCCAGGGCCGAGACCTGGGTCGGGGTCCCGGGTCGGGTCCAGGGCCGAGACCTGGGTCGGGGTCCCAGGTCGGGTCCAGGGCCGAGACTCGGGCCGGGTCAAGGGCTGGGACTCGGGTCGGGGTCCCGGGCCGAGCCCGGGTCGGGTCCACCGGGCCTCAGGCCGGTCCCGGGCCGGTACCCGGGCCGGGCCACAGGTCGGGTCCAGGGCCGGCCCACAGGCGGTCCCGGGCTGAGCCTCAGGCCGGGCCCGGCCGGTCCGCGGCCGGTTTTTGCGGGCCGGGTGTCAGCCGGCCAGTCCCAGCTCCCTCGCGATCAGCATCCGCTGCACCTCGCTCGTGCCCTCGCCGATCTCCAGGATCTTGGAGTCGCGCCACATCCGCGCGACCGGATACTCGTTCATGAAGCCGTAGCCGCCGTGGATCTGGGTGGCCTCCCTGGCATTGGTCACCGCGATCTCCGACGAGTACAGCTTCGCCAGCGCCGCCTCCTTCTTGAACGGCTCCCCGTGCATCAGCCGGGAGGCCGCGTCCCGCCACGCCAGCCGCGCCGTGTGCGCCCGCATCTCCATGTCGGCGATCTTGAACTGGATCGATTGGTTCGCCCCGATCGGCCGCCCGAAGGCCTCCCTGGTCCGCGCGTAGGCCAGCGACTCGTCCACGCAGCCCTGGGCCAGGCCGGTGGACAGCGCGGAGATCGCAATCCGCCCCTCATCCAGGATGCGCAGGAACTGCGCGTAGCCGCGGCCCTTCTCGCCGAGCAGATTCGCCGCGGGCACCCGGCAGTCGGTGAAGGACAGCTCCCTGGTGTCCGAGGCGTTCCACCCCACCTTGCTGTACTTCTTCGACACGGTGAAGCCGGGCGTGCCCGACGGCACGATGATCGACGAGATCAGCGGGCGCCCGTCGTCGGTGCGGCCGGTGACCGCCGTCACCGTGACCAGGCCGGTGATGTCGGTGCCCGAGTTGGTGATGAAGCACTTGGTCCCGTTGATCACCCACTCCCCGGCCGCCTCGTCCAGCCGCGCGGTGGTACGGGTGCCGCCCGCGTCGGAGCCGCAGTCCGGCTCCGTCAGCCCGAACGCCCCCAGCATCTCGCCGGAGCACAGCCGCGGCAGCCACTCCCGCTTCTGCTCCTCGGTGCCGAACCTGAACACCGGCATCGCTCCCAGCGACACCCCCGCCTCCAGCGTGATCGCCACCGAGGAGTCCACCCGGGCCAGCTCCTCGAGGACCAGGCACAGCGCGAAGGTATCACCGCCCATCCCGCCGTACTCCTCAGGGAAGGGCAGCCCGAACAGCCCCATCCGCCCCATCTCCCGGACGATCTCGTACGGGAACTCCTCCTGCTCGTAGAACTGGCCGATCTTCGGCGCGATCACATCCCGGGCGAACTCCGCGACGGTGCCGCGCAGCTCCTCGTACTCCTCGGACAGACGGTGGTCGATCGGCATGGCTACTGCTCCCGGTGGGTGAGGGCGCGGACGGTACGGGACGGGCTCGGCCGTCCCAACTGCTCCGCCATCCAGACGCTCGTGGCGCTGAGGCGGTCGAGATCGACCCCGGTGCTGATGCCGAGACCGTCCAGCATCCACACGAGGTCTTCGGTCGCGAGATTCCCCGTGGCGCTCCTGGCGTACGGGCAGCCGCCGAGACCGCCCGCCGAGGCGTCCACGACGGTGACGCCCCGCTGCAACGCGGCCAGCGTGTTGGACAGCGCCTGCCCGTAGGTGTCGTGGAAGTGCACGGCCAGCCGCTCCACCGGGATCCCGTCCCCTCTGGCCGGGGCGCGGCCGGTCAGCTCGTCAAGCAGCGCGGTGACCTGGCCGGGTGTCGCCACCCCGATGGTGTCGCCCAGGCTCAGCTCGGTGCAGCCCATCGCGTACAGCCGCCGGGCCACCGTCGCCACCTGCAGGATCGGCACCGGCCCCTCCCAGGGGTCGCCGAAGCACATCGACAGATAGCCGCGGACCGTCGCCCCGGCGGCCCTGGCCCGCTCCACCACCGGCTCGAACATCGCCAGCGACTCGTCCAGCGTCCGGTTGAGATTGGCCCGTGCGAAGGAACCGGTGGCGCTGCCGAAGACCGCGATCTCCCGCACCCCCAGATCGAGCGCCCGGTCCAGGCCCACCTCGTTGGGCACCAGTACCGGCAGCCGCACCGCCGGCCGTCCCGCGCCCGGTTCGGCGAGGTCGGCGAGCAGCGGCATCAGCTCTGCGGCGTCCGCCAGCTGCGGCACCCAGCGCGGGTGCACGAAGCTGGTCGCCTCGATCGTGGTCAGGCCCGCCTCGGCCAGCCGGTGGATGAACTCCGCCTTCACCGCGGTCGGCACGACCTGCTTCTCGTTCTGCAGGCCGTCCCGCGCCCCGACCTCGTGGATCCTGACCTGCCGCGGCAGCCCCTCCATCGGCACCGCCTTCGGCAAGCCCAGGCGCACCACTTCGGGCACCTCGGAGCTGCCGCCGTCCTCGATCGCGGTCATGACGCCTCCCCGGGGGCGCGGTCCGCGGCGGACTCCGCCCCGCCGCCGGGTGGTTCGGCCGGGGTGACCACGGCCAGCACCTGGTCCATCGCCACCGTCGAACCCGCGCCGACGTCGATCTCGGTCACCGTCCCGTCGTGCGGGGCGGTGATCACGTGCTCCATCTTCATCGCCTCCACCACCAGCAGGCTCTGCCCGGCGACCACTTCCTCGCCCTTGGCGACCTTCACCACGGTGACCGTGCCCGGCATCGGGGCGGTCAGCGCCCCGCCGCCGGCGCCCAGGGCGGCTCCGCGCAGGGCGGCCGCCACGGGGTCGTACGGCTGCACCCACCAGCTGTCGCCGTCCCGGCCCAGCCACTCGCCCGCCCGGAAGAAGGTGTGCACCCGGTCCCCGGTGCGCAGCCGCGCCCGCTGCCCGTCGACGGTGATCTCGGCCGGCCGTGCCGGGGCGTCGCCGATCCGCACCTCGCCCTGCCTGACCCGGACGGCCACCGGCTCATGGCCCGGCACCCGGAGGTGGTGCACGGTCCAGGCCGGCTCACCGCCGAGCCGCCAGCCGCTGGGCACGGAGAACGGGTCGGTCCAGCCGTCGGGCCCCGCCGCGGGGGCGAGCGCCGCGTGCCGCAGCAGCGCCGCGGCCGCGTAGACCTCATCGGGCACGCCGTCCGGCACCAGTGCGGCGGCCTCCCGCTCGATCAGTCCGGTGTCCAGCTCGCCCGCGGCCACCGCCGGGTGCCCGAGCAGCCGCCGCAGGAAGCCGGTGTTGGTGTCGAGTCCCAGCACCACGGTCTCCGCCAGCGCGGACCGCAGCCGCCGCAGCGCGGTGGCCCGGTCGGGGCCGTACGCGATCACCTTGGCCAGCATCGGGTCGTAGGCGGTGCCGACCTCGGTACCCGCGAGCAGGCCGGAGTCCACCCGCACTCCCGGCCGCCCCGCCGGTTCGTGCAGGGCCAGCACCGGCCCCGCCGAGGGCAGGAAGTCGACCCGCCCGTCGGCGGGCCGCGCGGTCTCGGCGCAGATCCGTGCCTCGACCGCGTGCCCGGTGAGTGTGACGTCCTGCTGGCCGAAGTCCAGCTGCTCGCCGGCGGCCACCCGCAACTGCCAGGCGACCAGGTCGAGCCCGGTGACCAGCTCGGTGACCGGGTGCTCGACCTGGAGCCGGGTGTTCATCTCCATGAAGAAGTACGCCGACGGGTCGGCCCCCGGCACGATGAACTCCACCGTCCCCGCGCCGGTGTAGCCGCAGGACCTGGCGGCCTGCACCGCCGCCTCGCCCATCGCCGCCCTGGTCCGCGGGTCCAGCAGGACCGACGGCGCCTCCTCGATCACCTTCTGGTGCCGCCGCTGCAGCGAGCACTCCCGCTCGCCCAGGTGCACCACATGGCCGTGGGCGTCGGCCAGCACCTGGATCTCGATGTGCCGCGGCCGGTCGATCCAGCGCTCGACCAGCAGCGTGTCGTCGCCGAACGACCCCAGGGCCTCGCGCCGGGCCGCGGCGATCTCCTCGGTGAGGGCCGCCGCCTCCCGCACCAGCCGCATGCCCTTGCCGCCGCCGCCCGCCGACGGCTTGAGCAGCACCGGCAGGCCGATCTCGCGTGCGGCCTCGGCGAGTTCACCGTCGGTCAGTCCGCTGCCGCTGCTTCCCGGCACCACGGGCACCCCGGCGGCCTTCACCGTCTCCTTGGCCCGGATCTTGTCGCCCATCAGCTCGATCGCGTCGGCGGGCGGTCCGATGAAGACCAGCCCCGCCTTCGCGCAGGCGGCGGCGAATCCCGCGTTCTCCGCGAGGAAGCCGTAGCCGGGGTGGACGGCCCCGGCGCCGACGGCTTCCGCGGCCCGCACCAGGTCGGCGGCGGACAGATAACTCCCCACCCGCACCGCGGTGTCGGCCTCCCGTACGTGCCGGGCGCCGGCGTCCGCCTCCGTGAAGGCGGCGGCCGAGCGCACGCCCAGCTCGCGCAGGGTGCGGATGATCCGGACGGCGATCTCGCCGCGGTTGGCGACCAGGACGGTGTCGAAGGGGGCGGTGCCGGCCGGGCCGGCCGCGGGGGAATTGCTCGTGGTCGTCATCGCTCTCACATCCGGAAGACGCCGTAGCCGGGCGCGGCGGGATCGGCGGCGGGCAGCGGGGCGTTGGCACAGGCGGTCAGCGCCAGGCCCAACACGGTCCGGGTCTCCAGCGGGTCGATCACACCGTCGTCCCAGAGCCTGGCGGTGGCGTAGTAGGCGTTGCCCTGGGTCTCGTACTGCTCGCGGACCGGCCGTCTGAAGGCCTCCTCCGCCTCCTCGCTCCACTCCTCGCCGGCTGCCGCGAGCTGGTCGCGCTTGACGGTGGCCAGCACCGAGGCCGCCTGCTCGCCGCCCATGACCGAGATCTTGGCGTTGGGCCACATCCACAGGAACCGCGGGCTGTACGCCCGGCCGCACATCGAGTAGTTGCCCGCCCCGTAGGACCCGCCGATCACCACGGTGAGCTTGGGCACCCGGGCGCACGCCACCGCGGTGACCATCTTGGCGCCGTGCTTGGCGATGCCGCCCGCCTCGTACTGCCGGCCGACCATGAATCCCGAGATGTTCTGCAGGAACAGCAGCGGGATGCCGCGCTGGTCGCACAACTCGATGAAGTGCGCGCCCTTGAGGGCCGACTCGGCGAACAGGATGCCGTTGTTCGCCACGATCCCCACCGGGTGGCCCTGCACATGGGCGAAGCCGGTGACCAGCGTCGTGCCGTACTCCGCCTTGAACTCGGCGAACCGGCTGCCGTCGACCAGCCGGGCGATCACCTCGCGCACGTCGTAGGGGGTGCGGGAGTCGACGGGCACCGCGCCGTAGAGCCCGGCCGGGTCGACGGCGGGGGCCTCGGCCGGCCGCAGGGTCCACGGCGGGGCGCCGCGGGCGGGCAGGGTGGCGACGATGTCCCGGACGATGGCGAGGGCGTGCGCGTCGTCCTCCGCGAGGTGGTCGGTGACCCCGGAGACCCGGGAGTGCAGCTCGCCCCCGCCCAGCTCCTCCGCGGTGACCACCTCTCCCGTGGCGGCCTTCACCAGCGGCGGTCCGCCGAGGAAGATCGTGCCCTGGTCGCGCACGATGACCGCCTCGTCGCTCATCGCCGGGACGTAGGCGCCGCCCGCGGTGCACGAGCCGAGCACGGCGGCGATCTGCGGGATGCCGCGGGCGGACATGGTGGCCTGGTTGTAGAAGATCCGGCCGAAGTGCTCGCGGTCGGGGAAGACCTCGTCCTGGCGCGGCAGGAAGGCGCCGCCGGAGTCGACCAGATAGACGCACGGCAGCCGGTTGTCGAGGGCGACCTCCTGCGCGCGCAGGTGCTTCTTCACCGTCATGGGGTAATAGGTGCCGCCCTTGACGGTGGCGTCGTTGGCGACCACGACCACCTCGCGCCCGGCGACCCGGCCGATACCGGCGATGACCCCGGCCGCCGGCGCCTGCCCCTCGTACATCCCGTCCGCGGCCAGCGGCGCGAGTTCCAGGAAGGGGGATCCGGGGTCGAGCAGCCCGTCCACCCGGTCCCTGGGCAGCAGCTTCCCGCGCGCGGTGTGGCGGGCTCTGGCCCGCTCGCCGCCGCCGAGGCGTGCGGCGGCGAGCTTGTCGCGCAGATCCGCGGTGAGCGCGGTGTGTGCCTTGGTGTTGACGCGAAATGCCTCCGACGCCGGATCTGCGGCGCTGGACAGGGTGGGTGCTGCCACGGTTCGGCCCCCGGTGGTGCGAGTGAGGATGTTAGCGAGCGTTAACCTGATGACGCCACGTTAACGCTCGCTAACAGGATTGTCTAGACTCGACCTCATGAACGCGACGAACGCGGCGGTCAGCCGGCGCGACCAGATCCTCAGGGAGGCCGCACGGCTGTTCGCCGAGCGCGGCTTCCACGGTGTGGGAGTGGACGAGATAGGCGCTGCGGTCGGCATCAGCGGCCCGGGCCTCTACCGCCACTTCGCGGGCAAGGACGCCATGCTCGCCGAGTTGCTGGTCGGCATCAGCGGCCGGCTGCTGACCGCGGGCAGGCGGCGGGTGGCGGAGGCCGCCGGGCCCCGTGAGGCGCTGGACGCGCTGATCCGCGGCCACATCGACTTCGCGATCGACGACCGGCCGCTGATCACCCTGCACGACCGCGAGCTCGACCGGCTGCGCGAGTCGGACCGCAAGCTGGTCCGCCAGCTCCAGCGGCAGTATGTGGAGGAGTGGGTGGCCGTGGTCGGCCGGGTCCACCCCGACGCCACCGAGCGTGAGGTGCGGGCCGCCGTGCACGGGGTCTTCGGCCTGCTGAACTCGACCCCGCACCTGGGTGCCCAGTCCAGCCTGCCGGGCCGCCGGGAGATGTCGGAGCTGCTGCGCAGGCTCGCCCTCGGCGCCCTGACCGCTCTGGACAGCACCGCCGACTGGCGGGTAACTTACTGAGCGCTTGCTTATCACCTGAGAGCAGCCCGGTCAGTCACCACTCGCCGACGGGAGGCGCGCTGTGCGTCGTACGGTGTTCAACGAGGACCACGAAGCGTTCCGCGAGACGATACGCGCCTTCATCGAGGCCGAGGTCGTCCCCGTCTACGACGAGTGGCTCGCCGCCGGCCAGGCCCCGCGTGACTTCTACCACAAGCTCGGCGAGCTGGGCGTCTTCGGCATCGAGGTGCCCGAGGAGTTCGGCGGCGCCGGCGAGGAGAGCTTCAAGTTCCAGGCCGTCATCAGCGAGGAGTGCGCCCGCGCCGGGGTGAGCTTCGGCGGCAGCAGCGTGCACACCGGCCTGTGCCTGCCCTACGTCATGGCCTATGCCACCGACGAGCAGAAGAAGCGCTGGCTGCCCGGCTTCGCCAGCGGCGAGACGATGTTCGCCATAGCCATGACCGAGCCGGGCACCGGCTCCGACCTGGCCGGCATGAAGACCACCGCCAAGCTCTCCGCCGACGGCACCCACTACGTGCTCAACGGCGCCAAGACCTTCATCACCGGCGGTGTGCACGCCGACCGCGTCATCGTCTGCGCCCGCACCGCGCCGGCCCTCGAAGACGACCGCAGGGCCGGCATCTCGCTCTTCGTCGTCGACACGAAGTCCGAGGGCTACGTGGTGGGCCGCAAGCTGGACAAGCTCGGCCTCAAGACCTCGGACACCGCCGAACTCTCCTTCTCCGACGTGAAGGTGCCGCTGGACGACCTCCTCGGCGAGGAGGGCAAGGGCTTCTCCTACCTGGGCCAGAACCTCCCCCAGGAGCGGCTGGCCATCGCGGTCGGCGCCTACGCGCAGGCCTCCGCCGCGATCCGGTTCGCCCAGGCCTACGTCCAGGAGCGCACCGTCTTCGGCAAGACGGTCGCGTCCTTCCAGAACACCAAGTTCGAGCTGGCCGCCTGCAAGGCGGAGGTGGACGCGGCCGAGGCGGTCGTCGACCGCGCGCTCGACGCCCACGACCGGCGGGAGCTCACCGCCGCGGACGCCGCGTCGGCGAAGCTGTTCTGCACCGAGGTCGCCGCCCGGGTGATCGACCGCTGCCTGCAGCTGCACGGTGGATACGGTTACATGAACGAGTACCCGATCGCGCGCCTGTACGCCGACAACCGCGTCAACCGCATCTACGGCGGCACCAGCGAGGTCATGAAGTCGATCATCGCCAAGTCGATGGGCCTGTGAGCGAACTGAACGAGCCCCTTGAAGCCCTGCTCGCCCTGCTCGACCTGGAGCGGATCGAGCAGGACATCTTCCGCGGAGTGAGCCGCACGGCGGTCGTCCCGCGGGTGTTCGGCGGCCAGGTCGCCGCGCAGGCTCTGGTCGCCGCCGGCCGGACGGTCCCCGAGGAGCGCGGCGCGCACTCGCTGCACGCGTACTTCCTGCGTCCGGGCGACCCCGGCGCGCCGATCGTCTACCAGGTCGACCGCATCCGCGACGGCCGCTCCTTCACCACCCGGCGGGTGGTGGCCGTCCAGCACGGCCAGCCGATCTTCCACCTCTCCGCGTCGTTCCAGACGGCGGAGGAGGGCCTTGAGCACCAGGAGCCGATGCCGCAGGCACCCGACCCGGAAACGCTGCCGGAGGCCGCTGAGCTGCTGCCGGCCCACGCGGACAAGTTCCCCGACCCCCGGGTGATCGACCGGCTGCTCGAAGCCCGCGCCGCGGTCGACCTGCGCTACGTCGAGGACCCGCCCTTCCTGACCGCGGGCGTCCCGCGCGAACCGCGCTCGCAGGTGTGGTTCCGCACCCGCGGCAAGCTCGCCGACGACCCGCTGCTGCACGTCTGCCTGGCCACCTACGTGTCGGACATGACGCTGCTCGACTCGGTGCTGCTCGCCCACGGCCGCGGCGGCTGGGCGGTCGGCGACGTGGTCGGCGCGAGCCTCGACCACGCCATGTGGTTCCACCGGCCCTTCCGCGCCGACGAGTGGCTGCTCTACGACCAGCAGAGCCCGTCCGCCTCCGGAGGGCGCGGACTGGGCACGGCCCGCATCTACACCCAGGACGGCCGGCTGGCCGTGTCGGTGATCCAGGAGGGACTGATCCGCGTCCCGCGGACCTGACGTCCCGCGGACCTGATGTCAAGGTCCGCGACCCCGGGTACGGGCGGCGCGTCCGGGCCCTGCGCGGCCCCGACGACCCGGGCCGGCCGCAGCCCTGGCGTTCCGGTTCCGGCCCGCGGATTCGACGGGCCCGGGGGACCTCAGCCCGTCTCGGCTGGCGGGCCGACCGGCAGCCTGGCACGTACCAGGAAACCCCCTGAGGAGGCCGGCAGCGCGTCGAAGTCGCCGCCGAGCTGGACCGCCCGCTCGCGGAGCCCGGCCAGCCCGTGGCCGCCGGACGGCAGTGCGGACGGGGGCGCCTGCCCGCCCGGGCCGTTGCGGACCTCGACCAGCAGCACGCCGTCCGACCGCCTCACCAGCACCCGGGTCCGTGCTCCCGGTGCGTGCTTGCGCACGTTGGTCAGCGCTTCCTGCACGATGCGATAGGCCGCGTGCTGCACCTCGGCGGGCGGCGCGTCGCCGTCCGCCGCCCCGGCGAGCTCGCCGTGCGTGCGCGGACCGGCCGCGGCGACCAGCGCCGGAATGCCGGCGAGCCCGGGACCGGCTGCCAGATCCTGCCCGTCGGCCACCGGCAGCCGCAGCAGGCCGACCATGCGCCGCAGCTCGTCCAGCGCGTCCCGGCTCAGCTCCCGTACGGCGCCCGCCGCCGCCTGGGCCCGCGGGCCCTCCGCCGTCACCTCGAGCGCCCCTGACTGCACCGCGATCAGGCTGAGGTGGTGGGCCACCGTGTCGTGCATCTCGCGGGCCAACCTGGTCCGCTCCCGTACGACCGCCTGCTCCGCCGCGAGCGACCGCTCCCGCTCCCTGCTGGCCGCCAGCTCGTCGAGCCGCCCCGCCAGCTCGCGCCGGGAGGACGCCAGCAGCCCGAGCGCGGTCGGGGCGACGGCCAGCAGCGCGGACAGCATCACCGCGAGGATGGTGTCGGACAGCGCCCAGCCGACCGGGTCGCGGAAGGGCCACGGGATGAAGCTCACCACCCCCGCGACCAGCGCGCAGCCGCCGATCAGCGCCGACCGCGCGGGCACCGCCCCGAACGGCAGCCACCGCTCCGGGCCGGTCCCTTCCGGTGCCGTCCGCGGCCCCCGCGCCGGCAGCCGCCCCGGACGGCCGGCCGAGATCTCGTAGAGCGTGCCCATCGGGGAGAACCAGATGTAGCCGAGCGCCAGTGCGGGCAGCGTCGTCGCGAAGGCCGTCAGCGGGAAGCGGTGCCGCGCCGGCAGCGCCGCCGTCCCCAGGCAGGCGAAGAAGAGCGCGACGGGCCCGCCGAAGGACCGGGTGGCCCACACCTCGGTCGCGGACAGGGCGAGCAGTGCGGTGTCGGGGGCCGCGGCGCGGAGCCTCACGGGAGCTCCGGCGGACGGACGAGGCCCGCCTGGTGGGCGATCACGGCGGCCGAGACCCGGTTGGGCGCGCCGAGCTTGCGCAGCACCGACCTGACATGGTCCTTCACGGTGCCCACGGATATCCGCAGCTCGTCCGCGATGCCGGCGTTCGGCCGGCTCGTCGCGAGCAGCCGCAGCACCTCGCGCTCGCGGTCGGTGAGGGCGCCGACCGCGGCGTCCACCGCGCCGCCTGCGGGAGGCGGCGCGGTGGACGGTGCCGCCTTGCCGAGGAAGCCCTCCACCACCGCCCGGCCCACCGCCGGGGTGAAGACGGTGCCGCCCGAGGCGAGGACGCGCACCGCGTCGATCAGCGTCCCCACGGCGGTGTCCTTGAGCAGGAAGCCGCTCGCCCCCGCCGCCATCGCGGCCCGCAGGTGCGCGCTGGTGTCGAAAGCGGTCAGCATGGCCACGACCGGCGGGTCGTCGAGCGCCCGCAGCGCCCGCAGCACGCTCAGGCCGTCGTCCGGCTCCGGCATCACGGCGTCCAGCAGCACCAGGTCGGGGCGGACCGCCGCCACCGCCGCCAGCGCCTGGCGACCGTCACACTCCGCGACGACGCGGATGTCGCCCGAGGCTTCGAGGATGCTCCGCAGGGCGGCTCTGACCAGCGCTTCGTCGTCGACGATCGCTACCTGGACCACTGTGCCGCCCGCCTTCCTCGACCTCGTTCACTGATCGTAACCAGGGATCGGGGACACGTCAGGTCCGCGCGGGCGGCGGGGAAGGTCAGGCGGGCTGCCGGAGGCCGGCCGCGGCCAGCAGGTAGGCCGTCATCGGCGCGTAGTGGTGTGGCGGCACGTTGTCGTCGAGCGGCACGGTCACCAGCAGGCTGCCTTCCGCCTCGCCCACGAAGAGCGCCGGGTCGTTGCAGTCGGCGAAGCCGACCGTGTCGATGCCGCGCCCACCGGCGTATCCGGCCCAGCCGTGGTCGGCGACCACCAGGTCCGGCGGCGCCTGGCCGTCGCGTTCGAGCGCCGCCAGGATCTCCCGCATCGGGTCGGGCGAGTGGGTGTGCACCAGGCCGCCGGCCCGGTGCAGCATCGAGACCGAGGCGAGGTGCCGGATCTCGCCGCCGTCGGCGTAGAGGTGGTCGGCCGGGGTGACCAGCGTGCAGCCCGCCGCCCGCAGCGCGGCGGCCAGCGCGTGGTGCACGGCGTAGAGGCCCGCGGGGTGCCCGGTCGCGAACAGCACCCGGGAGCGGTTCTCCACCGCCTTGTGCAGCACCACGGCCATCCGGTCGAGGGCGTCCAGCGTCAGTTCGGGGTCTATCGTGTCCTGCCCGCTGCGGTGACCCGGGTCGGCCACCACGCCGCAGCGCTCCGCCATCAGGTCGAGGACGGCCGCCCGGTCCGTCCAGCGGCCGCCGAGGTCGAGTCCGAACCAGTAGTAGCGGTTGCCCTCCGCCAGTTCGCGGTAGTGGTCGAGGTTGTTCTCCCGGCTGGTGGCGACGTCCCCGGCGATCCGGGTGCGTATCAGGTGGGAGGCGAGGGCGCGGCGCGTGGGCGCGGCAGCGGCAGGATCCTTGGGCATGGGGACATTGTCCCGCTCCGGCGCCCCCACGTGCGACGTCCCGCGGATCGACGCCGAGGCGTAATAGACCATGCCGATGTGCGGAAACGTACATTTCGGGGACTTACGGCACCGGCGTAGCGTCGGCCCGACCCGTGCCGCCCGCACCCGGCGGGCAGCGCGCACCCGGCGCGCGGCGGTGAGCGGGCGGCCGACACCCGCACGCCGGGCACCGGTCCCGCAGAAGGTCCCGCAGAAGGCCTTTCGGAAGGCCACGCAGACCACGCAGGCCACGCAGACCACGCAGAAAGGCAGCCACCATGAGCAGCGCAGAGCCGCGCGGCCCCGTCGACTCCTCGCGCATCCCGCGCTACGCGGGTCCCGCGACCTTCGCCCGTCTGCCCCGACTCGACGAGGTCGGCAGCGCCGACGTCGCCGTGGTGGGCGTCCCCTTCGACAGCGGGGTGTCCTACCGGCCCGGCGCCCGCTTCGGCGGCAACGCGATCCGCGAGGCCTCCCGGCTGCTGCGGCCCTACAACCCCGCGCAGGACGCGTCCCCCTTCGCGCTCGCCCAGGTCGCGGACGCCGGCGACATCGCCGCCAACCCCTTCGACATCGGCGAGGCGGTCGAGACCATCCAGGCGGCGGCCGACGACCTGCTCGGCACCGGGGCGCGGCTGATGACGCTCGGCGGCGACCACACGATCGCGCTGCCGCTGCTGCGCGCGGTCGCCCGCAGGCACGGCCCGGTGGCGCTGCTCCACTTCGACGCGCACCTGGACACCTGGGACACCTACTTCGGCGCCGCCTACACGCACGGGACGCCCTTCCGCCGTGCCGTCGAGGAGGGCATCCTCGACACCTCCGCGCTGTCGCACGTCGGCACCCGCGGCCCGCTGTACGGGCGCAAGGACCTGGACGACGACGAGCGGATGGGCTTCGGCATCGTGACCTCCGCCGACGTCATGCGCCGCGGGGTGGACGAGGTCGTCCAGCAGCTCGCCGAGCGGATCGGCGACCGCCCGCTCTACGTCTCCGTCGACATCGACGTCCTCGACCCGGCCCACGCGCCGGGGACCGGCACCCCCGAGGCGGGCGGCCTCACCTCCCGCGAGCTGCTGGAGATCCTGCGCGGCCTGGCCGGCTGCCGGCTGGTCTCCGCCGATGTCGTGGAGGTCGCCCCGGCCTACGACCACGCCGAGATCACCTCGGTCGCCGCCTCCCACACCGCCTACGAGCTCACCACGATCATGGCCCGGCAGATCGCCGAGGCCCGCTGAGCACGGGGCGACGCTGCCGAATCACCCGAAGGGATTACGACCAAGGTCGCACTTGTGTGCGACCTTGGTCGTTGGTTTGTTGCAGGAGGATGAAACGTGCAGCCTGGCGCGTTGCAGCGTCGGAGTGAGGGACCGGATGTGGGCGGACGGCAGAGGATGGGGTGGGAGGACCGCGTGACGACGGCGATGCCGGTGACGGCGGCGAAGGACGGCCAGGAGCAGGGGTGGCTCCGGCGGCTGGCAGGCTACTGCTGGCGGTACAGACGCAATGTGCTGCTCGCGCTCGGCGCCTCGCTCGCCGGCATGGCGGTCACCGCGCTGGTGCCGCTGGTCCCCAAGCTGATCATCGACGACGTCATCGTCAAGCACGACAAGCCGCTCATGCCCTGGGCGATCGCGCTGGTTGCCGCCGCGGTGGTGGTCTACGCGCTGACGTACCTGCGCCGCTACTACGGCGGACGGCTCGCCTTGGACGTCCAGCACGACCTGCGCAACGAGATGTTCGGTACGATCCTGCGGCTCGACGGCCGCCGGCAGGACGAGCTGAGCACAGGGCAGGTCGTCGGCCGCGCCACCAGCGACCTCCAGCTGATCCAGGGGCTTCTCTTCATGCTCCCCATGGTCATCGGCAATCTGCTGCTCTTCCTGCTCTCGCTCGTCGTCATGCTGATGCTCTCGCCGCTGCTCACCCTGGTCGCACTTGCCGTCGCGCCCGCGCTGTGGTTCATCGCCAACCGCTCCCGCCTGCGGCTCTTCCCCGCGACCTGGTACGCGCAGGGGCAGGCGGCCGCCGTCGCCGGGATCGTCGACGGGTCCGTCACCGGCGTGCGGGTGGTCAAGGGCTTCGGCCAGGAGCAGCAGGAGATGGGCAAGCTGGCCACCGTCAGCCGCAAGCTCTTCGCCGGCCGGCTGCGTACGGTCCGGCTCAGTGCCCGCTACACCCCGGCCCTCCAGGCGGTGCCGTCACTCGGGCAGATCGGCATGCTCGCGCTCGGCGGCTGGATGGCCGCTCGCGGCCAGATCACCCTGGGCACCTTCGTCGCCTTCTCCACCTACCTCGCACAGCTCACAGGGCCGGTGCGGATGCTCGCCATGATGCTGACCGTCGGCCAGCAGGCCAGGGCCGGCGTCGAGCGCGTCTTCGAGCTGATCGACACCGAGCCGACCCTGGAGGAGGGCACCAAGGCACTCCCCGCGGACGCCCCCGCCACCGTCGAGTTCGACCACGTCACCTTCGGCTACAGCAAGGAGCGCCCCGTCCTGCGGGGCTTCGACCTGACCGTCGCGCCCGGCGAGACCGTCGCGGTCGTCGGCTCGTCAGGCTCGGGCAAGTCCACCGTCTCGCTGCTGCTGCCCCGGCTGTACGACGTCACCGGCGGCGCCGTCCTGCTCGGCGGCACCGACGTGCGGGAGCTGACCTTCGACTCCCTGCGGTCGGCCATCGGCATGGTGCCGGAGGAGAGCTTCCTGTTCTCTGACACGGTGCGCGCCAACATCGCCTACGGGCACCCGGAGGCGACAGAGGAGCAGATCGTCGCCGCCACCCGCGCCGCCCAGGCGCACGGCTTCATCACCGACCTGCCCGACGGCTACGACACGGTGGTCGGCGAGCAGGGC
Organism: Streptomyces sp. NPDC049040; assembly: GCF_043197715.1. Classification (NCBI taxonomy): domain Bacteria; kingdom Bacillati; phylum Actinomycetota; class Actinomycetes; order Kitasatosporales; family Streptomycetaceae; genus Streptomyces; species Streptomyces sp. NPDC049040. The sequence continues at coordinate 223,061 of NZ_JBICTO010000002.1, forward strand.
CTCACCCTGTCCGGCGGCCAGCGGCAGCGGGTCGCGCTCGCCCGGGCCATCCTCACCGACCCCCGGCTGCTGCTGCTCGACGACGCGACCTCGGCGATCGACGCCCGGGTCGAGGCCGAGATATTCGACGCCCTGCGCGAGGTCATGCGCGGCCGTACGACGCTGCTCATCGCCCACCGCCGCTCCACCCTGGCGCTCGCCGACCGCATCGCCGTCCTCGACGCCGGGCGGCTGTCCGACATCGGCACGCACGACGAACTCCAGGAGCGCAGCGCCCTCTACCGCGCCCTGCTGACCGACCCGGACGCGCTCGGCGCCGACGTGGTCGAGATCGACCCGGCAGGCGTCGCGGCCCGCGCCGGCGAGCCCGCCGTGACAGCGGACCGTCCGGCCGCGGACCAGGACGCCGCCCCCGCGGGCGGCATCACCCCCGAGCTGTGGCCGGCCGACCGCCGTAAGGGGACCGGTGCCGCGGACGGCGCCCAGGCCGCCGGAGCGGCAGCCGCGCCCCGGCCCGCCGGCGGGCCGGGAGCCATGGCGGGCGCGCTGGCGGGCATGCCCGCCACCCCGGATCTGCTCGCCAAGGTGGCCGCGCTGCCGCCCGCGGACGACACCCCGCAGATCGACGAGGAGCGCGCGCGGCAGGCGGACCACACCTTCGGCCTGCGCAGCCTGCTGCGCGGCTTCCGCTCCCCGCTGCTGCTGAGCCTGCTGCTGGTCGCGGTCGACGCCCTCGCAGGGCTGCTGCTGCCGGTGCTCATCAGGCACGGCATCGACGCCGGTGTCAGGCGCCAGGCGCTGGGCGCGGTCTGGGCGGCGTCGCTGCTCGGCCTGGCCCTGGTGCTGACGCAGTGGGCCGCGGAGTGGGGCTCCACCCTGCTCACCGGGCGCACCGGTGAACGCGTGCTGTACACCCTGCGGGTCAAGATATTCGCGCACCTGCACCGGCTCGGCCTCGACTACTACGAGCGCGAGCTGACCGGCCGCATCATGACCCGGATGACCACCGACGTGGACGCGCTGTCCACGTTCCTGCAGACCGGACTGGTCACCGCGCTGGTCAGCGTGCTCACCTTCGGCGGCATCCTGGTGGCGCTGCTGGCCATCGACGTCGAGCTTGCCCTGGTGGTCTTCGCCACCCTGCCCGTCCTGATCGTCGGCACCTGGGTCTTCCGCCGCAAGTCGGTGCGGGCCTACGAACTCGCCAGGGAACGGGTCGCGGTCGTCAACGCCGACCTCCAGGAGCATGTCGCCGGGCTGCGCGTCGTGCAGGCCTTCCGCGGCCAGCGGCGCGGCGCCGAGCGCTTCGCCCAGCGCAGCGACGACTACCGCAGCGCCCGGGTGCGCGGGCAGTTCCTGATCTCGGTCTACTTCCCGTTCGTGCAGCTGCTGTCCAGCGTGGCCGCCGCCCTCGTGCTGATCATCGGCGCGCACCGGGTGAGCGCGGGGACGCTGACCGCGGGCGCCCTGGTGGCGTATCTGCTCTACATCGACCTGTTCTTCTCGCCCGTGCAGCAGCTTTCGCAGGTCTTCGACGGCTACCAGCAGGCCTCGGTCTCGCTCGGCCGGATCCGGGAACTGCTGCGCGAGCCCACCACCACACCGGCCGCCGCCACGCCCCGGCCGGTCGGGCCGCTGCGCGGCGAGGTCGTCTTCCGCGACCTGCACTTCCGCTACGGCGGCCCGCAGGCCGACGGCACGGAGGCGCTGGCCGGCATCTCCCTGCGGATCCCCGCGGGCCAGACCGTGGCCTTCGTCGGCGAGACGGGCGCGGGCAAGTCCACCCTGGTGAAGATGGTCGCCCGGTTCTACGACCCGACCGACGGCGCGGTGCTGGTGGACGGCGACGACATCCGCGAACTCGACCTGACCGGCTACCGGCAGCGGCTCGGCGTCGTCCCCCAGGAGCCGTACCTCTTCGCCGGCACCGTCCGCGACGCCATCGCCTACGGCAGGGCCGACGCGACCGACGCCGAGGTGGAGGCCGCGGCCCGGGCGGTGGGCGCGCACGCGATGATCGCGACCCTGGAGGGCGGTTATCTGCACGAGGTGGCCGAGCGCGGCCGGAACCTGTCCGCGGGGCAGCGGCAGCTGATCGCGCTGGCCCGCGCCGAACTGGTCGACCCGGCGATCCTGCTGCTCGACGAGGCCACCGCGGCGCTCGACCTGGCGACCGAGGCACTGGTCAACCAGGCGGCCGACCGGCTCGCGACGCGCCGCACCACCCTGGTGGTCGCGCACCGCCTGAGCACCGCGGCCCGCGCCGACCGGGTCGTGGTCCTCGACCATGGACGGGTCGTCGAGGACGGTGACCACGAGGCGCTGCTGGCCCGCGACGGGCGCTACGCCGAACTGTGGCGCACCTTCACCGGCGAGGTGCGGGCGGCGGCCTGACGCGCCGCCGGCCCGCACCCGCGGGTCGGCCGGCCGTCAGTAGCGCAGGCCGTAACCGATCGGGTAGAGCGCCGTGGCCGGGTCGTCGGCGCGCGGGACGGCGACCGGCAGCCTGCCCGTCGGCGACGTCTTCCCGGCGATCACCCGGGCCGCGGCGCGCATCGAGACGTCGGTCCAGCCGTAGGTGGCGAGCGAGGCGCCCACCGGCGGCAGGGCGGCGATGTCGTAGGGATTGCGGATGGCGACCGTCACGACCGGGACCGACGCCGCGGTCAAGGCGGTGACCAGGGCGATCTGCGAGGACGACGCCGACGTCACGTTGTAGGTGCAGACGATCACCGCGTCCTTGCCCGCGGCCGCGGCCACCGCCTGGTCGATCACCGCCCGGGTGGGCGCGGTGCCGGTGGACAGCGCCTGCGCCGGGTGGCCGAGGTCGGTGAGGGCCTTGGCCAGCACGCCGGTCGGCGGACCTCCGGTGCCCGAGGGCGCCGCGGGATCGGCGCCGACGACCAGCAGATTCCGGTGCGAGCGGCGGGGGAGCGGCAGCGCGTGCCCGTCGTTGGCGAGCAGGGTGATGCCGCGGTCGGTGATCCGGTCGGCGGTCGCGAGGTGCGAGCGCGTACCGACCGCGCGGTCGACACCGGCGTGGGTGACATAGGGGTTGCGGAACAGGCCCTTGCGGAATTTCAGCGCGAGGATCCGCTCCAGCGACACCGCGATGCGCTCCTCGGTCAGCTCGCCCGAGGCCACGGCGTCCAGCACGCCCTGGTAGGCCACGCCCAGCAGCGGCGGGTTGAGCAGCTGGTCGACGCCCGCCTTGAGCGCGAGCACCGGCACCCGGTCGTCGCCGTACTTCTCCCGCACGCCCGCCATGTCGAGCGCGTCGGTGACCACCACACCGTCGTAGCCGAGCTGTTCCCGCAGCACCCCGGTGAGGATGGGGTACGAGAGCGTCGCCGGGTCGCCGGAGTCGTCAAGGGCCGGTACGAGGATGTGCGCGGTCATGATCGAGTCGATGCCGGCCGCGATCGCCGCACGGAAGGGCGGGGCGTCGACGGTCTGCCACTGCTCGAGCGAGTGGGTGATGATCGGCAGTGAGAAGTGGCTGTCGGTGCCGGTGTCGCCGTGTCCGGGGAAGTGCTTGGCGGTGGAGGCGATTCCGGCGCTCTGGTAGCCCTTGACCTGTGCGGCGGCCAGCGCGGCGACCGCTTCGGGGTCGGCGCCGAAGGAGCGGACGCCGATCACCGGGTTGCCGGGGTTGATGTTGACGTCGGAGACGGGGGAGTAGTTCTGGTTGACGCCCATGGCGCCGAGTTCGGTGCCGATCACCCGGGCGGCCGTCCGCGCGTCGGCGGGACTGCCGTCGGCGCCGAGTGCCATGCCGCCGCCGAAGAGGGTGGCAGGGGCGCCGATCCTGGCGACCGCGCCCTGCTCCTGGTCGGTGGAGATCAGCAGCGGCACGGGTGTGCCGTGTGAGAGCGCGGCTCGCTGGATGCCGTTCGAGAGGTCGGCGATCTGGTGCGGGTTCTGCGTGTTGTGGGCCCACGCGAAGTAGATGATGCCGCCGACGTGGTAGGTCGCGAGGAGTTCCGCGGCGTCGGAGACGCCGATCTCCTTCTGGTTGGCGGCGACGTCCGCGGGGTCGGGGTCGGTCGCCGACGCCCCGTAGATCCGCATCACGAACAGCTGGCCGACCTTCTCCTCCAGGGTCATCCGCTGGATGATCGCGCGAATCCTGCGGCGGTCCGCGCCGCTCAGGGCGGATCCGGCGGCGGCGGAGGGTGCCGCGGTGGCCATGACGACGGAGCCGGCCGCGGCTGCGGAGATGACACTGCGGCGGGATGGGTGGTGGTGCAAGACGGACTCCTTCTGGGCGGAGGAGAGTGCACGCGGCTGAAACTAATTTCCAGATGTACACGGATAGCGTGGAAGTTTTCGCCAGTCAATGGCCTGGTCGAACCTCCGCGTGAGCACCGCAGCGGTGCCGGCGGCCCCCGGCCCGCCCCGACGGCCCGTCAGCCGAAGACGGGCTGGGCCGGAATGCGCTCCCTGGCCACCTGGAAGACCACGGACATCCGGAAGGCCACCAGGCACTCCGGCGGCGGCTCGGGCTGGCTGACCCGCAGTTCGAGCCGGTTCCCCGACACGGCGAGCGCCGCCCCGGTGGCAGCGCTGCACCCGGTCGTCGTGGTCCAGCCGACCAGCAGCCGCCGTGTGAAGTCCGTGCTCCGCCCCGCCGCCACGATCCGCGCCTCGGCCTGCGGGTCCTGTGCCGCGAACGCCGCCGCGTACCGGTCGACCTCCGCCCGGTCGTGCAGCACCTGGTGACCGTCCGCCGGGCCCCGCGGCGCCGCGGAGAAGTAGACCACTCGGTCGGCGGCCGTCCCGCCGCCGGCCGCCGGGCTGCCGGAGGGGGTCGCCGAGGGCGCAGCGGAGGCCGACGTCGCAGGCGGGGCCGGGAGGGAGGCCGAGGCCGGAACCGAGGTCAGGGTCGAACCGGGTACCGCATCCACCCCGCCGGGGCCCGACCCGCCACCGCACGCGGTGGCCGGCAGAGCGAGCGCCGCGGCGAGCGCCATCCCGGAAACCGCCCTGCGTACCGCCGTCTTCAGCACCATGCCGATGGGACGGGCGACAGGCCGTACCGGTTCCGTACGGGGGCGGCGCGGCGGGCGGTGCGGGTCGTGGGCCGGCGGCGTGACGTCCCCGCGGCCGCGGTCTGTGGGGTGTGCTGGGCGCATGCCCCGATCATGCGGTGCCGGGGGCCCTTCAGCCCGCAGCAGGCCAGTGGGCCCGCAGCGTGTCCACCGCCACCCCGATGGACGGCCTCCGCGACGCACCCGCCCGCCACAGCGCGTACAGCCGCCGTACGGGCGCCGGTTCGAGCCGCAGCACCCGGACCCCCGCCGGCGTCTCACCACGGCCCAGCCTCGGCACCAGCGCGATGCCGAGCCCCGCCTCCACCAGTGCCATCTGGGTGCGGTACTCGCCGACCTGGTACGCCATGTCGGGTTCCGTCCCGGCCTCGCGCAGCGTCCGCACCAGCCAGTCGTGGCAGACCGAGCCGGGCGGCTGGCAGATCCACCGCTCCCGCGCCACGTCCGACCGCAGCAGGCCGTCCCGTTCCGCCAGCCGGTGGCCCGAGGGCACCAGCACATCGCACCTGTCGTCACCGATGACCGCGCGCTCCACGCCCTCGGGCGCGGGGAGCGGGGCGATGTCCCAGTCGTGCGCCACCGCCAGGTCCACCACCCCGCGCGCCACCAGATCCACCGACAGATGGGCGTCCACCTCGACGAGCCGCAGGTCGAGCGACGGATGCTTGGCCGCGAGCTCCGCCAGGACAGGTGGCAGCAGCCCGCAGGCCGCGGTCGGGAACGCCGCCACCGTCAGCCGGCCGGACGGCCTGCCCCGCTGCTCCTCGAGTGCCACCTCCGCCCGCTCCACGATGGACAGCAGCTGCTCGGCCGTCGAGACCAGCAACTGCGCGGCGTCGGTGAGCGCCACCCCGCGGCCCTGGCGTTCGAGCAGCACCGTGTGCGTCTCCCGCTCCAGCTTCGAGATCTGCTGCGACACCGCGGAAGGCGTGTAGCCGAGCGCCGTCGCGGCGGCGCCGATGGAGCCGTGGGTGTGCACGGCGTGCAGCGCCTTCAGGCGCCCCAGATCGAGCATGCGTCCCTCCTTCGCCGCTGCGCTCCCGACCGCAGTCCCTTCCTGGCCTTCCGCCCGGGGTGTCCGGCCTGATCGGCCCGGCCGGCCTGATCCGTCCCGCGGCCCGCCCGGTCAGGCGGACTCGGCGAGCAGCCGCGCCAGATGCTCCCGCGCCGCCCCCAGCAGCCCCGGCAGCTCGGCGGCCTGCGGATACCACCGCTTCTCGTACTCCCAGCACAGCCAGCCGTCCCAGTCGGCCCGGCTGAGCACCTCGACGGTCTCCGCCAGCGGCAGCACCCCCGCACCCAGCGGCAGCGGAGTGGTGTCGGCGGCCGAGGCGATGTCCTTGACCTGGAGGTAGCCGAGGTAGGGCGCCAGCACCGGATAGGTCTCCGACGGCTGCTCCCCGGCGAGCCAGGTGTGCATGACGTCCCAGAGCGCACCGGCCCCGATGTGCCCCACCGTGCCCAGCACCCGTGCCACGTCGGCGCCGCCGCGGTGCGAGTCGTGGGTCTCCAGCAGCACGCGCACCCCCAGGTCCTCCGCGACCGGCGCTGCGGCGGCGAGCCGCCGTGCGGCCAGCGCGTCCGCCTCTTCGACGGCGAGGCCGCCCCCGCCAGGGAAGACCCGGACGAAGGAGGCCCCCAGGTCGTGGGCCAGCGTCATCGCGGCGCCGATCTCTTCGAGCACCGGATCGTCGTCACCGGCCGCGGCCACCTCGGCGTAGGCGGCGACGGTGAGGATCTCGACCCCCGCCTTTCCGAACTCCTCCGCCACGCCCGCGCGTTCGTCCGGGGACAGGCCGGTGTGCACCGGCCCCTCCGGGCTCGCGCGCAGCTCGACGCCGTGGAAGCCGTTGTCCGCCGCGAGCCGGGCCACCTGGCCGACGGGCAGTTCGGGAACACCGAGGGTGGAGAAGGCGAGTCTCATTCGCCGGACACTAGGCACCCGATCCGACCTGGTCAACCGTGATCCATTCGACACTCCGCCCCGCGTCGGGCCCGGCATGCGGCCCGCCGGCTACAGCACCAGGCGCCAGTCCTGCCCCACGAGATCCTTGCCGAAGCTGTGGTGCGGGTGCCGTGCGACCAGTTCGAAACCCGCCCGCTGGTAGAGCGACCGGGCATCGGCGAGGACGTCGTTGGTCCACAGCACGAGTTCGGTGTAACCCGCCGAACGGGCGAAGGCTATGCACGCCTCGACCAGCCGCCTGCCTATGCCGTGCCCGCGCGCCGCCGGGTCGACCAGCAACAGCCGCAGCCGCGCGGTGCCGGGCGCCTCGTCACGCACGCAGAAGACGCAGCCTGCCCGGAGCCCGTCGAACTCCGCTATCCACACGGCCTCCAGCTCCGGATCGAAGGTGGCGGCGAAATCCGCGACGATCCGCGCGACCAGTGCCTCGTACCCCTCGTCCCAGCCGAACTCCTCCGCGTAGACCGCCGCATTGCGCTCCACGGTCCAGCCCAGGTCGCCAGGACGCGGCCCGCGCAAGCTGACGCGCTCCGCGGCGGGCTCCGGCCTGTCCTCGCGCAGTATGTCCTGCACCGTCCGCATGGCCTCGGTCAGCCGCGGCCGGTCGTCCGGCGCTATCCGGCCGACGAGCGACCCCACGGCCTCCTCCGACCGCTCCTCCAGCAGGCTCGCGGCCTCCCGCCCACGCGCCGTCAGCTCTATCCGCTGCCGCCTCGCGTCCTGCTCGGACGGTCCCCTGGTGACGAGCTGCTGCTCCTCGAACCTGGCGAGCATCCGGCTCAGATGCCCGGCGTCGATCGACAGCTCGACCCGCAGGTCGGCCGCGTCCGTACGGTGCCCGTGCGCCAGCTCGTACAGCACCCGCGCCTCGGTGAGCGTGAACGGTGTGTGCAGGTGGCGGCTGTAGTCGAGTGCCCCGATGAGGTTGGTGTAGAAGCGGTTGAACTCGCGGATCTGCCTGACGGCCATGACTGTCCCCCGTTCTGCCGTGCGCCCTGACATCGACGCTGATCGCCGACGTCGATCCCGGCGTCGATCGTTGACTGAGTCAAAGGTAGGCCGACGGCGAGGCCGGAGGGAAGAGGGGTTTTCCAGCCTGTGGATAACTTCAGGACCGGCCGGTGGCGGGCGGCGCCGTGGACCCGCGGACCATCAGCTCGGTCGCGATCGTGGCCACCCCGCCGGGGGGCGGGGCGAGCCGTCCCATCACCAGCCGGCCGGCCCTGGCGCCGGCCTCCTGCAAGGGGATGCGGACCGTGGTCAGGGCGGGGGAGGTGTCGGCGCTGAAGGGCAGGTCGTCGAAGCCGGCCACCGACACGTCGCCGGGGATGCCCAGCCCGCGGTCGCGCAGCGCGGCGCACACCCCGAGCGCGACCGTGTCGTTGGCGGCCACGATCGCCGTCACGCCCAGGTCCCTGCGCAGCAGTTCGAGTGTCGCGTCGTAGCCGGCGTCCCGGTCGTAGCCGCCGTGCACCGTCAGCAGGTCGGTCTCCGCTCCCGCATCGGTGCCGGGACCCATGCCGCCGGCGGCGAGCGCCGCCAGGTGGCCGGCCAGCCGGTGCCCCGTCGTGCTGCGTTCCTTCGGCCCGGTCACGTAGCCGATCCTGCGGTGGCCGAGGGAGAGCAGATGCTCCGTCAGCCGGCGGGCGCCACCGTGGTTGTCGAAGGCCAGCGTGGTGAGCGGACCGCTGTCGCCCGGCAGGGTCAGCGGTGGCCGGCCGCACAGCACGATCCTGGTGCCCGAGGCGGCGAGCCGGGCGAGCCGCGCGGTGACCGCCGCGCTGTGCGCGGGGTTGTCCACGGCGCCGCCGGTGAGCACCACTCCTGCGGCCCGCTGGCGTTCCAGCAGGGTGAGATAGGTGAGTTCGGCCTCGGGGGACCCGCCGGTGTTGCAGACCACGGTCAGCTTGCCGCCGGGTTCGGCCGCGCCCACTCCGACCTCGGCCTGGAGCGCGCTGGCGATGAGCCCGAAGAAGGGGTCGGCCACGTCGTTCACGAGCACGCCGACCAGGTCGGAGGTGGCGGCGGCGAGCGCCCGTGCCTGGCCGTTGACGACATAGTCCAGTTCGGCCACCGCGCGCTGCACCCGCTCGCGGGTGCTGCCCGCCACCGGGTAGTTGCCGTTGAGTACGCGCGAGACCGTGGCGGACGACACCCCGGCGCGTGCTGCGACATCGGCCAGAGTCACTGCCATCTCGCTGCGGTCCTCCTCCGTTTTCGCGGATCCTGTGGATTCCGCGGGTCATGGTCTCATCCCCGCCGGGTGGCGTCATCGCGAACGTACCCCGATGTCATAGCAAGCGCTTACTCGACCTCCTGGGCAACCCTTGCCCGAATCGAGAGCGGCGGGTTAGCGTGAAGCTGAAAGAAAGCGCTTGCTGTACGCCTTGCTGCGGCGCTCGCCATCCGTTTGCCGCCATGGGCTCCGCCACGCCGGGCCCGCCGAACCACCGAGAAGAGGACCCCACGTGACACGCAGGACTGTGCGGATCGCCATGAACGGCGTCACCGGACGCATGGGATACCGGCAGCACTTGGTCCGCTCGATCCTCAGCCTGCAACAGCAGGGCGGGCTCGACCTGGGCGACGGCACCACGCTGTGGCCGGAGCCGGTACTGGTGGGCAGACGCGAGCACGCGCTGCGGGCCATGGCCGAGCAGCACGGCATCGAGCACTGGTCGACCGACCTGGACGCGGTGCTCGCCGATCCGACCGTCGACATCTACTTCGACGCGCAGGTCACCTCGGCCCGCGAGGCCGGGGTGCGCCAGGCCATCGCGGCGGGCAAGCACATCTACTGCGAGAAGCCCACCGCCACCTCGCTCGAAGGCGCCCTGGAACTCGCCCGGCTCGCCACCGCCGCCGGGGTCAAGCACGGCGTGGTGCAGGACAAGCTGTTCCTGCCGGGGCTGCAGAAGCTCAAGCGGCTGGTCGACGGCGGCTTCTTCGGGCGGATCCTGTCCATCCGCGGCGAGTTCGGCTACTGGGTCTTCGAGGGGGACTGGCAGAGCGCGCAGCGGCCCTCCTGGAACTACCGGGCCGAGGACGGCGGCGGCATCGTCGCCGACATGTTCCCGCACTGGGAGTACGTCCTGCACGAGACGTTCGGCCGGGTGCGCACGGTCCAGGCCCTGGCGGCGACCCACGTGCCGCAGCGCTGGGACGAGCGCGGCAAGCCCTACGACGCCACGGCCGACGACGCCGCCTACGGCATCTTCGAACTCGACGGCGGCGCCGTGGCGCAGATCAACTCCTCCTGGACGGTCCGCGTCAACCGGGACGAGCTGGTCGAGTTCCAGGTGGACGGCACGCACGGCTCCGCCGTGGCCGGGCTGCGCAACTGCCGTGTCCAGCACCGTTCCGCCACGCCCAAGCCGGTGTGGAATCCGGATCTGCCCGCCACGGAGGACTTCCGCGACCAGTGGCAGGAGGTCCCGGACAACACCGAGTTCGACAACGGCTTCAAGGCCCAGTGGGAGCTCTTCCTGCGCCACGTCGCCCTCGACGACCCCTGGCGCTGGGACCTGACGGCCGGTGCCCGCGGTGTCCAGCTCGCCGAACTCGGCCTCAAGTCCTCCGCGGAGGGCCGCCGTTTCGAGGTCCCGGAGCTGTCGCTGTGACGATCAGACTGCCCGACGCATCGGGCGTGCTGCGCGGCTACGCACCGCGTTCCCAGCCGGTGGCCCTGCCGACGGATCTGCCGCTGCGCAGCCGCGTCGTGTACTCGGCCGCCCATGTGGTGGCCGATCCGCTGCGCGCCGCGGCGGACGAGCCGGCCGCGGTGGACTGGGACGCGACGCTGGCCTTCAGGCGCCACCTGTGGGCGCACGGCCTCGGCGTGGCGGAGGCCATGGACACCGCCCAGCGCGGCATGGGCCTGGACTGGCCGGTGGCCGCCGAGCTGATCCGGCGGTCGTCCGCAGAGGCGCGCGCCGCCGGCGGCCGGATCGCCTGCGGCGTCGGCACCGACCAGCTGACCGGCCCTGCGGCCACCCTGGCCGAGGTGACCGCCGCCTACGAGGAGCAGCTCGCGGTGGTCGAGGAGGCGGGCTCGCAGGCCGTCCTGATGGCCTCCCGGGCGCTCGCGGCGATCGCCAAGGGCCCCGAGGACTACCTCGAGGTGTACGGGCACCTGCTGCGGCAGTCCTCCGACCGGGTGATCCTGCACTGGCTCGGCCCGATGTTCGACCCCGCGCTCGCGGGGTACTGGGGCAGCGCCGATCTCGACGCGGCCACCGGGACCTTCCTCGACGTGATCGCCGCCCACCCGGACAAGGTGGACGGCGTGAAGATCTCGCTGCTCGACGCCCGCCGCGAAGTGGAGCTGCGGCGCCGGCTCCCCGAGGGGGTGCGCTGCTACACCGGCGACGACTTCAACTATCCGGAGCTGATCGCCGGTGACGCGGAGGGCTTCAGCCACGCCCTGCTCGGCATCTTCGACCCGCTCGCGCCCCTTGCCGCCGCCGCGGTGAGCACCCTGGACACCGGGGACACCGACGGCTTCCGGCGGCTGCTCGACCCCACGGTGGAGCTGTCCCGGCACCTGTTCTGCGCCCCGACGCGCTTCTACAAGACAGGTGTCGTCCTGCTGGCCTGGCTGGCCGGCCACCAGGAGCACTTCACGATGGTCGGCGGACTCCAGTCCGCGCGCTCCCTGCCGCACCTGGCGCGGGCGTACGAGCTGGCCGACCAGGTGGGGCTGTTCCCCGACCCCGGCCTCGCCGAGGCCCGGATGCGCTCGCTGCTCACGCTGCACGGAGTGGACGCATGACCGGAACCGCGCCGCACGACCTCACGCGGCTGAGCATCAACCAGGAGACCGTCAAGCAATGGTCGCTGCCGGAGCTGGCCGCGGGGTGCGCGGCGGCCGGGATCGGCTCGGTCGGCCTGTGGCGGGCACCGGTACAGGAGTACGGCGTGGAACGCGCCGCCCGCCTGATGCGCGACAGCGGGCTGACCGTGACGTCGCTGTGCCGCGGCGGCTTCTTCACCGCGGTCGACCCGGAGTTGCGCGCCAGGGCGCTCGACGACAACCGCGCGGCGATCGACGAGGCCGCGGAGCTGGCCACCGGCACCCTGGTGCTGGTGTCGGGCGGCCTGCCGGTCGGCGACCGGGACATCGCCGCGGCCCGGGAGCGGGTCGCCGACGCGCTCGCGGTCCTGGCCCCCTACGCCGCCGAGCGCGGGGTGCGGCTGGCGATCGAGCCGCTGCACCCGATGTACGCGTCCGACCGGTGCGTGATCTCCACGCTCGGCCAGGCGCTGGAGATCGCCGGGAGTTTCCCCGCCGAGCAGGTCGGTGTCGTGGTGGACACCTACCACCTGTGGTGGGACGACCTGGCGCCCGCGCACACCGCGCAGGCCGGTGCAGCAGGCAGGATCGCGGCCTTCCAACTGGCCGACTGGGTCACCCCGCTGCCCGAGGGAGTGCTGCTGGGCCGCGGCCAGCTCGGCGACGGCTGCATCGACCTGCGCGCATGGCGCGAGCGGGTGGACGCGGCGGGCTACGAGGGGGCGATCGAGGTCGAGATCTTCAACCCCGGTCTGTGGGCGAGGGACGGCGCCGAGGTCCTGGCGGAGATCGCCGAAAGGTACGTCCGGCACGTCAGCTGAAAAAATCTTGAGAATTTCGGCGGTCGTAGGACAACCATGACGGCCGGTGGCCTGTCGTATATGGCACAACGGCTTCCGGGAGGGGTTTCGGGAGGCCGAGCGTGAAATGCGCCCGAGGGGGGCTTCGGGGGTAGCAGGGGGAGCGCGAGAGGGGTCCGGCAGCCGCCGGACCCCTCTCGCGCGTCCGCACCTCGCCAGGCCGGGGCGGCAGAGCTCCCCCTCGCGGGCGAGGGGGAGTTGTCCACAGGCCACGGACGCGGTGTCCGTGCCGGCCGGTACCTTCGGACCAGATCGGTTCCGGTGGAGGAGGCCCAGGCGTGGCGGACGGCGGGCTCGCGGTACTCGAAGGTGTCCTGGAGCGGATCACCTATGCCAACGAGGACAACGGATACACGGTCGCGCGGGTGGACACCGGCCGCGGCTCGGCGGACCTGCTGACGGTCGTCGGCGCGCTGCTGGGCGCCCAGCCCGGCGAGTCCCTCCGGATGCACGGCCGCTGGGGCTCGCACCCGCAGTACGGCAAGCAGTTCACCGTGGAGAACTACACGACGGTCCTGCCGGCCACCATCCAGGGCATCCGCCGCTATCTGGGCTCCGGCCTGATCAAGGGCATCGGGCCGCGGATCGCCGAGCGCATCGTGGACCACTTCGGGACCGGCACCCTGGACGTGATCGAGGGCGAGCCCAAGCGCCTGATCGAGGTGCCCGGCCTCGGACCGAAGCGCACCAAGCTGATCGCCGCCGCGTGGGAGGAGCAGAAGGCGATCAAGGAGGTGATGGTCTTCCTCCAGGGGGTGGGCGTCTCGACGTCCATCGCGGTCCGCATCTACAAGGGATACGGCGACGCGTCGATCTCCGTGGTGAAGAACCAGCCCTACCGGCTGGCCGCCGAGGTGTGGGGCATCGGCTTCCTGACCGCGGACCGGATCGCCCAGGCCGTGGGGATACCGCACGACAGCCCGGAGCGGGTGAAGGCCGGTCTCCAGTACGCCCTGTCACAGGCGACCGACAACGGCAACTGCTACCTGCCGCAGGAGCGGCTGATCGCGGACGCGGTGAAGCTGCTCCAGGTGGACACCGGGCTGGTGATCGACTGCCTGGGCGAACTGGCCCAGGAGGAGGGTGTGGTCCGTGAGAGCGTGCCCGCCCCCGACGGGGACGGCGAGCCGGTCACGGCCGTCTACCTGGTGCCCTTCCACCGCGCCGAGATATCGCTCGCGGCGCAGGTGGCGCGACTGCTGAAAGGGCCGGAGGACCGGCTCCCCGCTTTCCGGGACGTCGACTGGGACAAGGCGCTGAGCTGGCTGGCCGGGCAGACCGGGGCCGACCTCGCCCCCGAGCAGCAGCAGGCCGTCCGGCTGGCCCTGACGGAGAAGGTCGCCGTCCTCACCGGCGGGCCCGGCTGCGGCAAGTCCTTCACGGTGCGCTCGGTGGTCACGCTGGCACGGGCGAAGAAGGCCAAGGTGGTGCTCGCGGCCCCCACGGGGCGGGCGGCGAAGCGGCTGTCGGAGCTGACAGGGGCCGAGGCGTCCACCGTGCACCGGCTGCTGGAGCTGAAACCCGGCGGCGACGCCGCGTACGACAGGGACCGGCCGCTCGACGCCGACCTGGTGGTGGTCGACGAGGCCTCCATGCTGGACCTGCTGCTGGCGAACAAGCTGGTCAAGGCGGTGCCGCCGGGAGCCCACCTGCTCTTCGTGGGAGACGTGGACCAGTTGCCGAGCGTCGGGGCGGGCGAGGTGCTCCGCGACCTGCTGGCGGCCGAGAGCCCGGTGCCGGCCGTGCGGCTGACCCGGATCTTCCGGCAGGCCCAGCAGTCCGGCGTGGTCACCAACGCGCACCGGATCAATTCCGGGCTGCCCCCGGTCACCCAGGGGCTGCCCGACTTCTTCCTGTTCGCCGAGGAGGACTCCGAGGAGGCGGGCCGTCTCACCGTCGACGTGGTCGCCCGCCGGATCCCCGCCAAATTCGGCCTCGACCCCAGGCGCGACGTCCAAGTGCTCACCCCCATGCACCGCGGCCCGGCCGGCGCCGGCGCGCTCAACGGGCTGCTCCAGCAGGCCGTCACCCCGGCCCGCCCCGACCTGCCGGAGCGCCGGTTCGGCGGCCGGACCTTCCGTGTGGGCGACAAGGTGACCCAGATCCGCAACAACTACGACAAGGGCGCCAACGGCGTCTTCAACGGCACCGTGGGGGTGGTCACCGCCCTGGACGCTGTCGAGCAGCGGCTCACCGTGCACACCGACGAGGACGAGGAGATCGGATACGACTTCGACGAACTCGACGAATTGGCGCACGCCTACGCGGTGACCATCCACCGCTCCCAGGGCAGCGAGTATCCGGCGGTGGTGATCCCCGTCACCACAGGGGCGTGGATGATGCTCCAGCGCAACCTGCTCTACACGGCTGTGACCAGGGCGAAACGCCTGGTTGTCCTGGTCGGCTCCCGGCGTGCGATCGGGCAGGCGGTACGCACGGTTTCCGCGGGCCGTCGCTTCACAGCTCTCGACCACCGGCTGTCCGGAGGCGCAAAATAGGCACTCCGTGCCACTTTTCGGCCCCATGGCCGACCCCGAGTGCACGCGTGCGCGCCAAATGGGGGACAGTGGACGTAGTCAGGGCACCTCGAAGAAGAGGCAAAACCGTCGGTGAGGGAATGACGTGAGCGACAACTCTGTAGTACTGCGGTATGGGGACAGCGAGCACAGTTACCCGGTGGTTGACAGCACGGTCGGCGACAAGGGCTTCGACATCGGAAAGCTGCGGGCCGATACGGGCCTGGTGACGCTGGACAGCGGCTACGGCAACACCGCGGCCTACAAGTCCGCGATCACTTTCCTCGACGGCGAGGAGGGCATCCTTCGCTACCGCGGTTATCCGATCGAGCAGCTTGCCGAGCGCGGCACGTTCCTCGAGACCGCCTACCTGCTGATCAACGGCGAACTGCCGACGGTCGACGAGCTGGCGGAATTCAAGGGCGAGATCACCCAGCACACCCTTCTGCACGAAGACGTCAAACGGTTCTACGACGGCTTCCCGCGCGACGCCCACCCGATGGCGATGCTGTCGTCCGTGGTCAGCGCGCTGTCGACGTTCTACCAGGACAGCCACAACCCGTTCGACCCCGAGCAGCGCCACCTCTCCACGATCCGGCTGCTCGCCAAGCTGCCGACGATCGCGGCATACGCATACAAGAAGTCCGTCGGCCAGCCGGTGGTCTACCCGCGCAACGACCTCGGCTACGTCGAGAACTTCCTGCGGATGACCTTCTCCGTCCCGGCCGAGGAGTACCAGCTCGACCCGGTCGTGGTCAGCGCGCTGGACAAGCTGTTCATCCTGCACGCGGACCACGAGCAGAACTGCTCGACCTCCACCGTCCGCCTGGTCGGCTCCTCGCAGGCGAACCAGTTCGCCTCGATCTCGGCCGGCATCAGCGCGCTGTGGGGCCCCCTGCACGGCGGGGCCAACCAGTCCGTGCTGGAGATGCTCGAGGGCATCCAGGCCAGCGGCGGTGACGTGGACTCCTTCATCCGCAAGGTGAAGAACAAGGAGGACGGCGTCAAGCTGATGGGCTTCGGGCACCGCGTCTACAAGAACTTCGACCCCCGGGCGAAGATCATCAAGGCGGCGGCCCACGATGTCCTCTCCGCGCTCGGCAAGTCCGACGAGCTGCTGGACATCGCTTTGAAGCTGGAGGAGCACGCGCTCAGCGACGACTACTTCGTGTCCCGCAAGCTCTACCCGAACGTGGACTTCTACACGGGTCTCATCTACCGCGCGATGGGCTTCCCGACCAGCATGTTCACCGTGCTGTTCGCCATCGGCCGGCTGCCGGGCTGGATCGCCCAGTGGCACGAGATGATCAAGGAGCCCGGATCCCGGATCGGCCGTCCGCGGCAGATCTACACCGGCGTCGAGATCCGCGACTACGTCTCGGTCGAGGCCCGCTGAGGAGCCCCGCGTCCGCACACCGCACACTGCGGACAGGCAAAAGGAAGCGCCCCGCGCTGGATCCCCCCACGGGTCCGGCACGGGGCGCTCCCCGTTCCCCGGACGGATCCCCCCACGGGTCCGACCGGGAGCTTTTCGGCGGCTGCGCCGTTGCCGGGACGAAAACGGCCCGGGAGGGCCGCTCAAGCTCCCCGGGTGTCGCCCCGGCGACGCGTTCCGGACCGTCCCCCAAGACGGTCCGACCTACAGCCCCCCACCGGCTCCACCGGGAGCGCGGCGCTCAAGACATAAGACCCGCCAACCACTGTAATGGTTACGTTCTCCGCCGTGTGATCTACGTCTCTTCGCGAAGGCTGTTTCCGCAGGCTACCCCGCTCGCGGCCGGTTCGGGTGGATCCCGTAGCGTGCTGTCTCTTCTCGAGGGGTGGAGCACATGGCACAGAGCGCGGCAGCGGTGCGCAACATCGTCGTGACCGGTGGCGGTACGGGCATCGGGCGGGCCGTCTCGCTGCGCTTCGCCGAGGACGGCCACCGGGTCACGATCATCGGCCGCCGCCGTGAGGTACTGCACGCCACCGTCGACGAGATCCGGGCGGAGCGCGGGCTGGACATCACGCCGGTGGTCTGCGACCTGGCCGATCCCGACGACGTCGAGGCCGCGCTGTCGCAGCTGCCCGACCGGGTCGACGTGCTGGTGAACAACGCGGGAAGCCGGGAGCTCGCCGTCGGTGCGGGGCCGCACGGGGTGCTGGCCCGCTGGCGCGGCGACTTCGAGCGCAACGTCCTCACCGCGGTCCTGATCACCGAGTCGCTCCGTGACCGCTTCACCACCGAAAGCGGCCGGGTGGTGACGGTGACCTCGGTGGCCGCGCTGCGCGGCGGCGGCTCGTACGGCGCCTCGAAGGCGGCCCTGCACGCCTGGAACCACTCGCTCGCGGCGCAGCTCGGCCCGCAGGGCGTGACCTGCAACATCGTGGCGCCCGGCACGGTCGCGGGCACCGAGTTCTTCGGCTCGCGGCTCAACGACGCCGAGCTGACCAGGCGGGCGGGCCGCACCCTGGTCGGGAGGGTCGGCCGCCCGGCGGACGTCGCCGCCGCGGTGCTCTTCCTCGCCTCGCCCGACGCCGGCTTCATCACCGGCGAGATCCTCCAGTGCAACGGCGGCGAACTCCTCGGCCGGTGAGGCGTCCGACAGGCCTGCGTGCATTCCCCCGGGGCGCATCCGCCGGACGGCGTACCGGAGTTGGCCGTAATACCTGAGGAGTAGCCCTCCTGGGCCCTCAGGATGACCTTTCCCGTGAATCGGCTGAACACCGGTTAACCCGCTTGCCGTCCCCGCCCCCCGCTGTCAGCGTTGAACAAAGGGCGGGGAAGAGGGGCGGCGGGATGGACGTTGCACTGAGTGTGTCGGCACTTGACTTCACCTCCGGGCTCGCCGAGTACCTGCGGGGTGGGCACGTCATCTGGGCGTACGCGCTGCTTGCCGCTACCACGGCTCCGCCGCTCGTGCCCAACTCCGTGCTGCTCGTGACCGGCGGTGTGATGGCCGCGGAAGGCCATCTCAATCTCGCCCTCGTGCTGCTCGTGGTCGCCGGCAGCGCGCTGCTCGGGGATCTGGTCATGCACCGCTCCGGGCAGGCGCTCAGCTCCAGGGTGCTCAGCCGCATGCACCGCAAGCCGCGCCGTGAGGCACTGCTCAGGTGGGCGGCGATGCGCATCCAGCGGCATGGCGTGCCGTTCGTGATCGGTGTGCGGTTCCTGCCGAGCGGCCGGGTGATCGGGGGCCTCGCGGCGGGCATCATGCGCTATCCCGCGCGCCGCTACGCGATCGGTGCCGGGGTGGCCGAGGCGGTCTGGGCCTCGTATTCGGTCGGTGCCGGGTATGTGAGCGGGCGGGCCGCGTCGAATTCCTTCTACGCGCTTTCCCTGGGCCTCGGGATATCCCTGCTGGTCGCCGGCATCGGCATGGCCGCGCAGTGGGCCTCACGGGCCAGGGAACGCCGCCAGGGCACCGGTATGGCGCGGCCCTCGGCCGTGGTGGCGGCCTCACTCGCCCGTGAGGAGGGCGCGTCGACGACCCGGATCGCCGCACCGCCGGGCAGGGGCGGAGCGACCAGGGTCGGACCGCCCGCGGGGGACCGTGACGGTCACGACGGCACTTTCAGCTGCTCCTCGGCAGGGCGCGGGAAGTAGCCTCCTGCGCCCTGTCGGCGTCGGCGGCGGCCGCCGCACGGTCGGCCGCCGCCGCGTGCTGTGCGGCTGTCGCCCCCAGCGCCGCGTGCGCCGCCGATGTCTCGGCCGCTCCGATGACCACCGGCCCGGTGCCGACGTAGGGCGCGAGGTAGCGGTAGAGCATGCTCTTCATCTCCGCGGCGTACGCGGCGCGCTCCGCGCCCTCGCTCTGCACCACCAGGTCGAGCGCGGCCTTGAACATCGCGAAGGACATCTCGGCGATCAGCGTGCGTTCGACGGCGGAGAGCGACGGCCGGCGCAGGGCCAGGATCCAGGAGACCCCGTCGAGCAGCGTGGCATGCAGGGTGTCGTGGTCCTCCGCGACCTTGCCAGGCGCGTCCGGGCCCTTGATCAGCGCGAGGAAGGCGGGGTTGGCGCAGTTGAACTCGATGAAGGGGTCGGCCACCGCGTCGATGAGCCGGTCCAGCGGGAGCCGGGCGTTCTCCGCCGTGAAGACGCGCCCGTGCGCCTCCTCCATCTCCCTGATCAGCTTGCCGCCGAGCTCGACGGCGATGGCCTCCTTGTTCGGGAAGAACTGGTAGAGCGTGCCGGGTGACACGCCGGCCTCACGCGCGATGGCGTTGGTGCTGGACGCCGTGTAGCCCAGCGTGCAGAAGACGCTGGCGGCGGCCTGGAGCAGCTGGGTGATGCGCCGCTCGCCGCGCGCCTGGCGCCGCCTCGGTCTCTCGTCCGCCTCGGACACGTGTACTCCCAGGGGGGATTGACAAACACGAGCACCCGCTCGCATTCTTGGAATGCGAGCGGTCGTTCGTGTTTGTGATTTTATGTCGTTCTAGGGGGAGAGGACACCTCTGTCATGTCCGATGTCAACCGCACGGGTGCGGTCGGGGGCTGGACGCGGGCCGTGACAGCGAAGCCGCGACTGGTCCTGATGCTGGCGCTGCTGTTCACCGCGCTCGCCGTGGCCGCGGGAAACGGTGTCGGGGACCGGCTGTCGAGCGGCGGCTTCGAAGCCCCCGGCTCCCAGTCCTCGTATGCCACCGCAGCCCTCGCCGAGCACTTCCCCGACTCGCAGCCCAATCTCGTGCTGCTGGTCGACACCCGGGGCGCGGACCCGGACAGCCCCGCGGTCGCGGCGCAGGGGCGGCGGCTGGCCGGCAGCCTCGCCGCGGACCCCGACGTGGCCGGTGTGACCTCGTACTGGGACACCCGCGCGCCGGTGCTCCGGGCCGAGGACGGCAGCTCGGCGATGATCACTGCGCGGCTGCGAGGGGACGACGACGCGGTGGCCACCGAGGTCAAGCGGATCGCCTCGGCCTACCGGGGCACGCACGGGCCGGTCCGGGTGACCGTCGGCGGCAATGCCGAGGTCCTGCACGAGATGCAGACCACCATCCAGCAGGACCTGGTGCGGGCCGAGGCGATCGCCCTGCCGATCACCCTGGTCCTGCTGGTCATGGTCTTCGGCAGCGCCGTCGCCGCGCTGCTGCCGCTGGGCATCGGCGTCATCGCGATTCTCGGCACCAGCGCGGTGCTGCGCGGCATCACCGGATTCACCGACGTGTCGGTCTTCGCCGAGAACCTGACCACCGCGCTCGGCCTCGGACTGGCGATCGACTACGCCCTCTTCATCGTCCGACGGTTCCGCGAGGAACTGGCGGCCGGCGCCGAGCCACGCCCGGCGGTGGCGACGACGCTGCGGACGGCGGGCCGCACCGTGCTGTTCTCCGCGCTCACCGTGGCCGCCGCGCTGTCGGCCATGCTGGTCTTCCCGCAGTACTTCCTCCGCTCCTTCGCCTATGCCGGTGTCGCCGTGGTGCTGCTGGCCGCAGGGGCGGCCCTGATCGTGCTGCCGGCCGCGCTGGTGCTGCTCGGGGAGCGGGTCAACGCGCTGGACCTGCGGAGCCTGCTGCGCCGCAGGAGCGGCCCGGGGGGCCGGTCCGCGGCGGAGTCCGGCGCGCGCTATGCCGCGCTGGCCCGGCTGGTGATGCGCCGGGCCCCGGCCTTCGCGGTCGGTGCGGTGGCGGCGCTGCTGCTGCTCGGCCTGCCCTTCCTGCAGGTGCGGTTCGGTGCGGCGGACGACCGGCAACTGCCGGCCACGGCCGAGTCCCACACCGTGCAGCAGCACCTCCGGCAGGACTACGCCGGCAGTCCTGTCGGTGCGATCACGGTGCTCGCCGAGGGTGCCGACCCGGCCGGGCTGGCCGACTACCGGCGCCAGGTGGCGGCGCTGCCCGGCGTGATACGGGTGGAGGGCCCCGTCACCGGCAAGGAGGCGGGCACCGCGTATCTGACGGTGATCCCGCGCGGCGTGGCGGTGGACGCGGGCCCGCAGCACCTGGTCGGAGAGATCCGGGGAGTGCCGAGCGGCTTCCGCGCCTCGGTCACCGGACAGGCCGCTGTGCTGGTGGACACCAAGCACGCCATAGCGCGGCGACTGCCCTGGGCGGCGGGCATCATCGGCCTGGTCACGCTGCTCCTGGTGTTCCTGCTGACCGGCAGCGTGGTGGTCCCGGTCCAGGCGGTGCTGCTCAACGCCCTCAGTCTGACGGCGATGTTCGGCGCGGTGGTCTGGGTCTTCCAGGACGGCCATCTGTCCGGGCTGCTCGGATTCACCGCGACGGGCAGCATCGAGACCACACTGCCGGTGCTGATGTTCTGCGTGGCCTTCGGGCTCTCCATGGACTACGGCGTCTTCCTGCTCTCCCGGATCAAGGAGGAGTACGACAGGACCGGTGACCACCAGGGCTCCATCGTCTTCGGGCTCCGCAGGACCGGGGGGCTGATCACGGCCGCCGCGGTCATCCTCGCGGTGGTGATGGTCGCCGTCGGCATGTCCCGGGTGTCCAACACCAAGATGCTGGGACTGGGCATCGCCCTGGCGGTGCTGATGGACGCGATGGTGATCCGCACCCTGCTGGTGCCCGCGGTCATGCGGCTGACAGGGAAGGCCACCTGGTGGGCCCCGCCGGTGCTGCGCCGATTCCACGACCGCTTCGGCATATCCGAGGGCGCCGGGTCTCACGAGCCCGACACGGCAGTCGGGGCCCCGCGCTCCGGTGAACGGCGGGACCCCGAGCCCGCAGGCAGGAACTGACGGTCAGTCCGGATCCCGGCGGCCGCGGTTTCCCGGTCGCCGGGCGCTCCATGCCCTGATCGTGTCCGCGTACCAGTAGGGCTTGCCCCCTTCCACATGGTCGGGATCAGGCAAGTGCCCGTGCTTGCGGTAGGAGCGCACGGTGTCGACCTGCACGCGGATGTGCGCGGCGATGTCCGCATACGACCACAGGGTCCGGTCCGGCATGTCTGCTACCTCCGAGTGAATGTGACTGTCTGTCAGCAGACTTGTCGGGCCAACGACATGTGAGGGAAAGCCGCATGGGCTTGTTGATCTTCTGTGACGGGGAACCCGCGTAACGGTGACAAAAGTCGCGAACGGGTGACAGTGCGATCAGGTGGAGAGGGTGCCCGGACCGGCGGGCGGGAAGTATGGGGATGCGCGTCCACGGCCTTCCCAGGGGAAGGGCTTCACGCAGCCGGCCGGCGCGGCCACCGCCGTGCGCCACGGGGCGCACCGATCGCCGAGGAGAACCCCTGATGACCGGCCCCGCACCAGTACCCGCCTCCGACTTGACGGGTTGGCGCAGCAGCCCGTTCACCGGCGGCGGTTTCACCCATGACGTGTACGAGAAGGGCGAGGGGCCCGGAGTGGTGCTGGTCCCCGAGGTCCCCGGGATGACTCCCGAGACGATGGCTCTGGCGGACCATCTTGTCGGCAAGGCTTTCACCGTCGCGATTCCGTCCCCCTTCGGCGAGCCCGGTCGCAAGGTCAGCGCCGGCTACGCCGCCGCCACCTTCGCCAGGCTGTGCGTGTCCGCCGAATTCCGGGCGTTCGCCACCGGTGCGCACCGCCCTTTCGCCGACTACCTCAGGGCATTGGCCCGTGACCTGGCGGCCCGCACACCGGGGCGCGGGGTCGGCGTGATCGGAATGTGCTTCACCGGCGGCTTCGCGCTGGCCGCCGCAGTCGAGGACGTGGTGCTCGCACCGGTGCTGAGCCAGCCCGCGCTGCCCCTCCCGGTGGGCGCCAGGCGGGCCGCCGACCCCGGTGTGTCGCCGCAGGAACTGGACGCCGTGGTCGCCCGCACCAAGGAGTCGGGCCTGTGCCTGCTCGGTTTGCGCTTCAGTGAGGACAGGGGTGCGCCGCGAAGCCGCTTCGCGACCCTGCGCCGCAGTCTCGGCGAGGCCTTCGAAGTGATCGAAATCGATTCGGCGAAGGGCAACGAAGGGGGATTCAAGGCCACGGCGCACTCCGTACCGACCGCCGAGGTCAGGGACACCCCCGGGCACCCCGCTCTCGCCGCCCGCGAGCGGGTGGCGGAATTCCTGCGGGAGCGGCTGGCGCCGGCGGCCGGCTGATCACCCGCCCTGCCGCACGGGTCGCCGCGTGCCGCCCGCTCAGCGGTCCCGGCCGGGAGGCGGGTCCTGGGCCTGGTCCCGTACCTGGTCCTGCCTGGAGCCCGAGGGCCGGGGGACCCGGGACAGCTTGTCGGGATTGGTGACCAGGTAGATGCCCGTGACCCTGTCGTCGGGGGCGCCGAGGTCCAGCACCATGACGGCGTAGGGGGAGTCTCCGGAGAAGACGACCGCGGAAGGGTCGCCGTTGACATGCCGGTAGCGCACGTCGAGCCCTCTCGGCGGGTGCGACGCCGCGTAGCCGCTGAGGAATCTGGCGACGCGTTCCGGTCCGGACACCGGGCGAAGTGCGGAGCGGACCCTGCCGCCGCCGTCGGTCCACATCGTCACGTCAGGGCCGAGCATGTCCAGCAGCGTGGGAAGGTCACCGGCCATCGTGGCGGCGACGAACCGCTCGGTCAGTTGCCGCCGGAGCCGCGGATCCCCGGGGTGGTACGGGCGGCGGGACCGGACGTGCTCCCGTGCCCGGTGCGCCGATTGCCGGACGATGCCGGGGTGGCGGCCGAGGATCTCGGCGACCTCGGCGTGCGAGTAGCCGAAGACATCGTTCAGGACGAAGGTCGCCCGCTCCAGCGGGGGCAGCGTCTCCATCACCATCAGCAGCGCCATCGACACCGACCCGCTCCGTGGCGCCGGCCGGGAGACGCCACCGGCGGGGGGTTCTGTGGAAGGCGCCTTCTGCCGCGGTTCCGTGACCAGCGGTTCCGGCAGCCAGGGTCCGACGTACGCCGCTCGGCGGCGGCTGATGCCGGACTGCCGGGCCAGCGTGCGTGCCACGGCGATCCGCAGCAGGCACGCGTACAGCTCGCCGGGGTCCCGGTCGTGCTCTTCCGCCGGGTGCGGGCCGCCGTCGCTCACCCAGGCGAGCCAGGTGTCCCTGAGTACGTCCTCGGTGTCCGCGACGCTGCCGAGCATGCCGTAGACCACCGAGAAGAGCAGCTCGCGGTGTGCGGCGAACACCCGGGTGGCCGTGTCGTCGGGCAGCTCAGCGGGGTCGTCGGACATGCGTGGCCTCCTCGTTGAACGCACCTGTCCAACTGAGATGAGGGGCCGCGGTGAAGTGTGACATCGCCGCCGGGCGCGGGATGTCAGCTGTCGGCGAGCTCGTCGGTGGCGATCCGCCCGGCGCGTGACGTACGCAGCAGGAAGTCCGCGATCAGCACGAGTTCGTCGTCGTCGTATTCGGCGCAGATCCCGTCGACGGCGGTGTTCAGCCCGGAGAAGAGGTAGGTGACCTCATCGGCGCGCTCCTTGACCACCTGGACGAGTACGGCTCTGCGGTCGGTCGGATTCGGGGTGCGCACCACCCAGTTGCCGCGTTCCAGCCGGTCGAGCACGCCGGTCAGGGTGGCGGGGTGCATACCGGCGCGCTTGGCGAGGGCGGTGGGCCCGATCGGCCCGTAGCGGCTGATCAGGTCCAGGCATTCGAGGTCGGCGTCCCGCAGGTCGAGATGCATGCCGACCTGGTGGTTCAGCAGTGCCAACTGGACGCTCAGATCGCGGAGGCCGTCCCTGATCCTGTGGGTCAGCCGCCTCCGCCGCCGTGCCGCCGACGCGGCCGACGTGGCCCCGGGGAGTGTGGAATCCATACGCAAACGATCCTCGCATCGATAGCACGCGGAGAAAGCAAACTACCCCATGGCCCCGACGCGACTGCCGGGCGGCCGTCGCTTTACAGGCCGCCTTACCTGCGGTCCGGCAGAGGTGGCTACGGCGCACACCATCTCACAACCCCATAAGAGACTCGTACGACTTCCGCAAAACCTCGCCACCCTCACCGACCAGTGGTGCGGGCGGGAGTGGCGAGGCTGCGGGTGCACTACACGTACCTTTTCGATCGTGGTGTGTGGCGGATGCCGCGCAGGATGGCCGCGGCCCGCCTGTCAGCCGGCCGCGATGCCTTCGCCGCCGATCGCGCCGGGCACCGTGACCGAGCCGATCCGGGTGAGCGAGCCGTCGCGGCCGACGCGGAATTCGTCCACGACGCCCTGCGCGCCGGTCTGCACGTAGACGTTGCGGCCGTCGGAGGAGGCGGCGGCGTCCACCGTGCCGTCGTGGGTCGGGGTGTTGCCGAGCGCGGTCAGCGGGGCGTGCCGCTCGACCCGGTAGCCGGACAGGGTCGCGCTGCCCGCGTTGGACGCGTAGAGGTGGTCACCGGTCGCGACCACCCAGCAGGTCGCCATCTGCCCCGTGGCCGCGTCGCCGACCTGGTGCAGGGTGCCGTCACGGTGGACGGTGAAGGTGGCCACCGCGTTGGGTCCTGCCTCGGTGACCTGCAGCCGTCCCGCCCGGTCGAAGGTGAAGCCGAACGGGACCGCGCCGGGAGTCGAGGTCACCACCGGGCGGGCGGCGGGCGCGCCGGACGAGGTGAGCGGGAAGACGTCGATGGTGTCGGCCCCGGCCTTGGTGGTGACGACCAGCTTCGAACCGTCGGGGGTGAAGCCGACCTGGGCCGGGGTGTGGGTGAACTCCGGCGAGCCCGCGGCGAGGCCGAGGCCGCGGTGCCTGTCGGCCCGCAGGACCAACTGCCTGCCGTCCCACACGTAGCCCTGGACCGAGCCGCCGTCGCGCGCGTTGAGCACGTACACCTGGTTGCCGTGGGTGGCGACGCTCACCGGGAAGTCGCCGCCGGACGGGACGATCTGGAGGCGCCGCAACCGGTCGCCCTGGACCGCGAAGACGGTGACGGTGTCGCTGCCGGCGTTCACCGCGTACAGCAGCCCGTTCCCGCGGTCGTAGCCGAGCGCGCCCTGCGAGGCGAGGTGGTCCACGACCGAGCCGTCGAGCACGCCGCCGCGGCCCCCGGTGGCGTAGACCTCGCCGTGGCCGAGCGAGCCGTCGCGGTTGCGGTGGTAGGCCACGACGGTGTTCGCCGTGGGGTTGTCGCTCTGGACGAAGACGGGGGCGCTGTCGCGCTCGGTGGTGTGTCGCGGCGCGGCGGCGTCCGCGCCGGGGGCGGCGAGTACGGCGGCCGCCGCCACCGTGACGGTGCCGACGGCGGTTGCGAGGGCTGCGCGGGTCTTGCGGACGGTGGACGACATACCGATCTCCTCATACAGGTCGGAAAGCACTTTCGAGGTGCGTCCGGCATGCCTGGGAAGCCGCCGACTGCCGTGTGTGGCAACGGAGTCGGCGACTCGGGGAGTTGCTGCCGGAACGGTCGTCACGCTAACTCGCGCAACACGCCACTGTCGTGATGAAACGGGCATTTCGCCCCACCGTCCGGGGTTCGTAAGAAATGCCGGTGCGGGGTGCGGGAGTGTGCCGGCCGTGGGGGAGGCGGTCCTTACACGGTCGCTACGCGGGTCCCGTTACATTCCAGGCGACCCGCGTTTCGGTGGTCCGCGACATACGGCACCACCGGTGGCGGCGGCCGGCGCCCGGATGGGTCGTCGGCCGCGTGGGAGCGCCCCCGGCAGGACTCGAACCTGCGGCCAAGCGCTTAGAAGGCGCCTGCTCTATCCGCTGAGCTACGGGGGCCGGACAGTGGTCGCGGCTGTCTTCGCCCCTGGCTGGTTCCGTGACCTGTACCGAGGTCAAGGATAGGGCGCCGCGTCCGTGCTGCCGTCTGCTTCACCCGCGTGACACGTTGTGGAGGTTCGGTGAAGCGGTCCGATAATCGCAGGCAGGCGCGGAAGTCGCATCGCTTTTGACGGGTCGCAACACTGCTGTTGTGCACTCGTTATGCCCGTGGCTCATTCCGGCCCCTGAGCATCATGCGACACCGTGGAGCGGCGATTCGGCGGACTTCCGCGGCCCCTCCCGTGACCATCGGGCGGTCTTTCCGCGGGTCTTGAGTGGCTCCCGGGCCCCGGGCGGCAGGTCGCGCGGGCTGCCGCCGGTTGGGCGCATCCGGGCTGAATGCGGCCAATTACCCGAAATGCGCTTCGTAAATGCTCCAATATGGGGCATTCTGCCGACGTGGCGATCTTGGACGTACGGCCAGAGTTGATCGACGCGCTGTCCGCGCTGCGTGACCGCGTCGAGGCCGCCTGCTTCCCCTTCCCACTGCCCGGCGCGGGCCGGGCGCGCAGGAGCCGCCAGGAGTTGCTGACCCAGCTGGACGACTATCTGGTGCCCCGGCTCACGGCGCCGGAGGCGCCCTTGCTCGCGGTGGTCGGCGGATCGACAGGCGCCGGCAAGTCGACACTTGTCAACTCACTTATCAGCCGTCGTGTCAGCGAATCCGGTGTCCTGCGTCCCACCACCCGCACTCCGGTCCTGGTCTGCCACCCCGAGGACCGCGCCTGGTTCGCCGACCCGCGGGTGCTGCCCGGACTGACCCGCGCATGGGCCGTGCGCCAGCGGGTCAGGGGCGACGACGACGCTCCCGACCGCAGCGAGCCCGCCCGGGCCGAACTCCGGCTGGAGTGCGACGACTCCCTTCCGCGCGGCCTGGCCCTCCTCGACGCTCCCGACATCGACTCCCTCGTCACCCGCAATCGCGAACTCGCCGCCGAACTCATCTGCGCGGCCGACATCTGGATCCTGGTCACCACCGCCGCCCGCTACGCCGACGCGCTGCCCTGGCACATGCTGCGCACCGCCAGGGAGTACGACGTGACCCTGGCGACCGTCCTTGACCGCGTCCCGCACCAGATCGCCGACGACGTCAGCAGGCACTACGCCGCCCTGCTGGCCAAGGCGGGCCTCGGCGACGTGCCCCGCTTCACCATCCCTGAACTTCCCGAGTCGACCGGCGGCGGGGGACTGCTGCCGCAGACCACCGTCGCCGCGCTGCGCGAGTGGCTCACCCACTGCGCCCAGGACCCGGCCGCACGGCAGCACGCCGCCCGCCGCACGGCCGCCGGCGTCCTCGACTCGTTGCGCAGCCGCATGCCCGCCCTGGCCAACGCCTCCGCCGCCCAGCACGCCGCCGCGCTGCGGCTGGCCCGGGTCGCGGAGGACGCCTACGAGGTGGCCGCCAAGCACATCGACACCGCGGTGCGGGCCGGGGTCCCGCTGGCAGGCGAGGCGCTGGCGCACTGGCAGGGCTACCCCGCCTGCGGCGCAGGCACCCTCCAGCACGCGCTCGCGGAGGAACTGGCCGCGCTGGTGCGCACCGAGACCGACGCCGCGGACGAGCGCATCGCCGACATCTGGCAGCGCGACCCGGCGGGCCCCGCACTCCTCGACGACCCCGCCTGCCGCCCGGACCGCGACCGGGTGGCCGTCGCCGCCCGGATCGACAAGGGTGTACGCCGCTGGTGCCGGACCCTGACGGATCTCGCACGGGCCCATCTGCGGGCAGCACGCGACAGCGAGCGCCCGGCAGCCGCACCCGAGGACATCGCCGCCCTGCTGGCCACCGCGCTGCTCGGCGGCCGGCGCGGACGCGTCGCGGGGGAGCACCTCGCCGAGACCATCGGCGCCCAGGCCGCCCTCCGCATGCGCGACGCGGCGCGGGACCGGCTGGCCGACGCCGTCGCCGGGCTGCTCGACGGGGAGCGCGACCGCAGGCTCGCGCCGGTCGACAGCCTCGACGTCACGGCAGGGCAGCAGGCCGCACTGATCTCCGCGCTGTCCCTACTGCAGAAGGAGAGGTGATCCCGGTGCGCTCGACCACCAGCGGCCTGCCGGCCACGACCCCGGACGCGGGGCGCGGCCGCCCCGGCCCCGTGTCCCCCGCTTCGGGCGCGGGAGCAGGTTCCCACTCCGATCGCGGGCCCGTGGGGCCGGCGGGAGCCGTGGTGACCGACCCGCTCAGCGCGCGGGTGGACGCACTCGGCGAACTGCTCGGCCTGTCCAGGACCAGGATCAGCCCGGACGCCCTCGCCGAGGCCGGGCAGCTGCTGGAGCGGATCGGTGAGCGGCGGCGGCTCTCCCTCGAACACACCGTGGTGGCTCTGGCGGGTGCCACCGGCAGCGGCAAGTCGGCGCTCTTCAACGCCCTGGCCGGCCTTCCGCTGTCCGAGACCGGCATGCGCAGGCCCACCACGGCCCGCCCGATCGCCTGCGCCTGGCACCCCGATCGGGCAGCGGGCCTGCTGGACCGGCTCGGCATCGCCCCCCAGGACCGCTACGCCCGGCGAAGCGCCCGGATCCCGGCGCCGGCCGGTGGCGCGGGCCGCGACGAGGCGGCCGCCCTGGACGCCGACCCCGGCACCGGCGACTCCCGTGACGCCCTTGCGGATGGTGCCGCCGGTGCGGATCCACA
Organism: Streptomyces sp. NPDC049040; assembly: GCF_043197715.1. NCBI lineage: Bacteria > Bacillati > Actinomycetota > Actinomycetes > Kitasatosporales > Streptomycetaceae > Streptomyces > Streptomyces sp. NPDC049040. The sequence goes on from NZ_JBICTO010000002.1 coordinate 252,468, forward strand.
CCACGGGGGACCTGCCGGCGGCGGTTACGGCGGCGCTGCCGGAATCCCGGTCGGTGACGACGAGTGCGCGGCCGGCTCGCAGCTTGACGAGGCCGGCGGCGAGCGCGCCGACGGCGCCCCGGCCGAGCGGGCCGGCCTGGACGGACTCGTCCTGATCGACCTCCCGGACCACGACTCCGCCGCCCCCGGGCACCGTGCGCAGGTGGACCGGCTGCTCCAGCTCGTCGATGTCGTCGTCTGGGTGCTCGACCCCGAGAAGTACGCCGACGCGGCGCTGCACGAACGCTATCTGCGCCCCCTTTCCGGGCACGCCGATGTGACGGTGCTGGTGCTGAACCAGGTCGACCGGCTGCCGGGGGACTCGGCGGACCTGGTGCTCGACGACCTGCGGCGGCTCCTCGACGAGGACGGACTCGCGGTGGGCGAGCACGGCGAGGCAGGTGCGGTGGTGCTGGCCGCCTCCGCGCTCACCGGGCGCGGCGTGCCCGACCTGCGGGGTGTGCTGGCGCAGATCGTCGCGGAGCGCACCGCGGCCGGCCGCCGGCTGGCCGCCGACCTGGACCGGATGGCACTGCGGCTGCACCCGCTCTACGTGGGCGAGGGCGGCGCCGGTCTCACCGATCCGGCGCGGGAGGAATTCGTCGACCGGCTTGCGGACGCCGTGGGGGCGGCCGGGGTGGGTCAGTCGGTCGAAAGGGACTGGGTGGCTGCCGCCCGTGCGGCGTGCGGCACACCGTGGGAGCGGCTGAGGGGAGAACGGACCGCCGGGGGCGCCGGTTCCCCCGGCTTCCGGGAAACGCCGACTTCACTCGTACGGCGGAGCGCCCAGGCCGACGCGGGCGGCTTCGCCGGGCCCGTGGCCTCCCGGCCGCTGGTCGGAGAGGCCGTGCGCGGCTTGGCCGCCGACGCCGCCAGGGGGCTGCCGGGGCCCTGGGCCCAGGCGGTCCGTGAAGCGGCGCGGCGCGGCGGCGAGAGCCTGCCGGTGGCGCTGGACGGCGCCGCGCGGCGGGCGGAGCCGGGGCCGTCGGAGCGGCCCGGCTGGTGGTCGGCGGCCCGAGTCGTGCAGTGGCTGCTGATGGCGCTGGCGGTCGCGGGCGCGGTGTGCCTGAGCACACTCGCGGTCGGCTCGATCGAGCTCACCTGGTGGGTGCCGGTGGTGATGGTCGGGGTCGGCGGAATCGGCGGCCCGCTGGTCGCCGCGGGCTGCCGGGTCGCCGCCCGCGGTCCCGCGCGCAGATACGGCCAGACCGCGGAGCGGCGGCTGCGGGACGGCGCCGCCGACTGCGGCAGGGCGAGGGTGCTGGAACCGGTCGCGGCCGAGCTGATGCGCTACCGCGAGGTGCGCGAGCAGTTCGCGGTGGTCGCCGGTACCTCTCCGCGGGCGCCGCACGCGCGCGATCCCCACCCGGCATGATCCCCACGCGTGATGATGCCATTCCCCCACGTCCGAGTGACGCGTTTGTCCACAGGCACGCGGTTATCCACAGATTCGAGAGGGTCTCTCCGTGATTGCCCGGATACGGGGCACGATGTTCTCAGGGCGTCCCACCGCGGGACACCGCAGAGAGCGAGGACCGTGCGATGAACGAGACCCTGGTGACCGTCGTGGGAAACGTGGCGACGGAGCCCGAGATGTACACCACCGCCACCGGAGTGGGGGTCACCCGCTTCCGGCTTGCCACCACGGCGCGCCGCTGGGACGCGGAGCGCGGGGCCTGGACCGACGGCGCGACCAGCTTCTACACGGTGCGCGCCTGGAGGACCCTCGCGGGACACGTCAAGGAGTCGGTGGGGCTCGGCGAGCCGCTGGTCGTCCAGGGGCGGCTGAAGATCCGTGAGGACGAGCGGGACGGCCGCCGCTACACGGCGGCGGAGATCGAGGCGGTGGCCGTCGGGCACGACCTGGCACGCGGCGTCGCGCGATTCAGCCGGACCTCGGTGCCGCCCGCGACCCTCCCGGAGCCGGCGGCTCCACCACCGGTCGGCGCGGTGGCCGTGCCCTGATCCGGACGGCCGACGCCGCCCGGCCACCGCGCGGGCGGGCGCTCGGAGGGTGCGGACCCGCGGGCCGGGGGCGGCCGTCGGCCCACCCGTTCGCCCCGATGGGTGGACGGCTGGCAAGATGGGGTGTATCTGCCCTCACGCGGCGGAGCCGCACATTGGCCCTTCTCGATCTGCCGGACGGTTTCTCTTGGCTGAGTACATCTACACGATGCGCAAGACGCGCAAGGCGCACGGCGACAAGGTCATCCTCGATGATGTGACGCTGAGCTTCCTGCCGGGCGCGAAGATCGGTGTGGTCGGCCCGAACGGTGCCGGTAAGTCCACCGTGCTCAAGATCATGGCGGGCCTGGAGCAGCCGTCGAACGGCGACGCCTTCCTGTCGCCCGGTTTCAGCGTCGGCATGCTGCTGCAGGAGCCGCCGCTGGACGAGTCCAAGACCGTGCTGGAGAACGTGCAGGACGGTGTCGCCGAGATCAAGGCGCAGCTGGACCGGTTCAACGAGATCGCGGAACTCATGGCGACGGACTACTCCGACGCCCTGCTGGACGAGATGGGCAAGCTCCAGGAGAAGCTGGACCACGCGAACGCGTGGGACCTGGACGCGCAGCTCGAGCAGGCCATGGACGCGCTGGGCTGCCCGCCCGGTGACTGGCAGGTGACGACGCTCTCCGGTGGCGAGAAGCGCCGGGTGGCGCTGTGCAAGCTGCTGCTCGAGGCGCCCGACCTGCTGCTGCTCGACGAGCCCACCAACCACCTGGACGCCGAGTCCGTGCAGTGGCTCGAGCAGCACCTGGCCAAGTACGCGGGCACCGTCGTGGCCGTCACCCACGACCGGTACTTCCTGGACAACGTGGCGCAGTGGATCCTGGAGCTGGACCGCGGCCGGGCGATCCCGTACGAGGGCAACTACTCGACCTACTTGGAGAACAAGGCGTCGCGGCTCAAGGTCGAGGGCCAGAAGGACGCCAAGCGGGCGAAGCGGCTCAAGGAAGAGCTGGAGTGGGTCCGCTCCAACGCCAAGGGCCGGCAGGCCAAGTCCAAGGCGCGCCTTGCGCGTTACGAGGAGATGGCGGCCGAGGCCGACAAGATGCGGAAGCTGGACTTCGAGGAGATCCAGATCCCGCCGGGGCCGCGGCTGGGCGCCATCGTGGTGGAGGTCCAGCACCTGTCGAAGGCGTTCGGCGACAAGGTGCTGATCGACGACCTGTCGTTCACCCTGCCGCGCAACGGCATCGTGGGCGTCATCGGCCCCAACGGCGCGGGCAAGACCACGCTGTTCAAGATGCTCCAGGGCCTGGAGGAGGCCGACTCCGGCGTCATCAAGGTCGGCGAGACCGTGAAGATCTCCTACGTCGACCAGAACCGCGCCAACATCGACCCGAAGAAGACGCTGTGGGAGGTCGTCTCCGACGGCCTGGACTACATCAACGTCGGCCAGGTCGAGATGCCGTCGCGGGCCTACGTGTCGGCGTTCGGCTTCAAGGGCCCCGACCAGCAGAAGCCGTCCGGAGTGCTGTCCGGCGGTGAGCGCAACCGGCTGAACCTGGCGCTCACCCTCAAGCAGGGCGGCAACCTGCTGCTGCTCGACGAACCGACCAACGACCTCGACGTCGAGACGCTGTCGTCGCTGGAGAACGCGCTGCTCGAATTCCCCGGTGCGGCCGTGGTCGTCTCCCACGACCGCTGGTTCCTCGACCGGGTGGCCACCCACATCCTGGCCTACGAGGGCAACTCGAAGTGGTTCTGGTTCGAGGGCAACTTCGAGTCCTACGAGAAGAACAAGGTCGAGCGGCTCGGCCCCGACGCGGCCAGGCCGCACCGCGCCACCTACAAGAAGCTGACGCGCGGCTGATGGCACGGCACATCTTCCGCTGCCCGCTGCGCTGGGCGGACATGGATGCCTTCGGGCACGTCAACAACGTGGCCTTCCTCCGTTATCTGGAGGAGGCGCGGATCGACTTCATGTTCCGCCTGGCGCCGGGGGAGGGGAGCGCGTCCTTCACCGGCGGCTCCGTGGTCGCCCGGCACGAGATCGACTACCTGCGGCCCCTCGTCCACCGGCATGCCCCGGTGGACGTCGAGACCTGGGTGACCGACATATCGGCCGCGTCGATGACGGTCCGCTACGAGGTGAAGGACGAGGAGACGGTCTACGCGCGGGCGTCCACCGTCGTGGTGCCGTACAACCTGGCACTGGGGCGGCCCCGGCGGATCACGGCCGAGGAGCGGTCCTTCCTGGAGAAGTACCGCGACGACGACGGAGCCGTCGCCGTATGACCGCAGTCCGGCTGGTCCTCGGCCACGACGGCGGCACCGGCGGTGGCGACGGCGCAGGGGAGGCGGCGGATCTGGCCGCCTTCCTCGGGCGGCTGGTGCGCTGGGACAAGGCGGCCGTGGTGCGGCTGCGCTCCGCGCGGGACGAGCCGGCGCTGGGGGTCTTCGGGCACCCGCCGTTCGGCGGCGTGCTCGCTGTGCGCAGTGCCGCGCTGCGGGGCGCCGAGGCGCTGGCCGCCGCGGTCGACGCGACGGTGTCGGCCGGGCAGCTGCTCGAAGTGGTGACCGCCGCGCCCGAGGGCTTCGAGCTGCCGCCGTCCGTCACCGGCCCCGCCTGGGCCGGGCTGCTGCCGCCCCGCGGCGGGTGGCGGCGGATGGCGGAGTTCGACCCGGAGCAGGTGCGCAAGGCGGCGGCCGAGGCGGTGGCGGAATTCCGGGCCCGCACCGAGGAGTTGCCGCAGCAGGAGCGCACCCGGGCGGTGCTCGACGCGCTCGCGGAGGAGCTGTGGACCCGGCCCTACCAGGGCACCACCCTGCGCGTGGTGCACGCGGCCCATGCGCTGGGCTTCCTGCGCGGGGACGGCGAGGACACCTTCGCGCTGCTGGCGGCGGGCCCCTGGACCCGGCTGCGCACCGGATACGGCTCGGTGGCGGTGCGGCGCGAGTCGCCCGCGGCGGGCCTGACCTTCTCGCCCGCCTGATCCACGGCCTGATCCCCCGCCTGATCCCCGGCCCGGGTTCAGGACTCGACCCCGCCTTCGGCCCCCGGTCGCCCGTGGCCCGCCGGCCGGTCCGGCGCTCAGCCCGACTGCTCGTCCGGCTGCCCCGGGTGGTCGTCGGGGCGGACGGTGATGTGGTCCGGCTGGAGTTCCAGCAGCACGCGGCGGCGGATGGCCAGGGCTTCGGCGTAGTCGCGGGGCAGCTGCAGCCGGCCGGCCCGGTCGACGGTGGCGTATTCGCGCGCGACCACCGACTCCCGGCCGTGCTCGTCGATCTCGGTGCGCCTGACCACCTCGGAGGCGGTGCGACCGTCCCGGATGGCGACCGTGCGGTGCACCGCGTCGGCGACGGCCTGGTCGTGGGTGACGACCACGACGGTGGTGCCCAGCTGCTCGTTGGCGGTGCGGAAGGCACCGAAGACCTGTTCGGCGGTGCTGGAGTCCAGCTCGCCTGTGGGCTCGTCGGCCAGGACGACCGCCGGGTCGTTGGCCAGCGCGACCGCGATGGCGGCCCGCTGCTGCTCGCCGCCCGACATCTGGCCCGGGTGCCGGTCGTGGCAGTGGGAGACGCCCAGGATGCCGAGGAGTTCCGCGGCCCGGGCGGAGCGCTGCCGCTTCTGCCGCAGGCCGCCGCGGCCGGACAACTGCATGGGCAGGACGACGTTCTGGGCCGCGGTCAGATACGGCAGCAGGTTGCGCGACGTCTGCTGCCAGATGAAGCCGACGACCTCACGGCGGTAGCGGAGCCGGGACTTGGCGTCCATGGCCAGCAGGTCGTAGCCGCCGACCGAGGCCGCGCCCGCGGTGGGGACGTCGAGCCCGGCCAGGATGTTGAGCAGGGTGGACTTGCCGCTGCCCGAGGCGCCGACCAGGGCCATCAGCTCGCCCTTCCCGACGAGGAGGTCGAGGCCCTGGAGAGCCTGCACCTCCACACCGTCGGCGGTGAAGATCCGCACCAGCCGGTCGCAGCTGATCAGCGAGTCCTGGCCGTACGCGGGCCCGTCGCGGCGCTCGGCGACCTGCCGCTCCAGCTCCGCGAGGCTGCTCGGCGCCGGCGCGGACACCCTGCCGACCCCGCCGGCCGCGCCCCCGCCTGCACCCGCGCCCGTGGCAGCGCCCGAGCCCGTGCCCGAGCGCCCGCCGGCACCCGCTCCCGTGCCCGTCGCTCCGGTGGCCGGCTCCTCAGCCGTCCCGTGTCCGCTCATGTCGTCCGGTCACCTGCTCTCAACTCGGTGCTTTCGTGGCGTCGTCCGCTCAGCCAGGCCTGGCCGAGCAGCACCGCGCAGGCCAGCAGCAGCAGGCCGGCGGAGGGCAGCGCGAGGGACCAGGGGTCGGCGCGCAGGCCGACTCCCGTGCCGGACGGCACCGCCGTGTGGCTGCCGCTGCCGAAGGTGAGGCCGTCCAGGTCGATGCCGGGGCCGAGCAGCGGAATGACGGCGAGACCCACCAGCACCCCGCCGACCGCGGCGAGCAGCACCTGCGGCAGCATCTCGAGCAGCACCAGCCGCCTGGACTGCCGCTTGGGCATCCCGAGGGTGCGCAGCCTGGCCAGCAGGGCCAGCCGTCCGGGTGCGGCGGCCACCAGCGACAGCAGCAGGGCCAGCACGCTGTAGCCGGCCCCGGCGGCGACCGCTGAAAGGTAGAGGGTGCGGGTGCCGTGCTGCAGCGGGCTGTCGGCCATGGCCGCCCGCTGCTCGCTGCGCACCTTCACCGTGGCGATGGTGTCGCCCCCCGCGGCGACCTTGCGCAGCGCGGCGGCGTCGACGTGCTTGCCGGGGGCGGCACCGACCAGCAGCAGGGTGGGGCCGCCGTACTGCGGGAAGGCCGCGAGCCCGGGGTGCTGCGCGTGGAGCTGCCGCCCGGAGACGATCACGAACTCGCCGTCGTCGACGGCGGGAGTGGACGGCAGGGTGGCCGCGGGCCGGATGTCGCTGTTGCCGACGCCGGTCGCGAGCGGTTTCGTCCTGCCGTCCAGCAGGGCGGCGATCTTCGGCGAGACGACGGCGGGCAGCGGGCCGTGCGAGCCCGCGGCGACGCCGGCCCCGAGGGCGTCGGCGGGGAAGGCCGGCATGCCCACCGACCGGGTGATCCGCGCGTAGACGGCCGGATCGTCCACGATCAGCAGGGAGAAGTTCAGCGGGATGTCCTGGTTCGCGGTGTTCGCCTCGAGCCTGACCCCGGCGACGTCGCCGACGCCCGGCACCTTCGCGACCCGGCGCGGCAGTCCGGCGTCCAGCGGGAAGATCGAGTCGACCCGGGCGTCGGCACCGACCGTCACCGCGGCCGCCCGGTCCCTGCCGTGGCCGATCCCGGCGAGCACCGAGCCGCCGAAGGAGGCCACCGTCAGGGCCACCAGTATCGCGAGCAGCGGCAGTTGGCCGCCGGAGGACGTCCTCCCCGCCCTGGCGAGCCCGAGATGCGTCACGACTCCCCGCAGCCGTGCCGCGGGGCGTGCCAGCCGGCGCAGCGGCAGCGGGTAGAGCCGCAGCAGCACCAGCGCTGCGGCCACCGCGACGAGCACGGGCGCCGCCGCGAGGAAGGGGTCGGAGCCGTCGGCGGTTCCGCGCCGCCGCAGCGTGGCCACCGTGGCGGCCACCAGCACGGTCACGGTCAGTTCCACCACCAGCCGCCGGCGGGAGGGGCGCAGTGCCACCAGGTCCTCGCGCTCGGCCGGTCGGGGACGGCGCACCGCCCAGGTGGCCCGCAGCGGCATCGCCAGCGTCCCCGCGGCGGTGACCAGGGCGCCGAGCGCCAGCGCCGTCGCGTACCGACCGGTGGGCAGGACCAGCAGCGCGAGCAGCGTGCCGGCGGCCCCCGCGGGCACCGCGGCTGCGGAGGTCTCGGTGAGCAGGCGCCGGAAGATGCCGCGCAGCGAGCCGCCGCGGGAGCGCAGCAGCGAGATCTCGCCACGCCTGCGGTCGGTGGCGAGCCCCGCCGCCATGAGCAGCACGGCGAAGGCGGTGGTGCCCACTCCCACGGCGGCGATGAGCACCAGCGGTTGTGCGGCGGCCCGGTCGGCGGCGAAGGAGTTCAGGACGTTGCCGACCCCGGCCACCGTGTGCAGCGACGACGACTGGGCGGAGTCGGCCAGCCGGGTGGCGAGCGGCCCGTTGCCGAGGGAGGCCAGTTCCGCGCGCAGGGCGGGCACGTCGTGCGCGGTCAGCTGCCCGGTCCCGAGCGGGTGGTGCCAGTACATCGACGCGCCCGTGCCCAGCAGCGGGATGGAGCGGGCGGCGGTGCGGTCGATCAGGACGGTGAAGTGCCAGTAGGTGTGGGGCGGGTCGATCGGCAGGTGCGGCGGGTAGCTGACCAGCGGGGCGAGCAGGTCGTCGTCCATGGTCCAGTAGCCGGCCGCCGGGTCGCGCGGGGCCACGATGCCGCTGATGCGGACCGACAGCGGTTTCGCGCCGAACTTCATCAGGTGCACCGTCTGGCCGACCTTCAGGTGCAGCACCTGCGCGGTCTTCTCGGTGACCGCTCCCTCCAGGGCCAGGGACGGCGGCCCGGCGGGCTCGGGGCGCGGCAGCCGGCCGGAGACCACCGTCGTATGGCCGGCGAGGCCCGCCTGCGCCACCAGGTCGGCGCCCGGCGCGTGGTCGGAGGTGCGGGGGAGTTCGGGGTCGGGGACCTCTGCTTCCGCGCCGGATCGCACGCCTTGGACGACCGTGCCGGCGTCGATGCGCAGCGGCGGGCTCAGCAGGGCGCGGAAGTCCCGCTCCACGCCGTCGAGCGTGGCCGGAGCCAGCTTGGTGTCCTGCGCCGGGTCGTCGGAGGTGCGGTAGTCGTCGGCCAGCGAGATGCCGCGGTCGCGGGGGGCCGCGCCCGCGACGGCTTTCCGCAGCGCGGTGTCCTCGTAGCGGTCGACGGCCCGGGGCAGGGCCGCCGCCAGGAAGGCGGTGACCAGGACGAGGGCGGCCAGCGCGAGGGCGCCGGCGGGCGCGGCCCGCAGCCGGGTCCGCAGCCAGGAGTCGGTGAGCGGCATTCAGTCCTCCGCCTGGTGACGCAGGGCCGCCGCGGGTTCGCCGCGGCGCACTGCGGTCACGACGAGCACGAGCAGCGGGGCGGCGAGCAGCACCGCGAGCAGTTCCGCGAGCCGGCCCACCGGGAGCTCGATCACCAGCGGCGGCACCGGGCGGGCGGCCTGGCCGGTGAGCACGATCAGCGGGGTGATCAGCCGGGTCAGGAAGGTGCCCAGCGCCAGGCCCACGGCGAGCGAGACCAGCACCAGCAGGGCCTGCTCAGCGGCCAGCATCCGGGTGAGTTTGCGGCGCGGTGCCCCCAGCGCCCGCAGCACCGCGAATTCGGTGCGGCGCTCGCGGGCGGCTCCCATCGCGCCGACCGCGAAGCCGACGGCGGCCAGCACCGCGGCGGCGATCACCGCCGCGGGCAGCGCCGACTGCGGGCCCGCGCCGAGCGGGTCGGCCCGCAGGTCGGCGGCGGTCTCGGCGCGGTCGAGCACCGTGTCCACGTCGGTGCGGGCGCGCAGCGCGGCCGCCGCGCGGGACGAGGCGCCCGGCGCGGTGCCCAGCCACCATTCGGTGGGCTCGACCGGCAGGCCGTCGCCGTCCGCCAGCACCCGGTCGACGGCGCGCAGGTCGAGCAGCAGCGCGCCCGCCTCGGTGGCCGTGTCGGTGCCCGGCAGGCCGTGCACCGACGAGCTGATCTTGACCGGCACGGTCACGTTGCCGAGCTGCACCCGGACGGTGTCGCCGACCTTCGCGCCCGCCGCCCGCAGGTAGCCGTCGGTGGCGATCCCGGCGAGCCGTGCGGGGGTGGGCTCGTCGACGTGGACGCGTACGGTCCCGCCGCTCATCTGCGAGGGGTCGGTGCCCTCCGAGAAGCTGCCGGTGCCGTATCCGAACGACAGCAGGGCGCCGCCGCCGGTCTGCGGCGTCGTGCTGGTCGGGCTGATCACCTCGGGGAGCTTGCCGAGGGAGGTGTCGTCGAAGTCGGCCGCCGACTGCCAGGCGCCGCCGGCCTGGGCGCGCAGCGGTCCCACGGTGCCGTCGGCGAGGGTGACCTGCGCCGACGACAGGGTGAAGCGCCGGGTCTCGGGCCGGCCGGGCACCGAGTAGGACGTCTCGAACCGCACCAGCCGCAGCGGGCCCGCTGGGGCGCCCTTGCCCGCCGCGGTGGCCAGGTCGAGGGTGAGGGTGTGCGGGCGGCCGTCGGGCGGCAGGTCGCCGAGTGCGAAGTCGTACGGCACGCCCTCGGCGTCCACGACGGCGACGCTGACGTGGTCCGGCTGGTCGTCGGCTGCCGGGGGCCGGCCGCCGGGACCCGCGGCCGTCAAGGTGGCGGCGAAGGCCACCTGCCGGGCGGCCGGGTCCAGGCTGAAGCCCCGGGTGTCGGGTGCGGTGTGCAGCGGCGCGAGCAGCGCGGGCAGCGGGCGGCCGCCGGCCAGGTCGGACCTGATGCGCATCGCGCCGGCCGCCTTCTCGCTGTCGATGATCAGGGCGGTGGCGTAGCGCTCGTTCGGCAGCAGCAGCGTCTCGCGGGCGGCGGGCGCCGCGGTGGTGACACCGGGCACCGCGGTGAAGATGCCCGCCTGGCCGAACGGGGGTGTCGTCATCCCGGTCACCCGCAGGTCGGCGCCGACGGCGAAGTCGGCCTGGTCGCGCTGCGAGCGGTCCCAGCTCGCGCCCTGCCCGATGGAGAACATGCCCATGGCGACGGCCAGCACCAGCAGCAGCGCGGCCGCGGCGCCCCGCCGCGGGCGGCGGGCCAGCTGCCAGCCGGCCAGCGCGAGGGCGAGACCGCTGCCGCGGGCCGCGCGGCGCTCACCGAGCCGTGCCGCGGGCGGCAGCAGGCGCAGCACCAGGACGGTGCCTGCCAGCAGGCACAGCGCGGGCGCCGCGACCAGCACCGGGTCGATGCCGAGGCCGCCGGACTTGTCGGAATTCAGCGCGCCGCCGCCGGAGGCCCGACGCTGCAACTGCCAGTAGGCGACGCCGGCGATGACGAGCAGCCCGATGTCGGCGCCGGCCTGGAGCGCGCCGGGCAGGCCGCCGCGCCGGGTGCGGGTGGTGGAGGCGGTGGAGCGAAGCGCGGGCACCACCACGGCGAGCGCGCAGGCCAGCGCGGCGGCGCCGGCCACCAGCCAGGCGCCGCCGGTGCTCGCACCGCCGAGGGTGACCCCGGTCCTGGCCATCGCGCCGGTGCCGGCGAGCAGCCGGGTGACGGGTCCCGCGAGCAGGGGCGCGACGAGCGCCGCGGGCAGCGCGAGCAGCAGCGCCTCACCGGCGGCGAGCCGGGCCACCCGGCCGCGGGAGCCGCCGCGGGCGCGCAGCAGCGCCGTCTCGCCCGACCGCTCCTCTGCGAGGAGCTGGGCGACCAGCAGCAGAGCGAAGGCGGCGAGGATGATCAGCTGGAAGGCGCCGATGAGCAGGGTGGAGCGGGTCACGAGCAGGCTGCGGCGCAGCCCGTCCAGCAGGTCGGACAGCCCGGTCGTGGCCTGAGCGCCGCCGGTGTCCTTGCCGGCCCGCAGCCGCGCGGTGGTGTCCCGTACGGCTGCCTCGAGGGTGTCGATACTGCCGGTGCCCGCCGCGCGGAAGTCCCCTGTCGCCTGCCAGGACATCTCGTCGGCCGCGACCCGCCCGGAGCCGAAGGTGCCGGGGTCGGCGAGCAGCGGGCCGTAGGTGGTGAAGGCCAGCGTGTGGACGCCGCGCCCGGCGAGCGGGTCGAGCTGCCAGTAGGGCGAGCCGAGGTCGGCGGGGCGGTAGACGCCGGTGACCTTGATCCGCAGCGGCGGGCCGCCGAGCCGGTCGGCCAGTGTGATGAGCCGGCCCGCACCGACGTGCAGGGCGCGGGAGACCGTCTCGGGCACCGCGACCTCGACGCTGTCCGCGCCCTTGGCGGCCGCGGCGGGCCAGTGGCCGCCGACGAGTTTCAGCCGCGTCCTGTCGAAGGTGGCGAGCAGCGTCAGGTCGGGCTCTGAGCTCTTGGCCACGCCTGCGGGCCGCAGCGAGAAGGGCAGGCCGTACGGGCCGGACCTGGTGCTGGAGGCGACCGTCGAGGGCAGTCCGCCGAAGGCGCCGCCCAGTTCGCCGCGCACGGACCGGTCGAGTGCGGCGGCGTCCTTGCCGGTCAGGGACGCCTTGACGTCGAAGGTCGACCGGTCGGCCGCCTGGTGCTGGAGGGTGCGGCGCAGCGCGGCGTCGCCTATCGCGCCGGTGTAGGACGCGAGGGTGGCCAGGACGCAGGTGGTCAGCAGCACGGTGAGCAGTGCGGCGGCGAGCAGCAACCGGTGCGCGCGGACACGCAGAAGTACGAATCCGGTCACCCGTGCTGCCCCCGTCCTTGTCGCTGATCGGATGATGTCAAGCGAAAGGAGCGTGCAGAAACATGTGGAGGATTGTCGGAATGCGATCGTGACCGACCGCGGGTGCCGGTGGCTCAGCCCGGGGTGTTCACCATCGAGGCGGCGGCGTACACCATGTAGTCCCACAGTTGCCGCTCGTGTTCGGGTGCCAGGTCCAGCTCGTCGACCGCCGCCCGCATGTGGCGCAGCCAGGCGTCGTGCGCGGCCTTGTCGACCCGGAAGGGCGCGTGGCGCATCCGCAGCCGCGGGTGGCCGCGCTGGTCGCTGTACGTCCGCGGGCCGCCCCAGTACTGCGTCAGGAACAGCCGCAGCCGCTCCTCCGCCGGGCCGAGATCCTGCTCCGGGTACATCGCCCGCAGGTCGGGGTCGTCCGCGACGCCCTGGTAGAAGCGGTGCACGAGCCGGCGGAAGGTGTCCTCGCCACCGACCAGCTCGTAGAACGTCTGCTGCTCGACCGTGCCGTGCGGGATGTCAGTCACCCCACCATGGTCGCAGACGCCCCGGCCGAGGACCCGGGTCGTAGGACCCTTCCCGCGGGCGCAGGATGGAGGCATGACCGGGCCGCCGCGTGATCAGCGTCTCCGGGCCGCGGCGAGTGCGCTGCGGCACCGGATGGTGCGCCGTATCGTCGCGGGCGGCGGGCTCTCCGACCCCGCGTGGCGGGCCGCCTTCGCCGAGGTGCCGAGGCATCTGTTCGTGCCGGTCTACCACCGCGGCGCCTCGGACGAGGCGGGGGGCCGCTACAGCGCGGACGACCCTGACCAGCGGCGCCGGCTGCGCTGGCTGATGGGCGCCTACGCCGACCAGCCGATCGCCACCCACGTCTCGGGCGGCGAGCTGGTCTCGTCGAGCAGCCAGCCGTCGCTGATGGCGCTGATGTGCGAGGCGCTGGACGTCCGGGAGGGCCAGCGGGTGCTGGAGATCGGGGCGGGCACCGGCTACAACGCGGCGCTGCTGGCGCACCGGCTCGGCGGCACGGGCGCGGTGACGACGATCGATCTGGACGCCGCGATCACCGCGGCGGCGCGCGACCACCTGGCCGCCTACGGCACCGCGGAGGCCCTGTCGGTCACCGTCGTCACCGGCGACGGGGCGTTCGGGCACCCGGCGGGGGCGCCCTACGACCGGGTGATCGCGACCTGCGAGCTGCCGTCGATCCCGCCGGCCTGGACCGAGCAGTGCCGGCCCGGCGGGCTGATCCTGGCACCCTTCGCGACCGGCCTCGTGGTGCTCACCGTGCTGGGGCCCGGCAGGGCCGAGGGGCGCTTTCTGCCCACGCCGGCGTATTTCGTGCCGCTGCGCGGCCACGCGGCCGGCATCTCGCCGCCCGCGGTGGGCGGTGAGCCCTCGCTGCTCGACCGGCACCCGTCACGCACCCGCTTCGGCCTGACGGTCGACGGCCGCCGCCAGTGGATCTGGCTCGACAGCCCTGAGGGCCCCGACACCTGGCCGGTGCCCGCCGCCCACCACTGAGGCGGTCGGGAGCGGGCGCAGGTTCCCGGTCGGCTCGGGCCGGGTGCCGGACCCGCCGCCCCGGGTTCAGAGCCGGCGCATGGTGATGGTCGTCCAGGCGCCGACGTGGACGCGGTCGCCCTCGGCCAGCGGGATCGGGGTGTAGGCCGGGATCGGGTCCTCGGCGAGGTTCACCGTGGTGCCGTTGGTCGAGTCCTGGTCGACCACCGACCAGGAGCCGTCGGGCTGCTGGACCAGCACCGCGTGCTTGTGGGAGACGCCGGGGTCCTCGGGGGAGCGTGACAGGTCGATGTCGGGCGCCTCGCCCGTGCTGTGCCGCTGCCGCCCGATGGTGATCTGGTGGCCGGTCAGCGGGAGTTCGAACTCGGGGGAGAAGGCGGGGAAGAACAGGCCGCCGGCGTCGGGGCCGCTGCGGGCCATCACCGCGGTGAAGTACTCCCGGTCGGCCGCGATCACCGCCAGCCACGCCGTGCCGGTGCCGGGCGCGGCCTTCGCGGCCGTGCCCGAAGAAGCGGCCGGCACCTGTCCTGGGGCGGCCGTCGGCGCGCTCGGCGGATCGAGCAGGAAGTCACCCGAGCCCGAGGTCACCGTGACCGACTCGGACGGCAGCGGCTCCGCGTGCCGGTTGACCCGGGAGGGCCGCGACAGCTGGGAGTCGTAGCGCTGGTAGGGCGGCCGGTCGGGCGCGGTCGGGGTGATGTGCGGCGCGGCCGCGGCGGGCGGGACGAAGGTGGTGGCGGAGTGCGTCTGGAAGTTGTAGCGGCACTCCTCGCAGAACAGCGCCATCCCCTCGCGGGGCGTGCCGCACGCCGGGCACAGCTGCGCGGGCCCCGACCCGCCGGGCCCGGCCGGGTCGTAGCCGAAGGCGGGCTGCGGGGAGACGGGCGGCGTCGAGGAGGAGGACGCCGCGGACGACGGGGGCCGCGAGCCGTAGGACGAGGACGGCGGCGCGGGCATCCGCATACCGCACGTCTCGCACCAGTCGGTGGCCGTGGACTCGTGGCCGTTAGGACAAAGCATCGTGCCGGCTCCCCCTCCGCCCCCCGGGGCGGATCCACAGGTTGTGAGCGAAGCTGCTGTGTGACGCCGCCCTCCGGCGTCCCTCCTGCGCTATTTCTTCACCCGCACGGTCTTCGTCGACCGCGTTTCCAGGGTCATCTCGTCGGCGTCCGCGACGCGGGCCTTGAGTCGCACAGTACCGCTCGCCGCGTCGACCACGTCGACCACCTTCGCCAGCAGTTTGGCGGTGTCCTCGTTGCCCGAGGCGCTGGCGAGCTGCACCGCGCGGCCCAGCTTGGCCGTCGCGCCGTCCATGTCCCCTGACTTGCGGGCCTCCAGGCCCTGCTGGATGACCTGGGCCAGCTCTGCCTGGCCTGTGTAGTGCGCGACCTGCGGGTTGATCCGGGTGGACGCCGCCATGTCGTCCGTCCACAGCGCCCTCACCAGGCCCTGCGCCAGCACCTGCGGGCTCCCGTCGGGCTGGGGCAGCACCAGCGACAGCCGGGCGGCGAGCATCTCCTGCCCGACGCCTGCGTTCGGCACCCGCACGCACACGTGGTAGTCGCGGGACTCGTCGCCCCACGAACCGGTCGGGTAGTCGCCGGCCCGCGGCCCGGCGTCGGTGCGGCGGCCGCTCAGGTCCTCCACGGTCGGCGCGACCTGCTTGACGAAGGCGATCTCGGAGCCCTGCGGGGTCCACAGCCGGAGGCTGACATCCGCGACCTCCTTGCCCATCGTCTTCTCCATCATCGCGTGGAAGTCGGCGGCCAGACCGGTCGGATCGGCGACGATGTCCACCGAGCCGAGCAGCGCGGAGGCGATTCCCGTCACCTCCTTGACCTCCCAGTCGGTCCCGACGCCGCGCGCGTCACAGGTGAAACGGCCCGCGCACGAGTCGAGTGCGGACTGCAACTCCTCAGGCTTCTCGTGCTCGTTGCGGCCGTCGGTCAGCAGGATGCCGTGGCGTATCGCCGCGTCGCCCGAGGACAGCAGCTTGTCGGCGAGCCGCAGCCAGGTGCCGATCGCCGTGCCGCCGCCCGCGGTCAGCCGGCGCAGCGCCTGCTTGGCCTGGGCGCGGGTGGCCGGATCCGCCACCGCGAGGCCGCCGTTGGCCGGATAGACCTCGCGCGCCACGTGGGTACCGCCGATCACGGCGAAGGCGACACCGTCGCGTATCGCGTCGATCGCGACCGCCGTCGCCTCCCGCGCGTTGCGCATCTTCGTCGGCGGGTACTCCATCGACCCCGAGCAGTCGACCATGATCACCACACCGGCGTTCGTCCCCGCCTGGGTGCCGGGTACGGCGCCGGGCAGCGGGTGGCCGCCGGTGGTGCCGCCGCCGGTCGAGGTGACCGTGACGATGGCGTTGACCTCCCGGCCGCCCTCCGGCAGGTATTCGTTCTGATAGACGTCGACCGAGAACTGCGGCACGTTCGTTTTGGAAAGAATGGCCATCGCTTCCTGCACTCCTTAAAGCCAGTTCACAGCCCCGCCCAGCTTTTCCGAGAGCTACGCGGAGGGGAATCCTGCCCGGGACGCGGCAGCCGGGAACGGCAGTACCGCGACCGTTACGTTGTCGTGGCCGCCGCCGTCCAGCGCGACCCCCAGCAGGGTGCGCGCGCTGTGCAGCGGGCGGCTGCGTGCGTCGGCCGGTGTGGCCTCGGCCATCTCGGCGGCCGACTCCGCGTAGTTCCACAGCCCGTCGGTGCACACCACGATCACCCCGGGGCCCTCGGGCTGGAAGGCGGCCACGTGCGGGTCGACCTCGACCGCGTCCGCACCCAGCCAGCCGGTGATCGCGTGGGCGCGCTCGTCGGCGTAGGCCTCGGCCTCCGACATCAGTCCCGCGGCGACCATCCTGGCCGCCCAGGAGTCGTCCTCGGTCAGCCGGGCGGCGGGCAGCGTGCGGTCGTCGGGGACCCAGTACGCGCGGCTGTCGCCGATCCAGCCCACCGTGAAGACCGGTCCTGTCACGACGGCGCTGACGCAGGTGCAGGCCGGCGCGTTGTGGTGCGGCGGCGCGCCGGGCGCCTCCTCCTCCGCGGCGAGCGCGGTCACCGCCTCGAAGGCCGACATCAGCGCGTCCCGCATCGCGTCCTCCACCGGGGTGCCCCGCTTCAGGGCGGCGAGCAGCGACTCGCGGCCCGCGGCGGACGCGGCGGCCGAGGCGTCGTCGGGGCGGTAGGCGGTGGACACGCCGTCGCACACCACCGCGGCCACCGCGGGGGTGCCGTCCGGCAGGAAGGCCTTGGCCACCGCGAAGGCGTCCTCGTTGCGGTGGTGCCGCAGCCCGCGGTCGCTGACCGCGGCCACGCCCTCCAACTCCTGCTCCTGGTGGTCCCGCTGGCGCGGCTGGGCGTGCCCGCAGTGCTCGCAGTAGCCGTCGTCGTCCACCCCGCCGAGTCCGCACGCCACGCACACCGGGCCGTCGGGGGCCGGCGGCGCCTCGCGCGGGTCGGACGGCCGGGCGCCGGGCACCGCGACGCCGAGCGCCAGGGTGTCGCCGTCTCCGGCGGCCGGGGCCGGTACGGGCTTGGGCGGGGCGAGCACGAAGGCGTCGGTCGCAGGACCCGTCGCCGCGCCCGGCTCCGCGGGCGGCGGCGCCTGCGCGGGACCGTCGGCCCGGCCGCCGGGGTCGGGCGCGGCGGCCGCGGGCGGCGCCGTCACATCGAGGCCGCAGCGCCCGCAGTAGCGGTCGTCGACCTCCAGCGGATCAGCGCAGTTGGGGCACAGCGGCGGTGCGACGGACTGTGCCGTCCGAGCCGACTCGGGGAGTGGTGGCATCTGGTTACACCCACGTCCTGGGGCGGAAGCGGTTGGCGCGTTCCACCAGTTCGATCCTCGTACTGCCCTGCTGGGCGAGCCTTGCCAGGACCCGGTACGAGCGTTCGAGGCCGAACCGCAGGCCCCGCTCGGTCATGTCGGTGCCCAACACGACGTGGGCGCCGGATGCCGACGACGGTACGCCCGCGGGCGCCGCCGTGTGCTCCCCGACACGGCCTGCGAGCACCCAGTCGAGCGCGCTGCCCAGTACCTCGGTGGCCAGTTGCTCGCGCCGGTCGGAG
The DNA here is from genome assembly GCF_043197715.1 of Streptomyces sp. NPDC049040. NCBI lineage: Bacteria > Bacillati > Actinomycetota > Actinomycetes > Kitasatosporales > Streptomycetaceae > Streptomyces > Streptomyces sp. NPDC049040. The sequence goes on from NZ_JBICTO010000002.1 coordinate 270,323, forward strand.
TCGAGGCCCTGCCGTTGCAGCGCCTCCACCTGCAGGCCCGCGGCCCGCAGGTCCGGCAGCAGCGCCTCGTGGGGCGAGCGGTCGCGCAGCCTGGCCCTGATCGCGGCGACCCGCGCGGCGGTGTAGTGGATGGAGGACTCGGGCACCGACTCCAGCGCGGCCACCGCGCCTGCCCGGTCGCCGGAGGCCAGCAGCACCCGGGCCAGGCCGAAGGCGGCACTGACGTAGCTGTGGTCGGTGGTCCACACCAGCCGGTAGTACTCGGCGGCGTTGTCGAGCTGCCGCAGCACCTCGGCGCACACGCCGAGGGCCAGCTTCGGCGCGGGCTCGCCGGGGAAGGCGTCGTAGACCGCGTCGAAGCTCAGCGCGGCCGTCTCGTGGTCGCCGGTGCACAGGGCCGCGAGGCCGCGGTGCCACACCACCCGCCAGTCCGCGTTGTCGTCGGGGTCGGCCATCGCACCCAGCACCTGCTGCGCGCCGAAGGGGTCGTCGAGTTCGAGCCGGGCGCGGACCTCGCGCAGCCGCCGCTCGACCGAGTCGACCGTGGCGGATCCGAGGGCGGCGACAAGTTCGCCGGGCGCGGCCGCGGAAAGCCCGGCCAGGAAGCCCGCGTTGGGGTCGCCGGGGTCGACGTGCGGCACCGGGAGCGCCAGGACGGCCGCCGTGGTGTCGAGCCGGGCGACCACCGGCAGCGAAGGGCCCCAGCCGGGTGCGGCCACGGCGGGCGCCATCGGCGGATGGCTGCCGGGGCCCGGCAGTTGTGCGGGCATCGCGCCAGGCGGCAGGCCCGGTGCAGCCGGGCCGTAGCCGCCGGCGCCGTTGCCCGCGGCCGGCGCCTGGGCTTTCGCGCCGGCCTTGTCGCGGCGTCTCGACGCCTTCTCCAGCGCGCGGTCGGCGCCGAGGGCCGAGGTGTCGCCGGCCGTGGCGCGTACCAGCTCGGTGTCCACCACCCGCAGTTCGGGGCCGAACTGCGTGGACAGGGCGGGCCGCTGCACCCCGGTCTCCAGGGCGACGATCTCCCGCAGCACCCCGAGCAGCTGGTCCGACATCTCCTCGGCGGAGGCGAAGCGCTTGTCGGGGTCGGGGTCGGTGGCCCGCACCAGCAGCCGGTAGAAGGACTCGTAGCGGGAGAAGACCTCGATGTTGCCGGGGTCGGGCAGGCTGTCGACGAAGACGTTGGTGTAGCCCTGGAAGTCGAAGGTCAGCACCGCCAGGGTGCGGGCGACCGTGTAGAGGTCCGAGGCGACCGACGGGCCGACCTCGGCGACCTCGGGGGCCTGGTAGCCGACGGTGCCGTAGATCGCCGACTCGGCGTCGTCCATGCGGCGGACGGCGCCCATGTCGATGAGTTCCAGCCGGTCCTCGGTCTGGATGGCGTTGTCGACCTTGAAGTCGCAGTAGAGGAGGTTGCGGCTGTGCAGGTGGCCCAGGGCCTCCAGTGCCTCGATGGCGAAGGCGATGGCCTGCGAGACGGGCAGCGGGGCGCGCCTGCCGTCGGGGGCGCGACGCTCGTTGGCGATCTCCTTGAGCGACTTGCCGCCGACGTAGGCCATCACGATGTAGCCGTCGAGGGTGCCGGTGCGCTGGTCCAGGTGCTCGACGAAGTTGTAGATCCGCACGATGTTGGGGTGCTCGATCTCGGCCAGGAAGCGCCGCTCGGAGACCGCGGCGGCCAGCGCGTCCTCGTCGCCGGTGTCCAGCAGGCCCTTGAGCACCACCCAGCGGTCGGAGACCGCGCGGTCCACCGCCAGGTAGATCCAGCCGAGCCCGCCGTGCGCGAGGCAGCCCACCACGTGGTACTGCCCGTGCACCACGTCACCGGCACGGAGCTTGGGTGTGAACGAGTACGGGTGCCCGCACTTGGTGCAGAAGCCCTCGGTACGCCCGGGCCGGTCACCCCTGCTGCGGCCCACCGGGGCCCCGCAGTCGCCCTTGCTGCAGTACCGCTTGCGCTCGGGCACCTCGGGGTTGTCCAGCACCGCCGCGGACGGGTCGGGCCGCGGCACGGTGGGCACGGAGACCAGCCCGGCGCCGAGCTTGCCGCGCCCGGTGCCGGCCGAGCCGCTGCGGCTGCTGCGCACCGACACCGAGCGGCCGGTGGCCGAACCCGCAAGCGACTGCGACAGCCGGCCCGACACCGAGCGGCGCGAGGCCCGCGAGGAGGACTTGGAGGACCGCGAGGAGGTCGAGGTGGACGTGCGCCCCGAGTCAGGGCCCGGCGCGCGGGCCGGGGCCGGGGCGGCGGGCACCGGCGCGGGCGCCGCGGGGGCGGCCGCAAGGGGCGCGAGACCGCAGGTGTCGCAGTACAGCTCGCCGCCGCCCATGTCCTCCAAGGTGCCGCCGCAATTGGGCCGTTGGCACTTGCTCACTGTGTCCCCCTCAGCCTTTCCCCTGGTGTGCCACCGCCGCGGGACGCCCGTCCCGCGTCCCCGATCGGCAGCCGGTGAGGCCGCCCGTACCGGCTACGACGGTCGTACCGTACGCGACGGTTGCGAATCGCGCGGGAACAGCGGGGGACGTCCGCGGGCAACGCTGGTCACCGCCGGTCCTGCGGCGGTGACTGCGGGCGCTGCCCGCCGATCTCGGCCACCGCCTGCTGGTAGCGCCGCACGGTCCGCTCGGCCGCCGCCAGGTCGCAGGGCGCGCTCCACAGCAGCCGCCTGGCCTGGTCGTAGCGTTCGATCAGCAGCGGGTCCTCGGCCATCCCGAGCCTGGCGACCTTCGCGCGGTAGGCGTCGAGCCGGCCGCGCAGTTCGGCCCGCACCGCCAGCGGCGCGGTCACCGCGGTCAGCGACTCCCTGGCCCGCAGCAGTTCGTCGTCGGCGTGCCCCTCCAGGCTGTCCAGCAGCGGCGAGAGCCGGTGCCACTGCGCCGACCTGGTGAACTCCTCTGCCGCCGCGAGCTGCTCGTGCAGGACGGAGGCGGGACCGCTGACCGCGGGCACATCGGAGGCGAGGATCTTCGACAGCACCTCCACCCGGGCGCTGCGCGCCTCGGTCAGGGTGCGGTCGGCGCGGGACAGCACGTCGCGCAGCCGCCCGAGCCGGTGCTCCGCGTCCTCCCTGACATGCAGCACCGCCTCCACCTCGCGGCGGATGTCGTCCAGTTGACGGCCCGCCTGCTCGTAGCGCGAGGTGTCGGGGCGGCCGGGTGTGGGCCGGGCCCGCCAGAAGGCCAGCGGGTCGGACACGCTCTGCGCCCGCAGCTCCTTCAGGTCCGCGACCAGCCCCTCCAGGTCGTCGCCCGAGGGGTGCGCGCCCGGCCGCACCCCGACGGAGTGCGCGAGCGAGCGGACCCGCTGGGTCTCGGCGGCCAGCAGGTCTATCCGGGCGGGCAGCGCCGACCACACCGAGTCGGCGGCGGCGACGGTCTCCATCGCCTGGTCGTACCACCCGTTCATGCGGGCGAGCAGCTGTTCGAGGCTGAGCTGCTCGGTGAGCCGGGCCGGTCCCGTCAGCGAGCGGGCGGCGTCAGGCACGGCGGCGCCGGTCACGCTGATGCCGTCGCCCTGGAGCAGCTCGGTGAGCCGCCGCAGCTCGGTCTGGGTCGGCCAGCGGCGGCGGGAGCGGATCTCACGGGCGGTGGTGAGGGCGTCGGTGTACGCCTCGAAGTGCGTCCACAGCGCGGTGATCGCCGCGTCGGTCTCGGCCCAGCGCTCCTTGGTCACGCCGGTCAGCTCCGCGCCTTCCAGCAGGCGGCGGCCCGAGTGGTCCTGGAGCGAGAGCAGCGAGGACTCGATCGCCTCGTGCTCGGTGGCGAGCCGCGCCAGGGCACGGTCGACGTCCTCCCGTCCCATCACCGGCCCGGATGGTCCAGCGACCGCCATCACGCCCTCTCCTCCGACCTGCCCCTGGTCCTATTTGTACAACGGCGTGGGCGGTTTGATGCCCGGCAGATCGTGCGCCAGCCAGTGGTCGTACGACGCCGTCCACGAACCGTCGGCGCGGTAGGTGTCGAGCACCTTGTTGACCCGCCGCACCAGGTCGGTGTCGGCCAGGTTCATGGCCACACCGTACGGCTCCTTGGTGACGGTGTCGCCCACCAGGTGGACGTTCGGATCCTGGGCGGCCTGTCCCGCGCCGAGCGCGTTGTCGGTGAACACGGCGTCGGCGAGGCCCAGTTGCAGGCGCACCAGGCAGTCGAGCTGGTTGGGGACGAGCATCACCTTGGCACCGTGCGAGCCCTTGCCCAGCTCCTTGGCGCCCGTCGAGCCGGTCGCGGTGCAGACGGTCTTGCCCGCGAGCGAGTCGTCGAACCCGGTGATCGACGCGTTCTTCAGCGTCAGGATCTGCTGTCCGGCGGTGAAGTAGGCGGTGGAGAAGGCGACCTGGCTGATCCGCTCGCAGTTGATGGTCATGGTGCGGACCACCATGTCGACCTTCTTCTGCTGGATGTCCAGGATCCGGTCGGCGGTGGGCACCGTCAGGTACTGCACCGCGTTCTCGTCGCCCAGGATGTCCTTGGCGATGGCCTTGACGAGATCGATGTCGAAGCCCGCGAGGTCACCGGTGGCCGGGTCGCGGAAGCCCCACAGGTAGCTGTTCTGGTCGACGCCGACCACCAGCTTGCCGTGCGCCTTGATCCGGGCCACCGCCTCGCCCGAGAGGCTGCCGCTGTTCGGGTCGAGGCTGCGCTCGGGCCGGTCGCAGGTGTCGGAGCCGTCCTGCGCGGCCGCGTACTGCGCCCTGGTCACCTGGCCCGGGTGGGCCGCCGTGACGGGGGCCGGGGCGTCGCGCAGCGGGACGAGGGAGCCGGCCACGGCCAGCGCGCAGGCCACCGCCATACCCGCGACTCCGCCCCAGCCGCGCCGATGTCCGTTCACCGTCCGTCTCCCTTCCGCCGCGCCCGTGCGCGATGTCGCCGGCATCCCGCTCACCGGTATTCCGACAGCCGGCGGCCGATGCCCAGCGCCGCCCCGGCCGCGGCCAGCACCGCGAGCAGCGCCGCGCCGTACGGCAGCAGCGACAGGGCGCCGCGGCCGCTGTTCGCGGCGTCCTTGAACTCCTCCTGCTCCTGCGCGACCGCCTTCTGCAGGCTGGCGTCGACGGCGTCGAAGCAGCTGCCGGTCGTCTTGTCCACCGTCTTGCCGTTGCTGTCCTTGCCGCCGATGACCTCGGCGACGGCCGTGGTGTAGTCCCCGGCGTCGTCGCTCTTGCGCTCCGCGGTGTGCCGGGCCCGCCAGGTCTGGACGCTCTTGACGGCGGCGTTGACCGGGTCGGTGCCCGCCGCGTTGTCGGCCAGGGCCAGCGCCTGCGCCAGCTCACCGCCGACCCCCTGGGGGTCCTTGCCCGCGAGTGCGTCCATGCCGTCGGAGAAGTTGTCCTCGTACTCGCCGCCGGAACCGCGGGCCACCAGCGTCAGGTTCTCGTCGCCGCGGGCCTGGAGGACGCTGATCCGGGCGTTGTTGAGCACCTGCATCGAGCGGGCACCGTGGGCGTCGGAGTGTTCGAGCTGGTTGCGCGCCACGGTGTGCCCGGCCAGCAGCCACAGCAGCACCACCGCCGATGCGGCGCTTGCGGCCAGCAGGCCGTGGTTGAACACCCGGTTGGTACGCCGGTAGTGGCGGCGCTGCGCCCACAGCAGGGCGAGGAGCGCGACCGCGCCCAGCGCCCAGGAGACGTAGGGCAGCGCCTTGGCGTGGCTGTAGTCGCTGCCGAGCCGGTCGGTCTCGATCCGGTAGAGCTTGTCCGCCGCTGACAGCAGGCCGCCGTCCTTGCGCATCTGGAGGTTGGCGTACCGCAGGTAGGCGCCGCCGACCGGCAGGCCCTGCCGGTTGTCGGCCTGCGCGGTCGTCACCAGCTCGACGTACTTGGGCAGTTGCCAGTTGAGCGCGGTGATCTGGGCGCGGGCCTGCGGGGACCCCTCGCTGTTGGCCGCGGCGTCGGTGATCAGCTTGGCCGCTGTGGTGATGTCCTTCTCGTAGCGCTCGGAGACGTCCTTGGGCTGCTGGCCGCCGACCAGGAAGCCGCCGGTGACGGTGGCGTCGGCGTCGGCGAGGGAGCGGTAGATCTCCGCGGCGCTGGCGCTGAGCGGCGCGCTGTGCTTGACGACGTTGTCCGCGGCGGTGGAACGGTCGGTGACCTGCCAGGCGGTGACCGCGCCGAACGCCACGACCAGCAGCGCGAGCGAGGCGCCGATGATCCGCAACCGGCCTGGCTCGGTGGTGGCAGCGGCCCGCAGCCGGGCCGCGTACTCCGCCCAGGCACGCCGCCGGCCGGGACCCGGAGCGCCGGGCGGCGGTGAGGGCGCGGCGCCGCGCTGCGCGGGCATCGCCCCGCGCGCGCGAACGTCAGGGACCGCGCTCCCCGTCGGCGTGTGCGTCACATACCCTCCCCCGAGTCCGACTTGCCGCGTCTGCGGAAGCCACGCTGTCAGGGAGCAGTATGGCCGCAGCCGGCTCCATACCTCCAGCGGCCGTGTGATCTTGGCCGGTCACCATCCGCCCCCGACTGGTCACACGCGCCCGGTACGGATTCGGTTCCCGCCGCGGCCGACCCGTTCCGCCGCGCTCCGGTCCGGCAGCCCGCCGCGCCCGGCGGCGCGCGGGCACCGCACCGGGGTCAGCCGTAGTGCGCCCGCAGCGTGGCGTGCGCCTGCGGCGGCGCGCCCAGCCCGTCGAGGCCGAGCAGCGCCGCGCCCAGCACGGGCGGCGCGGTCACCACCTTGGTGCGCGCCTTGGGGGCGCGGGCGGTGAGCAACTCGACCAGGGTGTCCATCAGATACGGGTTGCGCGCGGCCATCACCCCGCCGCCGAGCAGCACGTCGGCCTCCTCGTCGAGCAGGCCGAGGCGGCCGAGCGCCACGACGGCCAGTGCGGTGATCTCCTCGGCCTGCCGGGTCAGGATCGCCCTGGCCACCGGGTCGCCGGCGTCCGAGGTGGCGAACAGCACCGGCGTCAGCTCGTACTTCCGCTCGGCCGGCAGCGTCTCCAGGTGCAGCGCCTCGATCAGCGCGTACATCGACCCGAGGCCGAAGTGGGCGGGCAGGGTGCGGGCCAGGGCGGTGGGCTCGCCGCGGCCGTCCTCGGCCCTTGCGGCGAACCACAGCGCCTCGTCGGCCAGTCCCGAGCCGCCGCCCCAGTCCCCGGAGATCTTGCCGATCGCGGGGAATCTGGCGGTGCGTCCGTCCGGCAGCATGCCCACGCAGTTGATGCCGGCGCCGCACACCACGGCCACTCCGCGCGGCTCGTCGACACCGGCCCGCAGGATCGCGAAGGTGTCGTTGGCGACCCGGGTGGCGGGCGCCCAGCCGCGGGCGTGCACCGCCGCCTCCAGGCGCTCCTCCTCCACGGGCAGGTCCGCGTTGGCCAGGCACGCCGAGGTGTAGGCGGCCAGCGGCCGTCCGCCGTCCCCGTCGCCCTCACGCGGAGCGAGCCCGGCGTCCGCCGCCGCCCGCGCCACGATCTCCGCCACCGTGTCGACGGCGGGGCCGACGCCGACCACCGGCGGCTGGAATCCGCCGCCGCGGGCGGCGCCGAGCACCCGCCCGTCGGCGGCGACCAGGGCCACGTCGGTCTTGCTGTTGCCCGCGTCGATGGCGAGCACGCCGCCGGGGACCAGCGGCGGCTGGGGCCTTCCGGGCCGGGGGCCCTGGGGGATGTTCAGGCCCACGCGAAGTACTCCCGGTTGTGCGCGACGAGACGGTCGGTCAGCTGCTCCGCGAGGTCGTACTGCCCGATCAGCGGGTGGGCGAGCAGCGCGGTGAAGACCCGGTCCCTGCCACCGCGCAGCGCGGCGTCGAGTGCCAGGTCCTCGTAGGCGGTCACGTTCGCGATCAGCCCGGCGTAGAGCGGTTCCACCGGTGGGACCGGCAGCGGTGCCGCACCGTCGCCGTCGACCACGGCGGGCACCTCGATGACGGCGTCGTCCGGCAGGAAGGGCAGGGTGCCGTTGTTGTAGGTGTTGACGACCTGGACGTCGCCGCCGGCGGGCACGTGCGCCGCCCGCAGCAGCGACGAGGCGAGCGCCACCGCCGCCTCCGAGTAGAAGGCGCCGCCGCGCTTGGCCAGCAGTGCCGGCTTCTCGTCGAGCGCCGGGTCGCCGTACATCTCCAGCAGTTCCCGCTCCATCGCGGCGACCTGCGAGGCCCGTGAGGTCCCGGTGCGCAGCTCGCGCACCACCTCGTCGTGCGCGTAGAAGTAGCGCAGGTAGTAGGAGGGGACGACGCCGAGCCGGTCGAGGACCGGGCGCGGCAGGTGCAGGTCGGCGGCGATGCTGTCACCGTGCTCGGCGAGCAGCTTGGGCAGCACGTTCTCGCCGTCGGGGCCGCCGATGCGCACCCCCCGCTCCCAGGTCAGGTGGTTGAGCCCGACGTGGTCGAGGTGCACCTGCTCGGGCGGCACTCCGAGCTTCTCGGCGAAGCGGCGCTGGAAGCCGATGGCGACGTTGCACAGCCCGACGCTCTTGTGCCCGGCCTGGAGCAGCGCCCGGGTGACGATGCCGACCGGGTTGGTGAAGTCGATGATCCAGGCGTCCGGCGCGGCCCGCCTGACCCGTTCGGCGATGTCGAGGACCACCGGCACGGTGCGCATCGCCTTCGCGAGCCCGCCCGCGCCCGTGGTCTCCTGGCCGACGCAGCCGCATTCGAGCGGCCATGTCTCGTCCTGGTTGCGCGCGGCCTGCCCGCCGACGCGCAGTTGGAGCAGGACCGCGTCGGCGTCCGCCACACCGGCCTCCAGGTCGGAGGTGGTGACGATGCGGCCGGGGTGGCCCTGCTTGGCGAAGATCCGCCGGGCGAGGCCGCCGACGAGTTCGAGGCGGTGCGCGTCCGGGTCGATCAGCGCCAGCTCCTCGACGGGCAGGCTGTCGCGCAGCCGTGCGAATCCGTCGATCAGTTCCGGTGTGTACGTGGACCCGCCGCCCACGACTGCCAGTTTCATCCCTTGACTCCCGTCAGGGTCACGCCTTCGATGAAGGCCTTTTGCGCGAAGAAGAAGACCACGATGACCGGTGCCATCACCAGGACGGTCGCCGCCATCGTGAGGTTCCAGTTGGTGTGGTGGGCGCCCTTGAAGGACTCCAGGCCGTAACTCAGTGTCCAGGCAGCCGGGTTGGAACTGGCATAGATCTGCGGGCCGAAGTAGTCGTTCCAGCAGTAGAAGAACTGGAACAGCGCGACCGCGGCGATGGCCGGGCGGATCATCGGGACGATCACGGTGAGCAGGGTGCGCAGTTCACCGCAGCCGTCCACCTTGGCCGCCTCGGTGTACTCCTTGGGGATGGTCAGCAGGAACTGCCGCAGCAGGAAGATGGTGAAGGCGTCGCCGAAGGCCATCGGGATGATCAGCGGCCACAGGGTGCCGTCCATGCCGAGCTGCTTGGTCCAGAACAGGTACATCGGGATGATGATCACCTGGGGCGGCAGCATCATCGTGGAGATGACCAGCACCATGACCAGGTTGCGGCCGCGGAAGCGGAATTTGGCCAGCGCGTAGGCCACCGGCAGCGAGGACACCACGGTCAGCACGGTGCCGGACACCGCGTAGACCAGGGTGTTGCGCCACCAGGTGAGGAAGCCCGGGGTGTCCCACACGGTGCGGAAGTTGGACCACTGCCAGGAGTGCGGCCACAGGTCCCTGGTCAGCGCCTGGTTGTCGCTCATCACCGCGGTGAGGAAGACGAAGACGAAGGGCAGCACGAAGAACGCGGCGGCCGCCAGGCCGAGCGAGTGCACGGCGATCCAGTGCAGCCGTGCCTTGCGGCGGGCGGCGCGCAGGGCGCGGGTGTCGGCCGGCCGGGTGGGAGCCTGCTCCGCGGGGGCGGTCAGAGTCGTCATCGGTCAGTCCTCCGCTGAAAGGAAGCCGTTGCGCCGGCGCATGAGCAGGGCGGTGAAGGCCATGGCCAGGACGAAGAGCACCAGGGCGATGACGCACGCCGAGCCGTAGTCGAAGCGCTGGAAGCCCCGTTCGTAGACCAGTTGCGGCAGGGTCAGGGTCGACTTGTCCGGGTAGCCGGGTTCGAACTGCTGGCCGGAGTTGCCGATGATCCCGGAGGCGACCTTTCCCGCCACCAGCGGCTGCGTGTAGTACTGCATGGTCTGGATGACCCCGGTGACCACCGCGAACATCACGATCGGCGAGATGTTCGGCAGCGTCACGTACCGGAACCGCTGCCAGGCCCCGGCGCCGTCGAGTTCCGCGGCCTCGTACTGGTCCTTGGGCACGTCGAGCAGTGCGGCCATGAAGATGACCATCAGGTCGCCGATGCCCCAGACCGCAAGCACCGTCAGCGCCGGCTTGGACCAGTTCGGGTCGGTGAACCAGCCGGGCGTGGGGATGCCGATGTCGCCCAGGATGTGGTTGACCGGCCCGGTGCCGGGGTTGAGCAGGAAGACGAAGGCCATGGTCGCCGCGACCGGCGGGGCCAGGTAGGGCAGGTAGAAGGCGGTGCGGAAGAGGCCGGCGCCGGTCTTGATCTTGGTGATCAGCAGGCCGACGCCAAGACCGAAGACGACCCGCAGCGTCACCATCACCAGCACCAGCCACAGGGTGTTGCGCAGGGCCGGCCAGAACAGCGGGTAGTCCTTGAAGACGTAGGACCAGTTCCTCGTGCCGGTCCAGGTCGGCGGGTTCACGCCGTTGTAGTGCATGAAGGAGAAGTAGACGGTGGACAGCAGCGGGTAGGCGAAGAAGACGCCGAAGCCGATGATCCAGGGAGACAGGAAGGCGAGGTTGCGCAGTGCCGCCTTGCGGCGTCTGGCCCTCAGCAGGGGGTGGACGGCGGCGCTCATCACTTGGCCTGCGCGATGTCCTTGTCGACCTGCGTGTCGACGCCCTGGAGTCCGGCCTTGAGGTCCTTGGACTTGCCCGACTCGTAGGCGTAGCCGAAGTCCTGCAGCGTCACCTGGTAGGCACCGCCGTTGACGCTCGGCGGGGTGGTGGTGCTGTCGGGGTTCTGCGCGATGTCGAGGAAGGTCTTGAAGGACGGGTCCTGGTCCAGTGCGGGCGACTTGAGCGCGGCCAGCGTCGAGGGCACGTTGTGGATCGCGTTGGCGAAGGAGACGACCGCGTCGGTGTCGGTGGTCATGAACTTCACCAGTTCCCAGGCGGCGTTCTTCTTCGCGCTGGTGTTCGCGATGCCGATGATCGTGCCGGACAGGTAGCCCTTGCCGTAGGTGGCGGCCTGCTCGTCGGGCACCGGGAAGGGCGCCACGGCCAGGTCGTTCATGCCGGCGTCCTTGGCCATGCCCGCCCGCCACTCGCCGTCGATGCCCATGGCGACCTGGCCGGTCTGGAGTGGGTTCTTCGCGCCGAACTCGTCACCGAAGGTCGAGCGGTACTTCTCCAGCTTGCCGAAGCCGCCGAGCGCCTTGACCATGTCCTGCTGCCATTCGAACATCGCGGTGAAGCCCGGGTCCTTGGCGACCTGCGACTTGCCGTCGGCGTCGAAGTACTTCACGCCCCACTGGGCGGCCACGTGCATCGGCGTGGACTCGTAGCCGTGGAAGTCCGGCATGAAGCCGAGCTGGGAGTATGAGTCCCCCGAGGACTTGGTCAGCTTGACCGCGTCCGCCTTGAACTCGCTGAGGGTCTTCGGCGGCGCGGTGATGCCGGCCGCGGCGAATTCCTTCTTGTTGTAGTAGAGCCCGTACGCGTCTCCCAGCAGCGGCAGCGCGCAGCGCTTGCCCTCGAACTGGGTGTACTCCAGCATCGGCTTGGGGAAGGTCGCGGCCGGGTCGACGCCCGACTTCTGCAGGAAAGGCGCCAGGTCGGCGAAGGTGCCGGACGAGCAGAACTGGCCGACGTTGTCCGTGGTGAAGGACGAGACGACGTCGGGGGCCTTGGAACCGCCGGCCCGCAGCGCCTGGTTGATCTTGTCGTCGGTGATGTTGCCCTGCACCTTGACGTGGATGTTGGGGTGGGCCTTCTCGAACCTGGCGACGTTGTCGTTGATCGCCTTGAGCTCGTTGGGGGCCGTCCAGCCGTGCCAGAAGGTGATGGTGACGTCCTTGCTGGCGTCGTCGTCCGCCGAGGTGCTGCTCTGGCCGGTGCACGCGCTCGCGAGCAGGGTGATCGCGGCACTCGCCGCCACGGCGGCTGCTGCCTTGCGTATACGGGACACTGCTCTTTACCTCCGGGTACGAGGGTGGTCGAGGGTGTGCGGTGCCGTCGGGACGGCGGGGGCGCCGTTCCGTCGGGGTGGTGCGGGTGGTGCGGTCAGCGCGAGGTGTCGAACACCTCGTCGCGGGTGGTGGCGAGCGCGCTTTCCAGCGCGCCGCTCAGTACGGGGTGCATCTCCACGGTGCCGAGCACCAGCCGGGGCCTGGGTACGGCCAGTTCGGCCAGCTCAGACTGGATGAGGGCGCGCAGCGGCTCGCCGCCCGCGACGGCGACGTCACCCGCGAGCACGATGAGTTCGGGGTCGAGCACGGCCACCACGGAGGCCAGTCCCACCGCCATGCCGGTGGCGCAGCGGGCCAGCAGCTCCGCGTGCGGCCCCGTGCCGTCCTGCCCGCCTTCGCGGTGGGCGGCCGCGGCCCGGCACAGCACCGCGGCGGCGGCGTCGGCGAGCGGTCCTTCGGGGATGTCCAGGCCCAGCTCCGCGGCGTGCCGCAGGACCGCGTTGCAGCCGGCCAGCTCCTGGAAGCCGCCGTTGTTGGTCCTGGTCACATTGCGGACCAGCGGCGTGCCGGGCACCGGCAGGAAGCCGACCTCGCCGGCGCCGCCGGTCCAGCCGCGGTGCAGCCGGCCGCCGATCATCAGGGCGGCGCCGATGCCCTCCTCGTTCCACAGCAGGACGAAGTCGTCGTGGCCGCGGGCCGCGCCGATCCGCTGCTCGGCGACCGCGGCGAGGTTGACGTCGTTGTCGTATTCGAGCGGCATCGGCAGGGCAGCGGCCAGCTCGTCGAGCAGCGCGGGGGAGTGCCAGCCGGGCAGGTGGCTGGCGTAGCGCAGCCGCCCGGTGCTGGGGTCGAAGGCGCCGGGTGTGCCGATGACGCCGCGGTGCAGGTCGGCGCGGTTGAGGCCGGCGGCCTTCACCGCGCCGTCCAGCGCCTGGACGACCTGCTCGACGGCGCTGCCGGCCCGGTGGTGCGGGGTGGGCAGCCGGAAGGAGCCGACGGTGCGGCCGGTGATGTCGGCGACGGCGGCCCTGATCCGCTCCGTGGTCACGTCGAGGCCCGCGACGTGGGCGGCGGCGGGGTTGACCGAGTAGAGCTGGGCGTTCGGCCCGGGGCGGCCCGCGGTGGTGCCGGTGGCCAGTACCAGGCCGGCCGCCTCCAGGCGTGCCAGCAGCTGCGAGGCGGTGGGCTTGGACAGGCCGGTGAGCTTGCCGATCCGGGTTCTGGAGAGCGTGCCGTGCTCCAGCAGGAGGTCGAGCGCGGCGCGGTCGTTCATGGCGCGCAACACGCGCGGGGTGCCAGGGGTGCCAGCCATGCGCGCCATCCTCCCTCAGTTCACTGTTAGGAAAGTTTCCTATTGGCAACGAAAGGTAGGCCCGCCGTCAGGGGAGCGTCAAGGGGTGCACAAGACCGTGCGGCCAACTCGTTATGTACCCGTGGGGGGCCGTCGGCAGACGGCCCCCCACGGGTGAAATGCGGTGAGCCAGGGCTCAGGGCTCGCCCGCCGCAGGCGGCGGTACGGACGCCGAGCGCTGCGCGGGCGGCGGGCCGTTCTCCTCGGCCCCGTCGGGCACCGGGGCACCCTCGGCGGCCACCGCCGCGGGATCGGTCACCGTGGCACCCGGGGTGCCCGTGATCGCGATGCCCTCCCGGTCGAAGGCCCGCTTGATCCGCCAGCGCAGCTCGCGCGCCACCGGCGCCGCCTGCCCCGGCATCGTCCTGGCCTGCACCTGGAGCACCACGAAGTCCGACCCGACAGAATCGAGCCCGAGCATCTGCACCGGCTCCCACAGGAACTCGTCCCAGGGGTCTTCCTTGCCCATGGCGTCCGCGGTCTCCACGATCACCGCACGCGCACGGTCCATGTCCTCGCCGCTGCCGACCTGGACGTCGACCACGGCGGTGGCCCAGCCCTGGCTCAGGTTGCCGATCCGCTTGACCTCGCCGTTGCGCACGTACCAGATCTCGCCGTTGTCGCCGCGCAGCTTCGTCACCCGCAGGCCCACCTCGACGACCGTGCCGGAGGCCACCCCCGCGTCGATGACGTCACCGACGCCGTACTGGTCCTCGAGGATCATGAACACGCCGGACAGGAAGTCCGTCACCAGGTTGCGGGCGCCGAAGCCGATCGCGACACCGGCGACCCCCGCGCTGGCCAGCAGCGGGGCCAGGTCGATCCGCAGCACCGACAGGATGGTCAGCGCCGCGGTGCCCATGATGACGAACGACGCCACGCTCCTGAGTACCGAGCCGATGGCCTCGCTGCGCTGCTTGCGCCGCTCGGCGTTGACCAGCAGCCCGCCCAGCGCCGTGGCGGCGGCGACCTCCGCGCCCCGGTTCATCCGCTCGATCAGCCGGCTGATGGTGCGCCGCACCACGGTGCGCAGGACGATCGCGATCACCAGGATCAGCACGATCTGGAGGCCGGCGTTCAGCCAGTCGGCCCAGTTGTCGTCCACCCAGCTGCCTGCCTGGGAGGCGGTGTGGGACACGCTGTCGAGGGGGGCGGCGGCGGGGGGCGTCGCGGTGGACACGGGCGGAAACCTCCGGAGTGTACGAAGCCTCCACAGTAACGAAGTACCGATGCTGTTCCGTTGCCCCGTTCGAGGGGCGGAACCTCGCCCGCCGGGGGAGAAAAGGGAAGGGGCGCCTGAAGAAGGAGCAGTCGTGTGGTCCAAAACACTCTCGGTCCGTTACCCGGGCATGGTGGCGCGGCGCCCCGCCTTCCGGAGAGACTGAGACAGATCGTCCCGGCGCGAGCCACGCGCCGCCGGCGTTAAAGGAGGCATCCGTGCCGCATGTCCTGGTCCTGAACGCGTCGTACGAGCCGCTCGGCGTCGTACCGCTCCGCCGCGCGCTCGTCCTCGTGCTCAACAACAAGGCCGTATGCCTAGAGGAATCCGGCGCCTATCTGCACAGCGAGACGCAGGCGCTGCCCGCGCCCAGCGTCGTGAAGCTCACCAAATTCGTCCGTGTGCCTTTTCGCGGCACCGTCCCGCTGACCCGCAGGGCGCTCTTCGCCCGGGACGGCGGCAGGTGCGCCTACTGCGGGGCCGCCGCCACCAGCGTCGACCATGTCATCCCGCGCAGCCGGGGCGGCCAGCACGCCTGGGAGAACGTGGTCGCGGCGTGCAGGCGCTGCAACCACGTCAAGGCCGACCGCCATGTCGCGGAGCTCGGCTGGCGGCTGCGCCATCAACCGGCCCCGCCCTCGGGACTGGCCTGGCGGATCATCGGGACCGGTCATCGGGACCCGCGCTGGCTGCCATATCTGCAACCTTTCGGCGCGGATGACGCCCTGGCCCGGATCGACGGCATATCGGCCTGAGATCCGGGCCTTCGTGCGTCACGGGGCCCCTCGCCCGCACGGGGGCAGGGGCGCCCTGTGACGGAGCATGCCCCTGTGCTGTACAGCGAGTGGTCACGGGCGGCTGCCAGCGCGTCCCGGCACCCGGCGAAGGCGGTCACCGGCCGCATCTCCCGGCACGGAGGGCGGGCGCCTCGCACGGGCGTTCCGGGGGGTGCGCGTTGTCCACAGGGTTTCCGCGAGGGGCGCGGGTGACATGCGAGGATGGGCGTCTCACCTGACGAGAAGGAGTGGGCCACCGTGCCTGGTACGAACCTCACGCGCGAGGAGGCGCAGCAGCGGGCCGCTCTGCTGACTGTGGACGGCTACGAGATCGAGCTCGACCTGAGCGGCGCCCAGCAGGGCGGCACGTTCCGGTCGCGGACCACGGTGCGTTTCGACGTGGCCGGGGACGGTGGGGCGAGCTTCGTCGACCTGGTGGCACCGATGGTGCACGAGGTGGTGCTGAACGGGACGGCGCTCGACCCGGCCGAGGTGTTCAAGGACTCGCGGATCGCGCTGGACCCGCTGCCCGGCGGGCGCAATGAACTGCTGGTGGTGGCGGACTGCGCGTACACCAACACCGGTGAGGGCCTGCACCGGTTCGTGGACCCGGTGGACAAGCAGGCGTATCTCTACACGCAGTTCGAGGTGCCGGACGCGCGCCGGGTGTTCGCGACCTTCGAGCAGCCCGACCTGAAGGGCACCTTCGCCTTCACGGTGAAGGCGCCGCAGGGCTGGACGGTGATCTCCAACTCGCCGACGCCCGAGCCGTCGGCGGAGGGCGTGTGGACCTTCGAACCGACCCCGCGCATCTCGTCGTACATCACGGCGCTCATCGCCGGCCCGTACACCTCGGTGCACGGCAGTTGGGAGGGCGGCGGCCGCAGCGTGCCGCTGGGCGTCTACTGCCGGCCCTCGCTCGCCGAACACCTGGACGCCGAGGCGATCTTCGAGGTCACCCGGCTGGGATTCGACTGGTTCCAGGAGAAGTTCGACTACGCGTATCCGTTCGCGAAGTACGACCAGCTTTTCGTACCGGAGTTCAACGCGGGCGCCATGGAGAATGCCGGCGCGGTGACGATCAGGGACCAGTACGTCTTCCGGTCGAAGGTGACCGACGCGGCCTACGAGGTGCGCGCCGAGACGATCCTGCACGAGCTGGCGCACATGTGGTTCGGCGACCTGGTCACCATGGAGTGGTGGAACGACCTGTGGCTGAACGAGTCGTTCGCCACCTACACCTCGATCGCCTGCCAGGCGCACGCCGAGGGCTCGCGCTGGCCGCACTCGTGGACGACCTTCGCCAACACGATGAAGACCTGGGCCTACCGGCAGGACCAGCTCCCCTCGACCCACCCGATCATGGCGGAGATCAACGACCTGGAGGACGTGCTCGTCAACTTCGACGGGATCACGTACGCCAAGGGCGCGTCGGTCCTCAAGCAGCTGGTCGCGTACGTCGGGATGGACGAGTTCTTCGCGGGCGTGCAGGCCTACTTCAAGCGCCACGCGTGGGGGAACACGCGGCTGGCCGATCTGCTGGGCGCGCTGGAGGAGACCTCGGGCCGCGACCTCAAGGCCTGGTCCAAGGCGTGGCTCGAGACCGCGGGCATCAACGTGCTGCGGCCCGAGATCACCGTGGACGCCGACGGCGCGCTGGCCTCCTTCGCGGTCAGGCAGGAGGCGCCCGCGCTGCCCGCCGGTGCCAAGGGCGAGGCGGTGCTGCGGCCGCACCGGATCGCGGTCGGCCTCTACGACCTGCGGGACGGCGTGCTGGTGCGCACCGACCGGATCGAGCTGGACGTGGACGGAGAGCTCACCGAGGTGCCGTTCGCCGCGGGCACCCGCCGCCCCGACGTGGTCCTGCTCAACGACGACGACCTCTCGTACGCCAAGGTGCGGCTCGACGAGCAGTCCCTCGCCGTGGTCCGCGACCACGTGGGCGACTTCACCGAGTCGCTGCCCCGTGCGCTGATCTGGGCGTCGGCCTGGGACATGACGCGGGACGGCGAGCTGGCCACCCGCGACTACCTCGAGCTGGTGCTGCACGGCATCGGCAAGGAGTCCGACATCGGTGTGGTGCAGTCCCTGCACCGCCAGGTGAAGCTGGCCCTCGACCTCTACGCCGACCCGGCGTGGCGGGAGACCGGTCTCACCCGCTGGACCGCCGCCGCGCAGGAGCAGCTGGCGGCCGCCGCTCCCGGCAGCGACCACCAGCTGGCCTGGGCACGGGCGTTCGCCGCCACCGCCCGCACCCCGGAGCAGCTGGACGTGCTCGCCGGGCTGCTGGACGGCACGGTGACCCACGAAGGACTGGCCGTCGACACGGAGCTGCGCTGGGCCCTGCTCAACCGGCTCGCCGCGACCGGCCGCGCCGACGAGGAGGCGATCGAGGCCGAGCTGGCCCTCGACCCGACGTCGGCCGGCGAGCAGCACGCCGCCGCGGCGCGGGCGGCCCGGCCCACCGAGGCCGCCAAGGCCGGGGTGTGGGCGTCGGTCGTCGAGGGCGACTCGCTGCCCAACGCGATGCAGGAGGCCGTCATCGGCGGCTTCGTGCAGACCGACCAGCGCGAGCTGCTCGCGGGCTACAGCGAGCGCTACTTCGCCGCGATCAAGCAGGTGTGGGCCGACCGGAGCAACGAGATGGGCCAGCAGATCGTCGTCGGCCTCTTCCCGACGCTCCAGGTCTCGCAGGCCACGCTGGACGCCACCGACGCGTGGCTGGCGAGCGAGGAGCCGGTGCCCGCGCTGCGCCGGCTGGTCATCGAGTCCCGCGCGGGTGTCGAGCGCGCGCTGCGGGCCCAGGCCGCGGACGCGGCGGCCGGCTGACCGCCACGGGTCCCGGGCGGCACCGCCCGGGACCCGTACCGTTGCCGGGGGCGGCAGGATGTCGGCTGTGACCGACACCTCGCCGGGGGCGGCAGGATGTCGGCTGTGACCGACACCTTCGTCAGAACCCTGCACACCGCCGACCTGACCCCCGGCCTGCGCGGCGCGATCCGCCGGCTGCTGGACGGCGCCTTCGCGGGCCATGCGGACGGCGACTTCACCGACGCCGACTGGGACCACACCCTCGGCGGCCTGCACACCCTGGTCCTCGAAGGCGACGAGCCGATCGGGCACTCGGCCGTCGTGCAGCGCCGGCTGCTGCACGGCGGCAGGGCGCTGCGCGCCGGTTACGTCGAGGCCGTCGCCGTCCGCGCGGACCGCCGCCGGCGGGGCCACGGCGCCACGGTGATGGCGGCCGCGGAGCGGATCATCCGCGGGAGTTACGACCTGGGCGCGCTCGGCTCCTCGGACGAGGCGACCGGCTTCTACGCGGCCCGCGGCTGGCAGGTCTGGGCAGGTCGCACGAGCGCCCTGACCCCGGGCGGGATCTTGCCGACACCGGACGTCGACGGATGGATCCACGTCCTGCCGGTGGCCGCGATCGACCTCGGCGGCGAGCTGACCTGCGATTGGCGGGACGGCGACGTGTGGTGAAGCGCGGGTTCCGGCCCCTGATCGGTGAAGATCACATGAGCGTGGGCGGCCGCTTCCCGCATGTCGGCCACGTCTCCATCAGGCACCCCGATGCTCGCAGAGGTTCCAGGAAGAGTCTCGGGGGTCCATGACAAGGACCACACCGAGGCTCAAGGAGGACCACCATGGGCGATCTGACGCGCCGCAGACTCCTCGGATCGGCGGCCGGCGCCGTGGGCGGCGCCGCGGCGCTGACCCTGCTGCCCCCCAGCGTGCAGGCCGCCGTCGCGGCCGGGCCGCCGCGCGGCGGCTCGCTCCGCGACATCGAGCACGTCGTCCTGCTGATGCAGGAGAACCGGTCGTTCGACCATTACTTCGGCACCCTGTCGGGTGTCCGCGGCTTCAGCGACCCGCAGGCCAGGACGCTGTCCACCGGACGCTCGGTCTTCCACCAGCCCGACGCGGCCAACCCCGACGGCTACACGCTGCCCTTCCACCTGGACACCAAGACCACCAGCGCCCAGGCCATCCCGTCCACCAGCCACGCCTACGCCGTGCAGCACCAGGCGTGGAACAACGGCGAGATGGACCAGTGGCTGCCCGCCCACCGCAAGGCCGACGGCGCCAACGGCCCCTACGTGATGGGCTACTACACCCGCGAGGACATCCCCTTCCAGTTCGCCCTCGCCGAGACCTTCACCATCTGCGACAACTACTTCTGCTCGGTGATGGGCCCGACCTGGCCGAACCGGCTGTACTGGATGACCGGCACGGTCGACCCCGGCGGCACCAGGGGCGGCCCCGTGATCTCCAACTCCGCGCCCGTGCCCTACACCTGGACCACCTACGCCGAGCGCCTCCAGGCAGCCGGCGTCGACTGGCGGGTCTACCAGCAGCCCGACAACTACGGCACCAACATGCTCGCGTGGTTCCAGCGGTTCAAGGACGCCAAGCCGGGCGACCCGCTCTACGACCGCGGCATGGCCACCCAGCCCGAGGGCACCTTCGAGGACGACGCCCGCAACGACCGGCTGCCCGCCGTCTCCTGGATCCTGCCGACCAGTCACCAGTCCGAGCACCCCGCCTACCTGCCCGCCGCAGGGGCGGACTTCGTGGCCTCCAAGCTCGAAGCCATCGCCTCCAACCCCGAGGTGTGGGCCAAGACCGCCTTCATCCTCAACTACGACGAGAACGACGGGCTGTTCGACCACGTCGTGCCGCCGACCCCGAAGCCCGGCACCCCCGACGAGTTCGTGCTGGACCTGCCCATCGGCGGTGGCTTCCGGGTCCCGGCGATCGTCGTGTCGCCGTGGACGGTGGGCGGCTGGGTCGCGGGTGAGGCGTTCGACCACACCTCGGTGCTCCGGTTCCTCGAACGCTTCACCGGCGTCGAGGAGCCCAACATCAGCCAGTGGCGCCGCCGTACCTTCGGCGACCTGACCTCGGCCTTCCGCTTCGAGGACGAGCGGCTGCGGCCGCCGCGGCTGCCCGACGACACAGCCGAGCAGCTGGCCGCGGCGAAGCAGGAGGTCGCGACCCTGCCGAAGCCGGCGCTGCCGGGGGCGGACCAGCCCTTCCCGCAGCAGGAGCGCGGTCACCGGCCGCATACCTAGGCTCCGGCCCCCGAGCGCCCGGATCCGGTCCGTCCTCAGCCGCGCCCGGCGGTGTGCGGCACCCGCGCCCGCACCCGCGCGGGTGCGGGCGCCGGCCGCGCGCCGGTGGGTGCGGGGCCGCTTTGGGTGCGGGATCGGGGCGCGAGGCTGACCGCCTCGGCCGGCAGCACGCGCTCCAGCCTGACCAGCAGCGCGGCGGCGCTCAGCGAGGTGCCGACCAGCAGCAGCCAGGGCAGCCGCGCGTCGGCGGCGGTGAGCGTCGTGAACAGCGAGGGTGCCAGGATCGAGGCCAGCGACCAGGACAGCTGGTAGGCGGCCATGTAACGCCCGCGCAGCGCTTCGGGGGCGGCCGCGACGGCCAGCGAACCGGCCGCCGGATTGTGCACGGTCTCGGCCACCGTGTAGAGGGTGACCAGCGCGAGCAGCAGGCCGGCCGCCGCCCAACCGGCGTGCGGGCGTACGGTCGCGAGCAGGGCGAGTCCGGCGAAGGCGGCCGCGAAGAGCAACGCGCCGAGCGCCGCCGCCCGGGTGCGGCGGGCCCCGCCCCTGCGGGTCAGCCGGGCGATGTGGACCCCGCCGACCGCGCACAGCACCGTGTTGACGGTGAAGGCGGCGCCGGTGAGCGACTGGGCGCCGTGCAGCGACCCGGCGATGAAGAGCGGGAAGAGCACCGCCAGGGCCGAATAGCCGAGCGCGGTCAGGAAGTTGGCGCCGGTCAGGGCGAGGAAGGGCCGGTCGGCGAAGACCACACGGTAGCCGGCGCCCTTCTGCCTCGCCTGCCGGGCGGCCGGCGGCTCTTCCTGCTTCGTCGCCGGTCGCACCGCGGGGCGGGCCGGTGCGTGCACCCGCCGCATCAGCAGCCACGCGACCCCGAAACTGGCCGCGTTCAGATACGCCGCGGCGATGAAGCCGCGGTCGCCCGCGAGGGTGACCACCAGCGAGGCGAGCAGTGCGCCCGCGCCGAGCCCGCCGTTGCGCAGCGCGCGGGCGGCGGCCTGGAGCCGGTCCCGGTCGGCGCCGGTCGCGACCTCGCCGATCCACGACTGCTGCACGGCGGGGAAGGCGCGGTCCCCGAACGCGGTACCGAGGGCGACCGTGGCGAAGGCGGGCAGCGAGGCGGCCAGCGGGTACAGCGCGAAGCCGGCGCCGCGCACCCCGTACAGGACGAGCTGCACCCGCCGGGCGCCGTAGCGGTCGACCGCCGCGCCGGCGAGCGGCAGCGCCGCCATGCCGACCAGCCCGACGGCGGTGAGGACCGCGCCGACCACGGCGAAGGACAGGCCGGTGATGTGGTGGAAGAAGACCAGGCTGAAGGGGACGTACATCCCGGAGCCGACCGCGTCCACGGCCATCGCGCCGAGCATGGCCCGCTCGCCCGGCAGCCGGGGAGCAGCGGTGGTGGACGCCCCTGCGGCGGCAGCGGCGGCGGTACGTGGACGTGACGGCAGCATGTCGGTCTCCCGCGAGTAGGTCAGCGCTAACTAGCTTAGCGCTAAGCAACTTAACGTCAAGCAAGTTTCTTGCGACCGAGCGGCCTGCTGCCGATACTGGGGGGATGGAAGCCGACGCCGTGGACGCCATCACGGAGCAGTGGGCCGCGGAGCGGCCGGAACTCGACACCCTCGCCATGGCCGTCTTCGGCCGCGTCTACCGCGTCGCGCGGGCGATGGGGGACCGGATGGAGGCCGAATACCTGCGGTACGGCATCGGGCGGGGCGAATTCGACGTGCTCGGCACGCTGCGGAGGGCCGGGGCGCCCTACACGCTGTCGCCGCGCGAGCTGTCCGCGACGCTGATGCTCACCACGGGGGGGATGACCGGGCGGCTCGACAAGCTGGAGCGCGCCGGGCTGCTGGTACGCGCGCCCGACCCGCACGACCGGCGCGGTCTGCGGGTGTCGCTCACCGAGCGGGGGATCGCCGTCGTCGACGAGGCGCTGAGCGCCGGGCTCGCCGTCCAGCAGTCCGCGCTGTCCGTACTCGACAGGCAGGAGGCGGAGGTCCTCGCCGGGTTGCTGCGGCGGCTGCTGGCCGCCTCGCAGTGAGCGGGCGCAGAGCCGCCGCGGCGGAAGGCGGCGGCCGTCACCGGCACGCCTGACCATGACGCGTGGTCAGGCGTGCACGCGCCACGGGGGGTGTTGCGGGGAGCGGGGAGCCGCCTCAGCCCTGCTTGCGGGTCTTGTCGGTAGCCATGACCAGGCCCGCGATGATGCCGAACAGCACCAGCGGGATGGCGACGAAGAGGCCCAGGGTCTGGATGACGCTCAGACCCGAACCCGGGTCGTCGCCGTCGTCGCGCGTGTTCGCGAACGCAGGGGACGACAGCAGCAGCATCACGGTGGTGGCCGCGGTGACGACGCCGGCGCGCATGACCTTCTTGTTGAGCTTCTTGTCCACGTGACAAATGTAGTGACCGGCATCGGAGCCCGCGCGCCCGGGGGTGCTTTAGGGCGTGTCCGCACGTCCCGTCCGGCCGATCCGTCCGGCAGATCCGTCCGGCCGATCCCTCCGGCGGATCCTGCCTAGGGTTCGCCGCCGGGGGTCAGGGCGCGGCGGACCTCGTCGGCGAGGGCGTGCAGGCGGGAGGAGGCGGCGAGCTGTTCGAGGGCGAGCGGATTGCCGTCCGGGTCGGCCACCGGCAGCCGCCAGTTGGGGTACTGGTCCCACGTGCCTGGGAGGTTCTGCGGGCGGCGGTCGCCCACCGCGTCGGGGAGCCACACGCCGACCATCCGGGCGGGGGTGGCGGCCAGGAAGCGGTGGACCGCCCTGACCACCGCCTCCTCGTCGGCCGCGCCCTCGGGCAGCAGCCCGAGCCGGCCGAGCAGGGCGATCCACTCGGCGACCTCGCTCGCGTCCTCGGCCTCCTCCTGCTCCAGCGGGCGGGTGAGCAGGCCGAGCCGGTGCCGCAGCCCCACGTGTTCGCCGGTGAGCCGGGCGGCGGTGCTCGGCAGGTCGTGGGTCGTCGCGGTGGCCAGGCACGCCTCGCGCCAGGCGGTCGGCGGCAGCGGTCGCCGGTCGGCGTGCTCGCCCTCGTAGTTGCGCTCGAACCACAGCACGGAGGTGCCCAGGACACCGCGGTCTGCCAGCTGCTGCCTGACCCCGGGCTCGACCGTGCCCAGGTCCTCGCCGATCACGACGGCGCCGGCCTCGTACGCCTCGAGGGCCAGCAGCCCGAGCAACGCCTCCGCGTCATAGCGCACATACGTGCCCTCGGTGGGCGGGCGGCCCTCGGGCACCCACCACAGCCGGAACAGGCCCATCACATGGTCGATCCGCAGGCCGCCCGCGTGCCGCAGCATCCGGGCGATCAGGTCGCGGTAGGGCGCGTAACCGGTGGCGGCCAGGGCGTCGGGGCGCCACGGCGGCAGGCCCCAGTCCTGACCGCGGGCGTTGAAGGCGTCCGGGGGCGCCCCGGTCGACATGCCCCTGGCCAGCACGTCCTGCATCGACCAGGCGTCCGATCCGGCCGGGTGCACGCCGACCGCGAGGTCGTGCACCACGCCGACCGGCATCCCGGCGTCGCGCGCGGCCCGCTGGGCGGCGGCCAGCTGGCTGTCCGTCAGCCAGCTGAGCCAGCAGTGGAAGTCGACCCGGTCCAGGTGCCGGCTGCGCAGCCTGGCCACCTGCGGGGAGCGCGGGTCGCGCAGCCCCGCGGGCCACTTCTGCCAGTCGGGGCCGTGGATCTCCGCGAGCGCGGACCAGGTGGCGTGGTCGTCGAGCGCCTGGCCCTGCGCTGCCAGGAAGTCGGCATAGGCCGCGCGCCGGCCGGGGCTCAACGGCACCTCGCGCAGCAGCGCCAGCGCCTGGGCCTTGAGCTCCCAGACCGCGTCCCGGTCGATGAGCATGTCCTTGAGCAGCACGTTGTCCCGCAGCGCCGCGGCCTTGACCAGCAGCCGCTCGGCCTGCTCGCGGGCTTCCCGCGGCAGGTACGCGTATTCGGGGACCTCCTCGATCCGCAGGTAGACCGGGTCGGGGAAGCGCCGGGAGGAGGGGCGGTAGGGGGACGGGTCGGTGGGGTGTCCGGGCACCGCCGCGTGCAGCGGGTTGATCTGGACGAAACCGGCGCCCAGCGCCCGGCCCGACCAGGCCGCGAGGTCCGCCAGGTCGCCGAGGTCGCCCATGCCCCAGGAGCGCCGGGACAGCGTCGAGTACAGCTGCGCCATGAAGCCGAACACCCGGTCCTGCGGTCCGGCGATCCGCTCGGGTGCCACCACCAGGTCGCCCCTGGCGGCCCGGCCGTCCGGGGCGACCGCCCGCAGGCCGTAGCGCCCGGGGGTGTCGGGCACGCCGGGCAGCCGCTCACCCGCCGCTGTCTCGACGGTGACCTCGGTGCCCTCGGGCAGGCCGGTCAGCCGCCGGCCCGCGCGCAGCACGGTGCAGGGCGCCAGCAGCCGGTTGGCGGTGCGCAGTTCGTAGGCGGCCAGCGCGTCCTTCACCGCGCGGTGCGTGGACGCGTCCACACCGAGGGCGGCGAGGACGGCCACCACCGTCTCCTCGCCGACCTCGACCTCCTGCCCGGGCCCCGGGCGGTACGTCACATCCACGCCGTACAGCGCCGCCAGCCGTGCCCGGTCCATCGAGCCTCCGTCTTCTCCCGGTCTCTTCCGGTCGATCCCAGAGCCCTACCCCTTCCGGGGTGTGCCACACCCGTGGCAGCCGGTGACGGTGGGGTTCTCCCCACCCTCGGGAGGCGGGCGGACGCCATGGTTCACCCGGTCGGCACTCCGTAGCGTCGTGGACATGGCGACAACCGGCACCTCTGCTGTGGAGCTCCGCTCCCTGACCCGCACCTACGGCCGCGGGGAAGCGGCCGTCCGCGCGTTGCGCGGCATCGATCTCGTCCTGCCCCGCGGCAGCTTCACGGCCGTGATGGGCCCGTCGGGCTCGGGCAAGAGCACCTTCCTGCAGTGCGCGGCGGGTCTGGACCGGCCCAGCGGCGGCGAGGTGCTGCTCGGCGGCGAACCCATCACCGGCCTGAACGAGAACCGGCTGACCAAGCTGCGGCGCAGCCGGATCGGCTTCGTCTTCCAGGCCTTCAACCTGCTGCCCTCGCTCACCGTCCAGCAGAACGTGCTGCTCCCGCTGCGGCTCGCGGGCGCGCGCCCCGACCGCAGGCGCGCGCAGGCACTGCTCGCCGAGGTGGGCCTCGAAGGCCACGGGCGCCGCCGGCCCGCGCAGCTGTCCGGCGGCCAGCAGCAGCGGGTCGCCATCGCCCGGGCACTGATCACCAGGCCCGAGGTGATCTTCGCCGACGAGCCGACCGGCGCGCTCGACACCGGCACCGCCCGCGACGTACTCGGCCTGCTGCGGCGGGCCGTCGACACCATGGGCGCCACCGTGGTGATGGTGACCCACGACCCGGTCGCCGCCTCCCGCGCCGACCGGGTCCTCTTCCTGGCCGACGGGCTGCTGGCCGGCGAACTCCGCGCCCCCACCCCGACCGCCGTGGCCGACCGCATGGTCGCCCTGACCGCCCGCGGCGCGGGCGACACCCCCCTGGGAGCAGCGGCATGACCCCGGCCGCCCGCCCCGCGACCCCCGCCCCCCGCGCCGGTCAGGACCCACCCACTCCGACGTACGCGCCCATGGCCGCGCCTGCCTGTCCGCCCGCGCCGACGGCGGTGCGTGCGCTCGCGGCCGGGCCCCTGCCCGCGCCGGGGTGCTCGCCCGTCCAGGTGCCCGCGCCTGCGTGTCCGCCCGCGCCCGCGCCGGTGCGTACGCTCGCGGCCGGGCCCCTGCCCGCGCCGGGGTGCTCGCCCGTGCCCGTGTACGTGCCCGTGCCCGCGTCGGCCTGTCCGCCGGCGCCCACGGCGATGCGTGCGCTTGCAGCCGGGTCCGTGCCGGCACAGGCGGGTCCGCCCGCGCCCACGTCGGTGCGTGCGCTTGCGGCCGGGCCCCTGCCGGCGCAAGCGGGTCCGGACGCGCCCGTGGCCGCGTCGGCGGGTCCGCCGGCATCCACGCCGGCACCCGCATCGGGGTGCGGGCCCGCGCCCGCGGCGGCGTGTTCGCCGGTGCTGATGCCCGACGACCCCGCCGGCCCGCGCGTCCGCGCTGCCCGCCCGGGTGCGGGGCGCGGCGGCGCACCGGTCCCCGACGGCCGCCTCGCACCGCGGGCCGGGGCTGCCGCCGTCCCCCCGGGAGGGGTTGCCGCGTGAACGGCCTCGCCCGCGCGTCCGTGCGCTTCCGGCCCGCGTCCTTCGCCGGGACCTTCGTGGCGCTGCTGTTCGCCGCCGCGATCGTCATGGCGTGCGGCACGCTGCTGCAGACCGGGCTGACCGCCCACGTGGCACCGGTGCGCTACGCCCATGTGCCCGTGGTGGTGGCCCCGGACCCCGACGCGGAGATCACCGTCGGACACGGCGACGACGCCGACACCGAGGGGGAACCCCTCACCGACACCCCGCGGCTGCCCGCCGCCCTCGCCACGCGTATCGCCGCGGAGCCGGGCGTGGCCGCCGCCGTGCCCGATGTCGCCTTCCCGGTGCTGGGGGACCGGATGCCCGCGCTGACCGGGCGCAACTGGGACGCGCGGGCCATCGACGGCGCCGCGGTCGTCCAGGGGCACGCGCCCGCCGCAGGCGAGGTGGTCCTCGACCCGGCCGCCGCGCAGGCCGCGCACACCGGCATCGGACGCAGCGTCACCCTGACCGCGCCCGGCGGCACCGCCGCCTACCGGGTCGCGGGCCTGACCGCCACCGCTGGCGGCACGGGCACCGCCTACTTCGCCGAGTCCGCCGCACCCCGCCTCTCCGGTCACCCGGGACTCGCCGACGCCATCGCCGTCCTGCCCCGTCCCGGCGTCGGCACCGAGGCGGTCGCGGACCAGGCGCGGCACGCGGTCGGCGACGCGGCGAAGGTCCGCACGGGGGAGGGCCGCGGCGCCGCGGAACAGCCGCGGCTGGCCGGTGCCAAGGAGATGCTGATCGCCATCGGCGGCTCCTTCGGCGGCATCGCGGCCGCCACCGCGATCTTCGTGGTGATGGGCACCGTGGCGCTCGCCATCGGCCAGCGCGGCCGCGAGATCGCGCTGCTGCGCGCCGTCGGCGCGACTCCGCGGCAGATCCGCCGCACCATCGCCACCGAGGCGCTGACGGTGGCGCCGGTCGCCGGGCTCACCGGGATCCTGCCCGGTGTCGCGCTGGCCCGCTGGTGGCTCGGGCAGCTCGTGCACAGGGACGCCGTCCCGCACGGGGTGACCCTGGCGGTCGGCTGGATCCCGATGGTCGCCGCGATCGGCGCCGGGATGCTCGCCGCCCTGGCCGCGGGCCTGCTGGCTGCAAGGCGGCCCTCGAAGGCCAGGCCGAGCCAGGCGCTGGGCGAGGCGGCGGTGGAGCGGCGCAGGCCCGGGATCGTCCGTACGGTGCTGGGTGTCGTGGCCGTCGCGGGCGGCGCCGTCCTGGCCGCGGTCGCCGCGCACGTCACGGGTGACGCCGCCGCGTCCATCGCCCTGGGCGTCGTCTTCTGCTTCATGGTCGGCGTCGCCTTCCTCGGTCCCGTGGTCGCCTGGCTCGCCGCCGCGCTGCTCGGGCTGCCGCTGCGGGCCGGCGGCGCGGCCGGTGCGCTCGCGGCGGCCAACACCCGTGCCAACGCCCGCAGGCTGGCCTCCGCGATCACCCCGATCGTGCTGGTCACCGCCTTCGCAGGGACGCTGCTGTGCATGCAGAGCTCGATACAGCACGAGTCGTCCCGGCAGATCAGGGAGGGTGTCGTCGCCGACCAGGTGATCGGCTCCGACGCGGCGGGGCTGCCGGCCGGCACGGTGTCGGCCGCCGCCCGGGTCAAGGGAGTGGCCGGTGCGGTGGGGGTGCTGCGCAGCGGCGCCCTCTTCCGTGCCGCCGGGTCGCTGAACTCCACCAGCGTGCTCGGCGTCGACGGCGACCCGGCCGATCTGCCCGGCGTCCTCGCGCTCGGGGTCCGCACCGGCTCGCTCGCCGACCTCACGGGCGACGGCCGCACGGTCGCCGTCGACACGCTGCTCGCGGGTACGGCCGAGGTCGGTGTCGGCGACCGGATCTCGCTGTGGCTCGGCGACGGCGGCACGCTGCGGCCGAGGGTCGTGGCGGTGTACGGCCGCGGGCTGGGGCTCGGTTCCCTGCTGCTGCCGCGGGCCGTGGTGGCGCCGCACGCGGCGAGCGCCTTCGACACGGAGGTGCTGGTGCACGACAGGGCCGGGGCCGACGCGGGCGCCGTCGGGCGCGATCTCGGCCGGCTCGGCGTCCCGGGGTTGCGGGTCACCGACCGGGCCGGCTACCGGGCGGAGGCCGACAGGGACCTCGAACTCAACGCCTGGGCCAACCGGGTGATGGCCGCGGTCCTCGGCGGGTTCGCGGCGGTCGCCGCGGTCAACACGCTGGTCATGACGGTGCTGGACCGCCGGCGCGAGGTCGCGCTGCTGAGGCTCACGGGGGCGACCAGGCGGCAGGTGCTGGGGATGCTGCGCGGGGAGGCGGTTCTGGTGGCCGTGGCCGGTCTTGCGATCGGGGCGGGGATCGCGTGGATCACGCTGGTGCCCATCGCGCGCGGTCTCACGGGGGCCGCTCCCTATGTGCCCCCGGCGACCGCGGCCCTGCTCGCGGGCGGCGCGCTCGTCCTCACACTGGCCGCGACGGCCCTCCCGGCACGGGCGATCCTGCGCCGCCGTTCGTGAAGGCAAGGAGAAGGCCGGGGGTACGGGCGGTGGCCCGTACCCCCGGGGGATGGACTAGGACGTGGTCGACGTGATGATCACGCTTCCGGTGCCCGCGGCGGTCCCGCGCGCGTCGAGAAGTTGCACCTGGCCGAACAGCTGGCGCCCCGCGGGGGCTGCGGCCGCGGCCAGGACGGACGCGCTGACCGGCGCGGAGGCGCCGTGCGGGAGGTCGACCGCGGCGGAGGTGTCCACCGTGACCTGGCCGAGGCCGGCCGAGTAGTAGACGTCCTTGTAGGAGTAGGTCGTGGAGCCGGAGGGCACCGAGTACCCGTCCACCTCGAAGGTGTACGTGCCGGGCGCCGGGTCGGTGAGGCTGACGGCCTCCTCCGCGTCACCGTCGGCGGACTGCGCGATCAGCACGCCGTCGCGGTAGACGTAGAGGTCGAGGTCGGCCTGCGGGTCGGAGGGCGAGCCGATGGAGACGTCGAGCCGCGAGGCGCCCGCGCCCAGCGTCAGCGAGGTGGTCCGCGCCTCTCCTTCCGCGATCGTCGGCGTCGCGGTGAGCGCCGAGCCGAGCGGGCCGCCCTTGAGGGAACCGCCGCTGATCGCCGCGAAGTTGTTCGTGACGTTCCAGCTCACCGGCGCCGGGGTGCCCACCGTGGCGGACGGCACCGTCTGCACGGCCGGGTCGAAGGCGGCACCGAGGACGGAGACCGTCAGCTGGTAGGGGTTGTCGAGCTGCGGCGAGGTGCGCCGTGCCTCCACCTCGATCTCCCACACGCCCGGCAGCGGGTCGGCGTAGGACCGCAGGTCGGGGCGGCAGGTGTTGGCGGGGTTGTCGTAGTTCGGGTAGCAGTCGGGGGTCTGGGTGGAGTCCAGCGGCACGCCGTAGGGGTGCATGGAGATGAAGCGGGTCTGGCTGCCCGGCTTGAGGCCGCCCATCGCGACCTCGAGCGAGGTCGCGCCGGCCGGCACGGTGAGGAAGTAGGAGCGGGTGCTGTCCCGCTGGATCGTGCCGGAGCGGGTGAGCGTGTAGGACGGGCTCGCGATCGGTGTGGAGACCACGACGGCGGCCGCGACCTGCGTGTCGGTGCCGTGGGTGAGCGGGTTGTCGACGTCGAGCAGCGCGCTGTGCACCCCGGCGGACCGCGGCTTCGCGGTGATCCGCACGGTGACCGGCTTGTTCAGCGGCAGCAGGACCAGCGGGCTCGCGACCGAGAAGGTGCCGTCGTTGTGCGCCCAGGTCAGGGTGTGCAGCTGGGCGTAGGGGGAGCCGCCGGTGCGGGTGACGGTCACGTTGTACGTACGCTGCCCGCCGGTGGCCAGGCCGCCCTCGCGGTCGTAGACACCGGTCCCGTAGCCGGGGGTCTGCAGGAAGCTCGACAAGGCGGTGTCGACCGGTGCCTTGACGGTGTACGTGTCGGTGGTGCCGCCGCTGCGCAGCAGGTTCCAGGCGGGTGCCACCGAGACGAGGCCGGCGCCCTGGTCGACGGTCTGGAATCCGGGGATGTTCTTGGCGGTGCTGATCAGCGCGGTGCGCAACTGCGCGGGGGTGACCTTCAGGTGCTGCGCCTTGGCGGCGGACAGCAGCAGCGCCGCGGCCCCGGTGGCCTGCGGTGAGGCCATCGAGGTGCCCTGGAGCATGGCGTAGCCGGGCGGCAGGTCGTAGCCGGCGTCGGCGACGGGCGCCCCCGGCTCCCAGGTCGGCACGGAGTTGATGGCGGCGCCGGGCGCGGTGATGACGGGGGCGAGGCCGCCGTCCTCCCGCGGGCCGCGGGCGGAGAAGGGCAGCAGCGAGTACGGCACAGTGGTCTGCGAGCCGTAGTTGGCCGCCCAGGTCTCGCGGGAGATGGACGCGCCGACGCTGAGGACGTGGTCGGCCAGCCCCGGGTCGCTGATGGTGTTGACGCCGGGGCCGTCGTTGCCCGCGGAGATCACCAGCTGCACCCCGTAGGTGTCGATCAGCTGCCGGTAGAGCAGATCGCGGGCGCTGGCACCGTCGTTGAGGGCGCCGAGGCCGCCGATGGACATGTTGACGACGTCGACGTGGTGGTTGACCACCAGGTCGGTCATGCCCTCGGTGAGCGCGATGTTGGTGCAGCCGCCTGACCAGGTGCAGGCCCGGGAGGAGACGATCTTCGCGCCGGGCGCGGCGCCGTTCATCCTGCCGCCGAAGAGGCCGTCGGCGGCGGTGATGCCCGCGACGTGCGTGCCGTGCTCGGACTGGACCAGGCCGATGTTGACGAAGTCGGCCGTCTTGCCGACCCAGTCGCCGCCGTAGGGGTCCATCGGGACGTTCTTGCGGATCTCGATGGTGAAGGGGATCGACTCGGAGATCGGCGTGGCCGGGTCGTCGGTGCCGAAGTGGCCGATCTGGAAGCCGTCCTTGTACGGCTTCATGGCGGTGTCGCCCGTGAAGTCGCCGTTGCTGTCCAGGTCCACCCGGACGGTGCCCGCGGCCGGGTCGTAGAGCACGCCCCAGACGTCGGTGGTGTCGCCGTCGCGGTTGAGGTCGCCCAGCATGTCGCCGCCCTTGGTGGCGGCCTCGGCGAAGGTGCTGAAGAGGTAACTCCCTGCGGGCGCGGTCCAGGTGCGGCCGGCCGCGGTGAAGGACGGCCCGGACACGGCGGTGACCATGGGGCGCCAGGTGGCGTCGCCGTCGAGTATCGGGTCGGTCGAGGTGACCCAGTCGACGATCTTCCGCTCGCCCGTGGTGGTCTTCTGCAGCGCCGGGTGGCCGACGTCGACACCGGAGTCGAGGATGCCGATGGTCACGCCGCGGCCGTCGGCGGCCGGGTGGTCCCTGACGAAGTCCACCGCGCCGGTCTCGAAGGACGGCTGGTAGGGGTTCGCGGCGGGGGTGTGCTTGTCGGGCCCGGGGTAGGTGGTGGCCGGCTTGCCCGGGTGCCGGGACGCGCCGGCGGTGGTGTCGCCGGCCGGGGTCGGGTCGTCGAGCTTGACCTCCTGCCGCAGGTCGATGGCCAGCACCGAGGGCAGCTTCTGCGCGGCGCCGATCGCCGCGTCGGCCTTGGCGGTGGGCACGGTCGCGCGGACGTAGCCGAGCTTGTCGTAGGTCAGGCCGACGCTGGCGCCCTGGGCGTGCAGCCGGGAGGTGATCTCGGCGGTGCTGCCGGGCTTGCCCGCGATCATGAAGGTGACGTTCTTGTCGCCGTCCGCCTTGGCCTTGGCCAGCAGGGTGGCGTCGGCGGATCCGAGCTTGTCCGCCGCGTCCTTGCCTGGCTCGCCGGGGGCGTCCGAGCCGGTGGCGGGGGACGTGGGGGAGGTGGGCGCGGTGGGCGCGGTGTCGGCCGCGGCCAGGGCGGGACCCGCGGCCGTCAGCGCGGCCACCAGGCCCACGGTGAGCGCCAGCCGGGCCGCGCGTCTCTTGCCTGGTATGTGATCGAGTGACATGGGCACCCCTGTTCGGATCCTCGGGTCGGTGTTCGGGAAACGGAGCCGTATGCCTCGTCACCCTGCCGGGGAAAGCCGCTCTTTGGGGTGCGTTGACCTTCCCTTGGGTCTTCGGTGACGTGTTCCCGCCACTGGCAGACCACCGCAGACCCGCACAATCCGCCCGGAGTCCGGTTCAGCGCGGGGTCACCACGACGTAGGCGGGCGGCAGTTGGTCCACCGACGCCGTCAGTGCCGTCCGCACCACCGCGGCCTGCTGCTCGCCGGCGTCCCGCAGTTTGGCCGCGGTGACGTGCACGAGGGTGATCCCCAGCGCCTCGAGCCGCTCGCGCTGCCGGACGCAGCGCGACCACACCTCGTCGTCGCCGAACGGCGCGTCCGTCCCGCCGGTCCCGTCGCCCGCCGCGGCACCGAAGGCCTCGCCGAAGGGATCGGCGTAGGGATCGGCGTAGGCGCCGCCGAACGGATCGGCGAGTACGTCGTCCACCACCGGGTCGTCCTCGTCCCGCGGCGCCTCGCGTCCCACCGCGGGGCCGCCGCCCGCGGCCCTGCCGGGCGGTGGTCCGCAGCCGTCCGCGGCCGCCCGCGGGTCGATCGCGAGGGCCACCGCGTGCTCGGGCCAGTAGGCGTCCACCCCGCCGAGCATCGGGCCGCCGGGCAGCCGCAGGTCGACGTTCCAGACCGGATCGGGCAACCCGTGGCCCCGCACCATCGCGTAGAGCCGCTGCTCCGCCATGGTGCGGTCGGCGCCGCGCAGCGCCGCCACGGCCGCGGCCACCTGCGGGCGCTCCAGCAGCCCCGCGCCCGCGAGTTCGCGCAGGATGGCGGAGGCGTCGCAGTGCCCGCCGCGTACGGCCTCGGTGAGCAGCCGCCGTACCGTCTCGGTGTCGGCCAGGTCCGCGACGGCGTCGGCGAGCGCGCGCGGTACCGGGGCGCAGGGCAGCCCGGCCACCTCCTGCGGGCGCGGCAGGTCCCGGGTGCGGTGGACGGACACGTCGCCCGCGTCCCGCAGCCTGCGCTGCCACGGCACCAGCACGTCGATCCGGGGCAGTTCCGGCAGCGGCGGCACGCAGGAGAGCCGGTGCAGGGCGAGCGCGGCCGGGCCCGTCAGCACCGCCTCCCGGCCGCCGCCCAGCGGCCCGTGCGCCTGCGGGTCGCGGCCGGCGTAGAGCAGCGCGGCCTGCAGCCGCTCCCGGCTGCTCGGCGGTCCCGAGTGCAGCAGGTACACCTGGGGGAGCAGCTGCTGCCAGGGGCCGCCCGGCCGGCAGCGCTCGGCGACGACGGCAGGCGTGGCGCCGAGCATGAGCAGCCGACGGAAGTTCAGCACCCGCTGCTCCGCGGGCAGCCGGGGGTCCAGGGCGTGGGGGGTACCGGGGTTCGCGTTCATGGCGACGTCGTTCCCTGCGGCCCGCCGGTCACTAACCGCTGTTACGAGCCCGTCGACAAAACCGGACAACACCGGGCTAAAGTCCAGGTGTTCGGGTGCCGATCAGCTCTTTTCCCCTATTCGGGTGACGAGGGCCGCCCCATCAGGCAGGACGGCCCCCGCCCGCCGTCAGATCGCGGCGCCCGAGCGTGCGGCGCCCGCCGCATCCGCGTCGCACCTCTGTGCGCGCAGTGCCCTGGCCAGGTCGTCGCGCCCCTCGAGCACCAGCCGGCGCAGGGCGGGCGCGGCGTCCCAGTGGTCCTCCAGCCACCTGTCGGCCGCCGCGAGCGTCCCCGCGGCATCCTGGAAGGCCGGGAAGAGCCCGCTGACCACGGCCATCGCGGTCTCGATGGAACGAGTCGCCCACAGCTCCTCGAGCGCCGCGAAATACGCTTCGGTGAACGGCGCGAGCAGGTCGCGCTGCCCGGCCTGCGCGAAGCCCGCGATGGTCGCCTCCACCAGGGCGTTCGACAGCGCGTCGGATTCCACCACGTCGGCCCATGCGCTCGCCTTGACCTCGGCGGTGGGCCGCGCCGCCAGGCAGCGCACCTCGTGGCGGTGCCCGGAGGCCGTGTCGTCCCTGGCCCGCTCTGCGGCGATCGCCGCGGTGTCCGCCGCGCCCTGCGCGGTCAGCGCGCCGAGGAAGGTCCAGCGCAGTTCCTGGTCCACCGCCAGGCCGTCGATCCTCGCCGACCCGTCGAGCAGCCCTTGCAGCAGCTGGAGGTCGGCGGCAGAGGACGCCACCGAGGCGAAGAACCGCGCCCACGCCAGCTGGTGGCCGCTGCCCGGTTCCGCGAGCCGCAGCTCGTGCAGCGCGCCCTGCGCCAGCTCGGCCGCCGCCGGCTCGCGGCGGTCCTGCGCCACGTAGTGCGTCAGCGCGGTCCGCGCCTGGAGGTGCAGCGACTGGAGCACCCCGATGTCGCTCTCCCGGCCCGCGAAGAGCAGCACCAGGTCCAGGTAGTCGCCGGCCGGCATCAGCGCGTCCCTGGTCAGATTCCACACCGCCGACCAGGCCAGTGCCCGCGCCAGCGGGTCGGACAGGTCGCCCAGGTGGGCGCGCAGCGTGTCGAGCGAGGCCGGGTCGAAGCGGACCTTGCAGTACGTCAGGTCGTCGTCGTTGACCAGCACCAGGTCCGGCCGCGGCTGGCCGGCCAGCTCGCCGACGACGGTGACCGGTCCCGCCACGTCGGTCTCGGCCCGCGCGTAGCGTTCGAGCGCGCCGCCCGGCACCCGCCGGTAGAGGCCGACGGCGACCCGGTGCGGGCGCAGCTGCGGGTGCGCCGGGTCGTCCGCGGTCTGGAGCACCGCGAGTTCGGAGATCCTGTCCTGCGCGTCGACGGCGAGCTGCGGCGTCAGCGAGTTGACGCCCGCCGTCTCCAGCCAGGCCCGCGACCAGGCCGGCATGTCGCGGCCCGAGGTCTCGGTCAGCACCGACAGCAGGTCGGCCAGCTCCGTGTTGCCGTACGCGTGCCGCTTGAAGTAGCGCCGGGCCGCCTCCAGGAAGGCGTCCTGGCCGACGTAGGCCACCAGCTGCTTGAGCACCGAGGCGCCCTTGGAGTAGGTGATGCCGTCGAAGTTGAGCTTGGCGTCCTCCAGGTCGCGGATGTCGGCGACCACCGGGTGGGTGGAGGGCAGCTGGTCGGCCCGGTAGGCCCACCCCTTGCGGCGGTTGGCGAAGGTGATCCAGCCCTCCGAGTACTGCGTCGCGGCCACCTGGGAGAAGGCCGCCATGAAGTCCGCGAAGGACTCCTTGAGCCACAGGTCGTCCCACCAGCGCATGGTCACCAGGTCGCCGAACCACATGTGCGCCATCTCGTGCAGCACCACGCTGGCCCGGTGCTCGTAGGACGCCCTCGTCACCTTGCCGCGGAAGACGAACTCCTCCCGGAAGGTCACGCAGCCCGGATTCTCCATCGCCCCGATGTTGTACTCCGGCACGAAGGCCTGGTCGTACTTCCCGAACGGATACGGGTAGTCGAAGTTGTCGTGGTAGAAGTCCAGGCCCTGCTTGGTCACCGTGAAGATCTCGTCCGCGTCGAAGTGCCGCGCGAGCGAGCGGCGGCACAGGGCGCCCAGCGGGATGTCGAGCACCACCTTGTCGTCGAAGGTGCGCGAGTAGTGGTCGCGCTCGACGTGGTAGGGGCCGGCGACGACCGCGGTGATGTACGTCGGGATCGGCAGCGTCGGCCGGAAGCGGGTCGTCGCGCCGCCGCCGTCGGCTGCGGCGGGCTCACCGTCCGGCTCGGCGTTGGACAGCACCGTCCAGCTCTCGGGGGCGGTCACCTGGAAGGTGAACGGCGCCTTGAGGTCGGGCTGCTCGAAGTTCGCGAAGACCCGGCGGGCGTCGGCCGGCTCGTACTGCGTGTAGAGGTAGACCTCGCCGTCCTCCGGGTCCTCGAAGCGGTGCAGGCCCTCGCCCGTGCGGCTGTAGGCGCAACGCGCGTCGACCACGAGGGTGTTGCGCTCCGCGAGGCCGTCGAGGGCGATCCTGGCGCCGTCGTGGACCGCGGCGGGGTCCAGGTCGCGGCCGTTCAGCCGCACCGACACCACCTCGGACGCGACGAGATCGGCGAAGGACGACGCGCCCGGCTGCGAGCAGCGGAAGTCGATCACCGTGGTGGACCGGAAGGTGCGCTCACCGCCCGCTGGCGCGGCGCCCGCCGCCGACCGCACGTCGAGCGCCACGTCGTAGCGCTCCACCGACAGGATCGCGGCCCGCTCGCGGGCCTCCTCGCGGCTCAGGTTCTCGCCGGGCACGGGCGGCTCCTTCGTCTATGACCCCCGGAAACGGACACGCAACGCTCCGCATCCTTCCACGGTGGTAGGACAGGAGAGCGCCGACCAGCGCGTGCGGCGGCGCAGCGGGCGGGAATGCCTCGCGCCCCCCACCGCGTTGCCCTTCGGTGAGTTCCACGCCCTGCCAGGCCGCCCCCGCCAGACGCGGGCGCCGCCCCCGTATCCGCCTGAGGAGTACGCAGTGACCGCGACCGCCCCCGAGACCGCCAAGACCCCGGCCGACTTCTGGTTCGACCCGCTCTGCCCGTGGGCGTGGATGACGTCCCGCTGGATGCTGGAGGTCGAGAAGCTCCGCCCCGTCGCGGTGCGCTGGCACGTCATGAGCCTGGCCGTGCTCAACGAGGACAAGCTCGACACCCTCCCCGAGAACTACGCCACCTTCCTGCGGGACGCCTGGGGGCCGGTCCGCGTGGTGATCGCCGCCCAGCAGCAGCACGGCGACGAGGTCGTCGGCCCGCTCTACGAGGCGCTCGGCACCCGCTTCCACAACCAGGCCCTCCCCAGGACCCGGGAGACCATCGTCGCCGCCCTCGAAGCCGTCGGGCTGCCCGCCGAGCTGGCCGACTTCGCCGACCGCGACACCTACGACACCGAGCTGCGCGCCTCCCACAAGGAGGGCATCGACAAGGTCGGCCAGGAGGTCGGCACCCCGGTCATCGCCGTCCCCGGCGCCGACGGCTCGCAGATCGCCTTCTTCGGCCCGGTCGTCACCCCCGCCCCCAAGGGCGAGGAGGCCGCGAAGCTGTGGGACGGCACGCTCATGGTCGCCTCCATCCCCGGCTTCTACGAGATCAAGCGCACCCGCACCGCCGGGCCCAGCTTCGAGTAGAGCGGTCGGAAAACCATGGCACACCTGGGCCTGGTGGCCGTCGTCGTGCGGGACTACGACGAGGCCGTCGCCTACTACACCAGCGCGCTCGGCTTCGAGCTGCGCGAGGACACCCCGCGCGAGGACGGCGGCCGCTGGGTCGTCGTCGCGCCGCGGGGCGCCCGCGAGACCGGCCTGCTGCTCGCCCTGGCCACCACACCCGGGCAGACCGCCAGGATCGGCGACCAGACCGGCGGCCGGGTCGGGCTCTTCCTGAACACCGAGGACTTCGACGGCGACTACCGGCGGATGGTCGCCGCCGGGGTGGTCTTCGAGGAGGAGCCGCGCTACGAGCCCTACGGGGCGGTGGTCGTCTTCCACGATCTGTACGGCAACAGGTGGGATCTCATCCAGCCGGCCTGAGTTGGTGGAACCACACAGGAAGAGGCGGGGGGGGGGGGGGGGGGCGCCCCCCCCCCCCCCCCCCCCCCCGCGGGGGGCGGGGGGGGGGGGCCCCCCCCAACCCCCCCCCCCCCCGCGCGGGGGGGGGCCCCCCCAGACCCGGGGGGGGGGGGTGGCCTTCTACCCTGCTGTGCCGGCCGCGGGGGGCCCCCCCCCCCCGCGGGGGGGGGGGGGGCCCCCCCCCCGGGCGGGGGGGGGGGGGCGGGGCCCCCCCCCCCCCCCCCCCCCCCCCTTCCGTGCGTGACCTTGCTCACTTCACCTGGCCAAACGACTCCCGGCGCGGGCGCGGGAGTCTCCAAGCGGATGATCGGGGCTTTGTCGGAGTCCGACGATGAAGGGTGATCAAGGGCTGGGCTAGCGTCACGGTGACCCCCCGACCACCCCACCCCGCGGAGAACCGATGAGCGCCACCACCGCCCCCGGCAGGGCCGGAACCGTACTCGCCGACCTGCTTCCCGCGTCCTCCGCCGGCCGCGCCCGGCTCATGGACGCCACCCTGGTGATCGGCGGCGCCGCACTCACCGGCCTGGCCGCGCAGCTGTCCGTGCCCGTCCCCGGCTCCCCCGTGCCGGTCACCGGCCAGACCTTCGCCGCGCTGCTGGTCGGCACCGCGCTCGGCGCCCGGCGCGGCGTCGCCTCGCTCGGCCTGTACGCCGCCGCGGGCGCGGCCGGCCTGCCGTGGTTCGCGGACGGCACCTCCGGCTGGTCCATGCCGAGCTTCGGCTACATCCTCGGGATGCTCCTCGCCTCCGGGGCCGTCGGCTTCCTCGCCCGGCGCGGTGGCGACCGCACGGTGCTGCGCACCGCGGGCGTGATGCTCGCCGGCTCGGCCGTCGTCTACGCCGTGGGCGTCCCCTACCTGGCCGCCTCCGCCCACCTGTCGGCCCACCAGGCGCTCACCATGGGCCTGCGGCCCTACCTGCTCGGCGACGCGCTCAAGGCCGCACTCGCCATGGCGGCCCTGCCGGCCGCCTGGCGCCTGTGCACCCCCGCCGGGTAGGCCCGGCAGGGTGCGGGTCCTCGCGGCGTCCGCGGGACCCGCACGACAGGCCCGGGGGTGGCGGGCGACCGGCGGCGCCCGCGGGATGAAAGACTGGCCGCATGCGCGTGTACCTCGGCTCGGACCATGCGGGCTTCGAACTCAAGAACCACCTCGTGGAGTGGCTGACCGGCAACGGGCACCAGCCCGTCGACTGCGGCCCGCACATCTACGACGCGGTCGACGACTACCCGCCGTTCTGCCTGCGTGCGGCGGAGCGTACCGCCGCCGACCCCGGCAGCCTCGGCGTGGTGATCGGCGGCTCCGGCAACGGCGAGCAGATCGCCGCGAACAAGGTGCGCGGCGTCCGCGCCGCCCTGGCGTGGAGCGAGCAGACCGCCACGCTGGCCCGCGAGCACAACGACGCCAACGTGCTCAGCATCGGCGGCCGGATGCACTCCCGGGAGGAGGCGCTGAAGTTCGTGGAGCTCTTCCTCCAGACGCCGTACTCGCACGAGGAGCGGCACCAGCGCCGTATCGACATGCTCAGCGCGTACGAGGCCACCGGCGAGCTTCCGCCGATCCCGGACCACCACCCTCAGCAGGACTGACAGGGCGATGCCCGAAGGCCACACGATCCACCGGCTGGCCGCCGACCACCAGGAGCGGTTCGGCGGCAGGGCGGTCAGGGCCAGCAGCCCGCAGGGCAAGTTCTCCGACGGCGCGGCCCTGGTCGACGGCCAGGTGATGACGGGGGCGCAGGCCCACGGCAAGCACCTCTTCCTCGGCTTCGGCGGCGCCGGCTGGGTGCACGTCCACCTGGGCCTGATCGGGAAGTTCGGCTTCGGCGACGGCCCCGCGCCGCCGCCGACCGGCACCGTGCGACTGCGGATCGCCACCCCCGCGCACCACGCCGACCTGCGTGGCCCGGCCGCCTGCGCGCTGATCACCGAGCCGGAGAAGCGGGCCATACACGACCGGCTCGGCCCGGACCCGCTGCGCCCGGGCGACGACCCCGCCCGGGTCCACGCCAGGATCGCCAGGTCCAGGATCAGCGTGGCCGCGCTGCTGCTGGACCAGAAGGTGATCGCAGGCGTCGGCAACGTCTACCGCGCCGAGGTCCTCTTCCGGCACGGCGTCGACCCCTTCCTGCCCGGCCGTGACCTGCCGCGGCCGGTGTGGGACGCGATGTGGGCCGACCTGGTGGCGCTGATGCGCGAGGGCGTGCGCACCAACCGGATCGACACCGTGCGCCCCGAGCACGAGCCCGAGGCGATGGGCCGCCCGCCGCGGGTGGACGACCACGGCGGCGAGGTTTATGTCTACCGCCGCACCGGGCAGCCCTGCCTGGTGTGCGGCACCCCGGTGCGCACGCAGCCGCTGGACGCCCGCAACCTCTTCTGGTGCCCGCGCTGCCAGGCCTGAGCCGGACCGGGACCGGCGGCCCGGGACCCGTCCGCGCGCGGGACCGGTGCCCGGCGCGGCGGCTGGTGCGGCCGCAGTACTAGAAGCCGTGCGGCAGCCACGGCTCCACGTCCGAGCGGAAGGCCGCGGAGGCCTCGGCCAGCGCGCCGCGCCGCAGTTCGGCGACCAGGCCCGCACCGGCCAGCGCCCGCAGCCCGTGCCCGCCCAGGTAGGCCGTGCCCAACTCCTTCGCCGTCAGGGCCAGGTCGGCGGGCTCGGTGGTCCGCTCGCAGGTCGCACCCTTGGCGTCCCCCGTGAGCCGCCAGCGCCCCGCGTTCCAGGGGCAGAAGTCGTCCTCGACGTCGAACACGACGTCGACAGGCGCCGCGTAGGTACGCGCTTCGAGGGCAGCGGGCAGGTCCACCAGGCGTACGTAAAGGCCGTCGCGCCAGCCGAGCCCGCAACGACGGATGTCGGAGACGATCTGCTGCACCGGGTCGTCCACCGGGCGGTTGTGGAAGGTGAGCCGGGCGGCCAGATCGATGTCGGTGAGATAGCGCCACAACGCTGCGTACGTCACCGCATCGAGTGCTTCGACATCCTTCAGCTTGACGGTGCCGTCGGGCACGCCGACCGCTGTGCCGTCCGCCTTCACGCTGTAGCGCGCGTAACCGCGCACCTCGCCGTCGACCTCGGCGAGCACGCACAGCCGCGACCCGAAGCCGCCGCGGTCCCTGGGCGGGTCCATCAGCGGCAGCTGCTCCCACCCCGGCCGCCTGGCCAGCATGCCGGGCCTGGTGGGCACCACGGCGGCGTAGACCGCCTCGCAGGCGGCGACGCCCTCCGCGGGGGTGACCAGCCGCATCCGCACCGCGTCGGCGCCGGGCGGCACGGCCACCGTGACGCGGGTGGTGTCGATCACACCGTGCGTCTGCCGGGTCGCGGTGCCGTAGCCGAACCGGCCGTAGATCCCGGGCTCCGAGGCGGTCAGCACGGCGACGGCCGTGCCGCGCTCGCGGAGGTCGTCGAGCTGGCGCCGCATCATCGAGGTGAGCACCCCGCGGCGGCGGTGCGTGGGCTGCACGCTGACCATGGTGACGCCCGCCGTGTCCAGCAGCGCGCCGCCCGGCAGCGTCATCCTGAAGTCGAACGCGCCCGCCGTACCGACGATCCCGCCGTCCTCCCAGGCAGCGATCGACCGCTCGAAGGGCAGCAGGTCCCGCCACATCACTATCTCCTCGGGCGCGTCGCCGACGCCTCCGAAAGCCCGCAGCAGGCGTAGGTAGAACTCGTCCCAGTGCTCGGCCGCCAGCACCCGCAGATCGATCGTCATACCCCCTGAGTACCAGGACGCCCGGCGCCAGGCGAACGTATTTTCCCAAGCCCCTCAGGTCCTCTTCCGCCTCACCCGGACAGCTCACAGCCCATCCGGCCTGCACGGCAGGGCCATCCGTGGATAGGGTCGCCGGAACATGGCAAAAGTGGCGGTGGGCGAGGGACCCGGGCTCAGGTGGCGCAGACGGCTGCACCGGGCCCGGCTCAGTGTGCGCAAGTCCGCCGTCGACTACTTCCGCGGCGGCGCCTCCGACTGGGCCGGCCTCGGCGTCCTGGTCGCGATCATCCCGATCCTGTCCTACACCACCGTCGTCACGCCCGAGTGGTGCCCGCCCAGCGCCCTGGTGCTGCCGATCCTGGCCGGCGGCCTGCTGCTGCGCCCCTCCAGCCTGCTGCTGGTCTACGCGGCCTCCGCGGTCGCGCTGATCGCCGAGTCGGCCGCGCTCGGCCCCTACCGCGAGGGCCCGGCCCGTGTCACCCCTGGCACCGTTCTCGTGGTGACGGCCGTGGCCCTCACCGGCCTGGTCATCGCGCAGTTCAGAGCCAGGGTCGGGGTGCCGTGGCGGGGCGGCCACACCATGCTGTTCGACCTCAGGGAACGCATCCGGGTACAGAGCAGGCTGCCGCGGCTGCCCGGCGGCTGGCACGCCGAGATGTCGCTGCGCCCGGCCGGCGGCCAGTCCTTCTCCGGCGACTTCGTGGTCGCCACCCGCAGCTCCGGCGGCCGGGTGCTCGAAGCTGTGCTCACCGACGTGTCGGGCAAGGGGATGGACGCCGCCTCGCGCTCGCTGCTGCTGTCCGGCGCCTTCGGCGGCCTGCTCGGCTCGCTGCCGCCGCACGCCTTCCTCACCGCCGCGAACGGCTATCTGCTGCGGCAGAACTGGGAAGAGGGCTTCGCGACCTCCGTGCACCTGGTGCTCGACCTGGAGAGCGGCGACTACGAACTGCTGTCCGCAGGCCACCCGCCGGGCGTCCAACTGCACGCGGGCAGCGGCCGGTGGGAGGAGAAGGCCGCCGAGGGACCGCTGCTGGGCGTCTACGACGGGGCCGAATTCCACGGCGTGAAGGGCACCTTGCGGTCGGGCGACGTCCTGATGCTGTTCACCGACGGGCTGGTGGAGACCGCGGAGCGGGACATCGCCGAGGGCATGGACCGGCTCATCGGCGAGGCGGACCGCTTCGTGGCCACCGGATTCCGCGGCTCCGCCTGGCGGTTGATCGAGGCGGTGGCCAAGGACGTCAACGACGACCGGGCGCTGCTCGTGGTGTGCCGCGACTAGCGCACGGGAATGGGACTATGGGCCGTGTGTCGTACGGGCGTTGATTGTCGGTCACCGGTGGCACCATGGATACGGGCGAGGCGGGGGCGCGGCGCGGTCCCCGGACCGGCAAGGAACCGAAAGAGGAAGTGATCCGCTGTGGTTATCTCCCTGTCCGCCGCACTGTTGCTCGCGATCGTCCTGGTGGTGATGATCCGGTCCAAGTCGATAAAGGTGGGCCCGGCGATCGTCGCGGCCCTCTTCGGCTTCTTCCTCGCCTCCACCAACATGGCGCCGGACATCAACCGGTTCCTCAACTCAGTGGCCGACACCATCAACCAGATAAAGCTCTGACTCGGGCGTCGCCTCAGGAGCGGCGTCCAGGATCCGCCGCAGCCCCGCGTCGGATCCCGCCGCTCCGTCGCCGCTCAGCAGCGAGGCGACCAGCGCGATACGCGCCTGCCCCGGCTTCAGCGTGCCGGTCAGCAGGGCACCGGCCGCGACCAGGTCCACCGCGCCGCCGCCGGTGTAGAGCGGCGCCACGGCGCCCGCCGCCACCCGGGTGCTGACCGCGACCCGCACGCCGGCCGCGACGGCCCGGCGCACCGCGTCGGCGATCTCCGGATTGGCGTTGCCCGCGCCGGTGCCGACCAGCACGATGCCGCGGGCGCCGGCCGCGACCGCCGCGTCGAAGAGCACCGAGTCGCCGTCGCTGTGGTGCATCACGATGTCCACCCGGGGCGTGGCGCCGTCCCGGTCCGGCAGCGCGAGCGCCTCGCGCCGCGGCTGCCGCCGCCCCCAGCTGACCCGGCCGAACTCGACCCGGCCCAGCGGCAGCCCGTCCGGGTCGCCGAAGGCGCGGGCGTCCACGGTGTGCCGCTTCACGGTGCCGCGGGCCGCGAAGACCTGGCCGGCGAAGACGATCACGGCGCCGATGTCCCGGCCGGAGGCGGCCGTCAGCAGCGCGTCGTAGAGATTGCCCGCCGCGTCGCCGTCCGCCGCGTCCAGCGGCTGCTGGGCGCCCGTGAAGACCACCGGGCGGCGGTCGCCGTGGAAGAGGTCCACGAAGAAGGCGGACTCCTCCAGCGTGTCGGTGCCGTGGGTGACCACGACGCCGTCCACCTCGGGGTCGGCGAGCGCGTCGTGCACCGCGTGCAGCAGCCGCAGCTGGTGGCCGGTGGTGAGCCGGGAGCTGTTGACGGTGAAGAGGTCCACCACCCGCACCTCGACCCCCTCGGGCACGGCGCCGGCCTCCAGGACCTCCTGCCCTGCCGCCTCCGCCGCGTAGCCGTCGCCCTGCCATCGGCTGGCGATGGTGCCTCCGGTGCTGATGACCACGACGTGTCGCACGATGCCTCCGCCTCCACTGCTGCCGTTGTGCCGACCGTGCCCACCGGTGCCGCGGGTGACGCCGAGGACATGGCGGCACACGGATACCCGGCTGCTACTGCAATGATATGCGCGTAGACCCGCCATATGATTGCG
Organism: Streptomyces sp. NPDC049040; assembly: GCF_043197715.1. Classification (NCBI taxonomy): domain Bacteria; kingdom Bacillati; phylum Actinomycetota; class Actinomycetes; order Kitasatosporales; family Streptomycetaceae; genus Streptomyces; species Streptomyces sp. NPDC049040. The sequence continues at coordinate 314,797 of NZ_JBICTO010000002.1, forward strand.
AATCCCGCCCGATGGGGGAGCGGATGTTGGGCGATAATGCTCCGATGGACGCCATTGACAGAAGTATCTTGCGCGAACTTCAGGCCGACGGTCGGCTGACCAACCAGGAGCTCGCCCAGCGGGTCGGCCTGACCCCCTCCCCGTGCCTGCGCCGGGTGCGCCAGCTGGAGGACGACGGGGTGATCCAGACCTACCGCGCGGTGGTCGACCCGGCGGCCGTCGGGCGCGGCTTCGAGGTCTTCGCCTCGGTCGAGGTCCAGCGCGACCGCGACTCCGTCGCCGCCTTCGAGTCCGAGGTCCAGTCCACCACCGACGTGGTCGAGGCCTACCGCCTCTACGGCGCCCCCGGGTGCCTGCTGCGCATCGCGGTGGCCGACTCCGACGCCTACGAGCGCTTCTGGACCGAGAAGCTGATCGCCCTGCCGGGCGTCAGCGACGTCAACTCCCAGATGATCATGCGCCGCATCAAGTCCCCCCAGGGCATCCCCGTCGACTGAACCCCCGACGGCACCCGCCGGCGGCACCCGCCGACCGCGAACGGAGCCCGGAGGGCCGGTGCGGTGCCCCGCCGTGGCCTCCGGCTGTTCAGGGGGCGGACCGCCAGTCGGGGAGGTTCTCGAAGTGCACGTCGTAGCGGTCCTGCTCGGGAAGGAGCGAGTCGAATTCGGCTTCACCCCGGCTGATGGCGGCCAGTCGCTCGAAGTAGCCGAACCGCTCGATGCCGGGACTCAGAACGACGAAGACATCGGCTTCCGCACCCTCGGCGGCCCCGAAGACGTGCGGCAGACCGGGAGGGACGATGACCAGGCCGCCCTTGCCCACCGTCGTCAGCGTGTCGCCGAGGCGGAAGAGCATCGTCCCGCCGAGCACGTAGAAGGTCTCGTGCGACCGTTTGTGGTGGTGCGGAGGTGCACCGTCCGCACCGGTCTTGAGCGTAAGGCGGCTGGCGCTGACAGCGCCGCCGTCGGCCAGCAGCTCGAACGCTCCGTCCGACAGCGTCGCTCCGCCTGCCTCGCCGGGCTTGACGACCACGGCGGTGGCCTTGGCTTCCATGGCGACTCCTTGGCTCGGGGTGACCGCGGGAGAGGTCCGCGGAGCGCCTTGCCGCCGTCGCCGGCGACGCCGTGCCCGGCGGATCCCCGTCGTCGCCATTGTATCGGCGGGACCTGCACCCATCCGAACGACGAGGCAGTGGAAGCGCCCGCCCCGGCCGTCGATTCCACGGGCCGCGAGGACGCCGAGGCGGCCCGCTCCCGGCCGGATCCGGCCGGCTCGCGACACACGGCTCGTGCAGGCATTGCGCTTCTCGGGGGCCGCCGATAGAAATTCCGGGTGACCAGCGCTTCTGCGCCGAAGGCGCGGTGGACCAAGGACAGACTCGGCGCCGTACTGGCTGCCACCAGCGGATTCTTCTTCGCCCTGCCGCCGGCTCTCGAAACGGCGCGACAGCTGGTCCCCGACCACGCCCACACGGTCGCGGTGCTCGTCAGCCTCCTGGTCGGGACCGTCGCCCACCGGGTGGGACTGCGCGTGATGAGCAGGCTCCCGTGACGGAGGACCGGAAAGGCCTCGGACACACCGACGGCCCGGGTCGCGGATTCCTCCGCCACCCGGGCCGTGGCCGTACAGAGCGGGCGACGGGAATCGAACCCGCGTAGCTAGTTTGGAAGACTAGGGCTCTACCATTGAGCTACGCCCGCAGCGCCTCAGATTCTGGCACACCGCACGGTGGCCGGTCGAACCGGATGAGCGGCGGGTCGAATAGCGGCTGCCCACGGTCGACGGTGCATGTACTCTACGTGTCGCACCAGCGGGGTGTGGCGCAGCTTGGTAGCGCGTCCGCTTTGGGAGCGGAAGGCCGTCGGTTCGAATCCGGCCACCCCGACCAGCAGTTCCGCGCGCGCCGGCCCTTGCGGCGGCGGCGGCCGGAGGGCCGTGGTCCGACCCCGCCCGGCGGGGTTTGTGGTACCGGTAGGATGGGCCGCTGGCGACCGGGCACGCGGCTAGGCCGAGTGCCGGATGTACGAGTCGTACCGAAGGTTCGCCCCCATCAACGTAAAGCCCCAAGGAGACCCAACCGTGAAGAGCGCCGTCGAGACTCTGAACCCGACCCGGGTTCGACTCACTGTCGAGGTGCCCTTCGAGGAGCTCAAGCCCAGCCTCGACGCGGCGTACAAGAAGATCAACGACCAGGTCACGGTGCCGGGCTTCCGCAAGGGCAAGATCCCTGCGCGCGTCATCGACCAGCGGTTCGGCCGTGGCGCGGTCCTCGAAGAGGCCATCAACGACGCGCTGCCGAAGTTCTACACGGAGGCGGTCAACGAGGGCGAGCTCAGCGTGCTCGGCCAGCCTGACGTGGACATCACCGAGTTCAACGACGGCGACGAGCTGAAGTTCACCGCCGAGGTGGACATCCGCCCGGTCATCGAGATCCCGGACTACACCGGCATCGAGGTCACCGTCGACGCGGTCGAGGTCACCGACGAGGACGTCGAGAAGTCGCTGGAGCAGCTGCGCGACCGCTTCGCGTCCACCACCACCGTGGACCGCGCGGCCGCCGAGGGCGACGTCGTCGTGGTCGACCTGGAGGCCTCGGTGGACGGCGAGGTGCTCGGCGACGGCATCGCCAAGGCCGTCAGCTACACCATCGGCTCCGGCCAGCTGCTCGACGGCATCGACGAGGCCGTGACCGGCCTGTCTGCGGGTGGCTCGGCCACCTTCACCTCCCAGCTCAAGGGCGGCTCCGCGGCCGGCCGGCCGGCCGAGGTCAAGGTCGACGTCTCCGACGTCCAGGCCCGCGAACTGCCCGAGCTGGACGACGACTTCGCCCAGCTGGCGAGCGAGTTCGACACGCTGGAGGAGCTGCGTGCGGACAGCCGCAAGCGCCTCGAGTCGATGAAGCAGTACGACCAGGCGACCGCCGCCCAGGAGAAGGTCCTCGACGCGCTCATCGAGCTGACCGAGGTGCCGATCCCGGAGAAGCTGCTCAAGGACGAGATCGAGACCAGGACCCACAACCTGGAGCACCACCAGTTCCCGCAGATGGGTCTGGACTGGGACGGCTACCTGGAGCGCGAGGGCAAGACCCGCGAGGAGTACGACGCGGAGCTGGAGACCCAGGCGGTCAAGGGCATCAAGACCCAGTTCATCCTCGACGAACTGGTCAACAAGGAGAAGCTCTCGGTCAACCAGGAGGAGCTCACCGAGCACCTCATGCGGCGGGCCGCGACCTCCGGGATGAGCCCCGACCAGTTCGCGCAGGCCGTCGTCGAAGGCGGCCAGGTGCCGATGCTGGTGGGCGAGGTCGCCCGCGGCAAGGCGCTGGCTGTCGTGGTGGAGGCGGCGAAGGTCACCGACACCAACGGTGAGGTCGTCGACCTCGCCGACGAGGAGGACGAGGAGCCCGCCGCGGACGCCGCCGCCGAGGACGCCTCCGCCACGGACGCCGCCAAGGAGTCCGAGGCCGAGCAGGCCTGACGCCCTGCCCCGTCGTGCAGTCCCCTCCGTGCCGCTGGGTGCCCCCAGGGGCGCGGGGGACTGCGCGCCCCGGTCGTCCACCGGCCGGTGGCCCGGATGCGACAGCGACAGCCCCTTCGAGTGGTTGACGACCCGCGCGCCCCGTCGGCGGGCCGCCCGCGCCGCCGGGGGACCTGGGCCCCTTGTCCGGGCGACGTGGAGGCCATGCGCTGACAGCGAACAGGTGGCCGTACAGGATTGTCGGCCCCCACCCGCGCGTTAGGGTCCGTAAGGAGAAAGGGTGCGGCCCCCGCGAGGGACGGCACCCGGCCCAGACGAAGACCCTGTGACGGCATGTCTACCGTCCGACAACGAGCAGGTGGATACGTGACGACTCCGATGCCTTCCGCCGCCGGCGAGCCGACCCTCGGTGGACTCGGCGACCAGGTCTACAACCGACTGCTCGGCGAGCGAATCATCTTCCTCGGCCAAGCGGTCGACGACGATATCGCCAACAAGATCACCGCGCAGCTGCTGCTGCTGGCAGCAGAGCCGGACAAGGACATCTTCCTCTACATCAACAGCCCCGGCGGTTCGGTGACCGCGGGTATGGCGATCTACGACACCATGCAGTTCATCAAGAACGACGTGGTGACCATCGCCATGGGCATGGCCGCGTCGATGGGCCAGTTCCTGCTCACCGCCGGCACTCCCGGCAAGCGTTTCGCGCTGCCGAACACCCGGATCCTGATGCACCAGCCCTCCGCGGGCCTCGGCGGTTCCGCCACCGACATCAAGATCCAGGCGGAGCAGCTGCTGCACACCAAGCGCCGCATGGCCGAGCTGATCGCCCAGCACTCGGGCCAGACCTTCGAGCAGATCACCAAGGACTCCGACCGCGACCGCTGGTTCTCGGCCGAGGAGGCCCAGGAGTACGGCCTGCTGGACGGGGTCATGCTCTCCGCCGCGCACGTGCCCGGCGGCGGCGGCACCGGCGCGGCCTCCTGAGCCCGGACACCCTGCCGAGCCCCTGATCACTCGAAGCTCTTCATCACCAGGACGGTGGACGTGAACCCCATGAACTTCCCCGGCAGCGGCCTGTACGAGCGCACCGAGGCCGAGCGGCCCGGCGTGTTCGGGGCCGAAGCCCGCTATGTCATCCCGCGCTTCGTGGAGCGCACCTCGCAGGGCGTGCGCGAGTACGACCCGTACGCGAAGCTCTTCGAGGAGCGGGTGATCTTCCTCGGCGTCCAGATCGACGACGCCTCGGCCAACGACGTCATGGCGCAGCTGCTGTGCCTGGAGTCGATGGACCCCGACCGGGACATCTCGGTCTACATCAACAGCCCCGGCGGCTCGTTCACCGCGCTCACCGCGATCTACGACACGATGCAGTTCGTGAAGCCGGACATCCAGACGGTCTGCATGGGCCAGGCGGCGTCCGCCGCGGCCGTCCTGCTGGCCGCCGGCAGCCCCGGCAAGCGGATGGCGCTGCCGAACGCCCGGGTGCTGATCCACCAGCCGTACAGCGAGACCGGCCGCGGGCAGGTCTCCGACCTGGAGATCGCGGCCAACGAGATCATCAGGATGCGGCAGCAGCTGGAGGAGATGCTGGCCAAGCACTCCACCACCCCGATCGAGCAGATCAGGGACGACATCGAGCGCGACAAGATCCTGACGGCGGAGGAGTCGCTGTCCTACGGTCTTGTCGACCAGATCGTCTCGACCCGCAAGACCTCTGTGAACGCCTGAACCACCCGGCAGGTGGTGCACGTCGTGTGCGGTCCCCCCGGACCCGGATGAGCGAGTACGTCCAAGGGGGACCCACACGGGGGGCGCGGCAAGGTACCGTCGATGAGAGAAGCACCAGGCTCCGTTGAAGGCCGGCGGAACCCAGGCGAAGGGGAAAGACCTCGTGGCACGCATCGGTGACGGCGGAGACCTGCTGAAGTGCTCGTTCTGCGGAAAGAGCCAGAAGCAGGTGAAGAAGCTCATCGCAGGCCCTGGTGTGTACATCTGCGACGAGTGCATCGACCTCTGCAACGAGATCATCGAGGAGGAGCTCGCCGAGTCCTCCGAGGTCCGCTGGGAGGATCTGCCCAAGCCCCGGGAGATCTACGAGTTCCTCGAGGGCTACGTCGTCGGGCAGACGCCCGCCAAGAAGGCGCTGTCGGTGGCGGTCTACAACCACTACAAGCGCGTGCAGGCGGGCGAGAACGGCCGACCCGGCCATGACGACGCGATCGAGTTGGCGAAGTCCAACATCCTGCTGCTCGGCCCCACCGGCTCCGGCAAGACGCTGCTGGCCCAGACGCTGGCCCGGATGCTGAACGTACCGTTCGCCATCGCCGACGCCACCGCGCTGACCGAGGCCGGGTACGTGGGCGAGGACGTCGAGAACATCCTGCTCAAGCTGATCCAGGCGGCGGACTACGACGTCAAGAAGGCCGAGACCGGGATCATCTACATCGACGAGATCGACAAGGTGGCCCGCAAGAGCGAGAACCCGTCGATCACCCGGGACGTCTCGGGCGAGGGTGTGCAGCAGGCGCTGCTGAAGATCCTGGAGGGCACCACCGCGAGCGTGCCTCCGCAGGGCGGCCGCAAGCACCCGCACCAGGAGTTCATCCAGATCGACACCACGAACGTGCTGTTCATCGTGGGCGGTGCGTTCGCCGGTCTCGAGAAGATCATCGAGTCGCGGGCCGGCGCCAAGGGCATCGGCTTCGGCGCGACCATCCGCTCCAAGCGGGAGATCCAGGCCGCGGACCAGTTCCAGGAGATCATGCCCGAGGACCTGGTGAAGTTCGGCATGATCCCGGAGTTCATCGGCCGCCTCCCGGTCATCACCAGCGTGCACAACCTGGACCGCGAGGCGCTGCTGCAGATCCTGGTCGAGCCGCGTAACGCGCTGGTGAAGCAGTATCAAAAGCTGTTCGAACTCGACGGTGTGGAGCTGGAGTTCGAGCGCGGCGCGCTGGAGGCCATCGCCGACCAGGCGATCCTGCGGCAGACCGGCGCACGCGGACTGCGGGCCATCATGGAGGAGGTGCTGATGTCGGTGATGTACGAAGTGCCGTCCCGCAAGGACGTGGCACGCGTGGTGATCAGCGCCGAGGTCGTCCACTCCAACGTCAACCCGACCCTGGTGCCGCGCGAGCCGCGCATCGTCGGCAAGGGCGAGCAGAAGAGCGCGTAGCCGCACCGCGGCACGAAAGGGGGGCGCCCCGGTCCTGGACCGGGGCGCCCCCCTTTCGTCGTCGCGGACGACCGCGGGTGCTAGCCCAGCGGCACCCGGGTGTCCTTGCGGACCTTGGCGAGCAGGTCCGCGCCGTCAGCGGCGGACATGGTCTTGCTGCTGCCACCGCCGGCCGCGGCCACCAGGTCGATCGGGATGGCGGTGCCGACGGTGCTGTAGTCGGCCCACAGGCAGATGGGCACCTGTACGACGTTGCCGGAGTCGGCCTTGTCGCTGATCTTGGCTTCCTGGCACTCGACGACCGCGTCGTCCGCTCCCGCGGGGTGCAGCGTCTGGACGTCGCCGATGAGTTCGGTCTTGGTGTCGTCGTCCGAGTTGTCCTTGGTCGCCTGCTTGCGCAGGTCGGCCATCATGCCGTCGGCGAGCTTCTGCGGGTCCTTGACGGTGCCGTAGGCGCCGCTGAACTCCAGCAGGATGCCGTTGGGCAGCGTGCCCTTGACGTAGCCGGCCTGGACCTGGGTCGGGTTGCTCAGGCCGAGCGTCTTCATCAGGGCGATGTCGCTGTCGTCGAAGCCCGTGTCGTCCTCTCCGGACACCTCGGCGTTCTTCTTGTAGTCCGTGGCGACGGCCTCAGGGGTGATCAGCTTGTACTTCTTGCCGTCGTCCTTGAGGCCGCCGCCGCTGTCGCCCTTGGTGACGAAGAAGACGCCCGCGCCCACCGCGACCAGCGCCACGACGACGCCGATGATGATCCCGGTGCGCTTGCCGCTGCCGCCGCCCTGCGGGGGCATCTGCGGCTGGCCGTAGCCGTAGCCGGGCTGCTGCGGCACCTGGCCGTAGCCGGGCTGGCCGGGCTGGCCCTGCTGCGGGTAGCCGTAACCGGGCTGCGGCTGGCCGTAGCCGGGCTGCTGCGGCGGCTGCTGACCGTACGGGGGCTGCGCGGGCTGGCCCTGCTGCGGGTAGCCGTAGCCCGGCTGGGGCTGGCCGTACCCGGGCTGCTGCGGCGGCTGCTGACCGTACGGGTTGGGCGGCTGCTGGCCGTACGGGTTCGGTGGCGGCTGGTTGTTGCTCATCGGAACGAGGGTCCCCTCCGTTGACATGGTCGGACCATCCTTGCGGACGTCCTGTCTGCAGTGCTCGCCGAGGGGGCCGAAAAACGATGCAACGGCCTTACGGCGGCGGGCGCGTCAGTTCGCGAGTGGCACCCGCACGTCTTTGCGCACCTTGGCGAGCAGGTCGGCGGTGTCCTCGGCCGACATGCCGGTACCGGTACCCGAGGCCAGGATGCTGAGGTCGAACGGCGCGACGGTGCCGACCGTGCTGTAGTCCGCCCACAGGCACACGGACAGCGTGTACGCCTTGCCCGCGTCCGCGTCGTCGGACCCGGTGTTGGTGATCTTGGCCGTCTGGCACTCCACGACCGCGTCGTCGGCCCCGGACGGGTGCATCGTCCGTGCGGCGCCGATGAATTCGGTCTTGCTGTCTTCCGAGTCCTTGTCGGGGTCGTCGCGCAGCGACTTCATCATCTCGTCGGCGACCTTCTGCGGGTCCTCGACGGTGCCGTAGGCGCCCTCGAAGGACATCACCGTGCCTCTGACGTCGCTGCCGCGCAGATACCCGGCCTGGGCCTTCCGCGGATTCGCCATGCCGTTCCTCGTCAGCAGCGCGATGGTGTCCTCGTCCAGGCCGTCGGTGTCGCTGAACTCCGAGTCGTCGTCGCGCTTGAAGTCCGTCGCGACGGTGGCCGGGGTGGTCAGCTTGTACTTCTTGCCGTCGTTCTTGAGGCCGCCGCTGTCGCCCTTGGTGACGAAGAAGACGCCCGCGCCCACCGCGACCAGCGCGACGACGGCGCCGATGATGATGCCGGTGCGCTTGCCGTTGCCGCCCTGCGGCGGCTGCTGCGGATATCCGTAGCCGGGCTGCTGGCCGTACGGCGGCTGCTGCGGGTAGCCGTAGCCGGGCTGCTGCGGCTGCTGCTGACCGTACGGGGGCTGCGCGGGCCCGCCCTGCTGCGGGTAGCCGTAGCCCGGCTGGGGCTGGCCGTACCCGGGCTGCTGCTGCGGCGGCTGCTGACCGTAAGGACCGGGCGGCTGCTGCTGACCGTACGGGTCCGGCGGCGGCTGGCTGTTGCTCATGGTCGGGTCCCCTCCCGTGAATACCTTGCCTCATCTTCGCCGATCCTTTAATCGCCGCTTACCGCGGGGCGGCAACTGATTCGTAACAGCCCGGGGCGCCCCCGTAGAATCGACAGGTGACCGACAACACTCAGCGCCCCCACGACGGGCCCAGCAGCGCCCCCGAACTGCCGACGACCTACACGCCGGCCGACGTAGAGGGGCCGCTGTACGAGCGCTGGGTGGAGCGCGGCTACTTCGAGGCCGACGCCAAGAGCGACAAGCCGCCGTACACCATCGTGATCCCGCCGCCCAACGTCACCGGCAGCCTGCACCTGGGCCACGCCTTCCAGCACACGCTGATGGACGCCCTGACCCGCCGCAAGCGGATGCAGGGCTTCGAGTCGCTGTGGCTGCCGGGCATGGACCACGCGGGCATCGCCACCCAGAACAAGGTCGAGCAGCAGCTCGCCGAGGAGGGCATGTCCCGGCACGACATCGGCCGTGAGGCGTTCGTCGAGCGGGTGTGGCAGTGGAAGGAAGAGTACGGGGGGCGGATCCTCGGCCAGATGCGCCGCCTCGGCGACGGCGTGGACTGGTCCCGTGAGCGCTTCACGATGGACGAGGGCCTGTCGCAGGCCGTCCAGACCATCTTCAAGCGGCTCTACGACGACGAGCTGATCTACCGCGCCGAGCGGATCATCAACTGGTGCCCGCGCTGCCTCACCGCGATCTCCGACATCGAGGTGGACTACCAGGACGACGACGGCGAGCTGGTCTCGCTGAAGTACGGCGAGGGCGAGGAGACGGTCGTCGTCGCGACCACCCGGGTCGAGACGATGCTCGGCGACACCGCGGTCGCCGTCCACCCCGACGACGCGCGCTACGCGCACCTGGTCGGCAAGCGGATCAAGCTGCCGCTCACCGACCGGACGATCCCGGTGATCGCCGACGCCCATGTCGACCCGGAGTTCGGCACCGGCGCGGTCAAGGTGACGCCCGCGCACGACCCCAACGACTTCGCCATCGGCCAGCGCCACGCCCTGGAGTCGCTGACCGTCATGGACGAGCGCGCCGTCATCACCGTGCCCGGCCCCTTCCAGGGCCTCGACCGGTTCGAGGCGCGGTCCGCGATCGTCGAGGCGCTGCGCGAGCAGGGCCGGATCGTCGCCGAGAAGCGGCCGTACGTCCACTCCGTCGGCCACTGCTCGCGCTGCAAGACCACCATCGAGCCGCGACTGTCCCTCCAGTGGTGGGTCAAGGTCGAGCCGCTGGCCGCCGCCGCGGGCGACGCGGTCCGCGACGGGCGGGTGCGAATCCATCCCCCGGAGCTGTCGAAGCGGTATTTCGACTGGGTCGACAACATGCACGACTGGTGCATCTCGCGGCAGTTGTGGTGGGGACACCGCATCCCCGTCTGGTACGGCCCCGACGGCCAGGAGGTCTGCGTCGGCCCCGACGAGCAGCCTCCGGCAGGCGAGGGCTGGACCCAGGACTCCGACGTCCTCGACACCTGGTTCTCGTCGGCGCTGTGGCCCTTCTCCACGCTCGGCTGGCCGGAACAGACCCCTGACCTGGAGAAGTTCTACCCGACCGACGTCCTGCTCACGGGGCACGACATCATCTTCTTCTGGGTCGCCCGGATGATGATGTTCGGCCTGTACGCGATGGACGGCGTCGCACCCTTCCACACCATCGCCCTCACCGGCCTGGTCAGGGACGAGTTCGGCAAGAAGATGTCGAAGTCCAATCCCAACTCGGTCGACCCGCTGGACTGGATGGACGCCTACGGCTCCGACGCGGTCCGCTTCACCCTGGCCACCGGTGCCAACCCCGGTGCCGACGTGCCGATCGGCGAGGACTGGGTCAAGGCCTCCCGCAACTTCGCGAACAAGATCTGGAACGCCACCCGCTTCGCGCTGATGAACGGCGCGACGGTCGAAGGCCCGCTCCCCGGGGCAGCGGAGCTGTCCGCCACCGACCGCTGGATCCTGTCCCGGCTGAACGCGACCGTCGCCGAGGTGGACGCCCTTTACGAGGACTACCAGTTCGCCAAACTCTCCGACTCCCTCTACCACTTCGCGTGGGACGAGGTCTTCGACTGGTACGTCGAGCTGTCCAAGACCGTCTTCTTCGCCGGCGGTGCCGGGGCCAGGGTCTCCGGCCGGGTCCTCGGCGAGGTCCTCGACGTGCTGCTGCGGCTGCTGCACCCGGTCGTCCCCTTCGTCACCGAGACGCTGTGGACCACCCTCACCGGGGGCGAGTCGCTGGTCGTCGCCGACTGGCCGCAGGACAGCGGCTTCCGCGACCCGGCGGCCGAGGCGGAGATCGCCGAGGTCCAGCGGGTCGTCACCGAGGTCCGCCGCTTCCGTTCGGACCAGGGCCTCCAGCCCGGCCAGAAGGTCCCGGCCCGGCTCACCCTCGACGGCACCCTGCTGGCGCCGCACGAGGACGCCATCCGGCAGCTGCTGCGGCTCCAGCCCGCCGCCGACGGCTTCCACGCCACCGCGTCGCTGCCGGTCGCGGGCGCCGTCGTCGAGCTCGACCTGTCGGGCACCATCGACGTGGCCGCCGAGCACAGGCGGCTCAGCAAGGACCTGGGCCTGGCCGAGAAGGAGAAGGCCGACGCCGGCCGCAAGCTCGGCAATGAGGCGTTCCTGGCGAAGGCACCGGAGAAGGTCGTGGCCGGCATCAGGGCCCGTCTGGCCTCGGCCGAGGCGGACATCCAGCGGATCACCGCCCAGCTGGAGGCCCTGCCCGCCAAGGGCTGACGGCCGGGGTGCCGGAATGCCCGGGGGCTGACCGGGCGTACAGGTGAGCGTGGTGGCCCTGGCCGTGAGGCCGGGGCCGCCTTCCGTAGACTGGACATCGTGACCGACCTCCCCCCGAACGGCGACACCGCGGACGAACCGCGCCCCCATGACGATGCCGACGACGACCTCACGGCCGGTGCAGGGCCGCGCGAGGTGGACATGGCCGTCATCGAGGCCGGCAGCCGTACGCTGCGCGCCGGCATCAGCCCCGCGGCCGACGACGATGTGCCGTCCAGGCCCGCCGACCCGGCGGTCGACCGCGAGCTGCGGGAGGTCGAGGAGGAGCTGCTCGGGCGCTGGCCCGAGACGAAGCTGGAGCCGTCGCTCGACCGGATGACCGCGGCGATGGACATCCTCGGCGAACCGCAGCGCACCTACCCGGCGATCCACATCACCGGCACCAACGGCAAGACCAGCACCGCCCGGATGATCGAGCGGCTGCTGCTCGCCTTCGAGCTGCGCACCGGCCGCTACACCAGCCCCCATGTGCAGTCCGTCACCGAGCGGATCAGTCTGGACGGCAGCCCGATCAGCGCCGAGCGCTTCATCGAGACCTACCGCGACCTCCAGCCGTACGTCCAGATGGTCGACGCGGCCGAGCCGTACCGCATGTCCTTCTTCGAGGTGCTCACCGCGATGGCCTACGCGGCCTTCGCGGACGCGCCGGTCGACGTGGCGGTCGTCGAGGTCGGCATGGGCGGCAGCTGGGACGCGACCAACGTGGTCGACGGGCAGGTCGCCGTGGTCACCCCGATCGCGCTTGACCACACCGACCGGCTCGGCGGCACACCCGGCGAGATCGCCGTCGAGAAGGCCGGCATCGTCAAGAAGGACGCCACCGCCGTGCTCGGCAGGCAGCCCGCGGACGCCGCCCAGGTGCTGCTGAAGCGGGCCGTCGAGGTGGACGCCACGGTGGCCCGCGAGGGCATGGAGTTCGGTGTCGCCCGCCGGGAGATCGCGGTCGGCGGGCAGTTGCTGACGCTGCGCGGCCTCGGCGGCGAGTACGACCAGATCTTCCTGCCGCTGCACGGCGAGCACCAGGCGCAGAACGCCGCGGTCGCGCTGGCCGCGGTGGAGGCCTTCTTCGGCATCGGCCGGATGCACCAGCGCACCCTCGACGTGGACACCGTGCGCACCGCCTTCGCCGCGGTCACCTCGCCCGGCCGCCTCGAAGTGGTCCGCCGCAGCCCCACCGTGGTGCTGGACGCGGCGCACAACCCGGCGGGGGCGCTGGCCACCGCGGCCGCCATCAGCGAGGTCTTCGACTTCACCCATCTGGTCGGCGTGGTCGGCCCGAGCGGCGACAAGGACGTGCGCGGGCTGCTCGAAGCCTTCGAGCCGGTGTTCTCCGAGGTCGTGGTGACCAGCAACTCCACCCGTCGCGCGATGGACGTGGACGCGCTGGCGGCGCTGGCCGTCGAGGTGTTCGGCGAGGACCGGGTGCAGGTCGAGCCGCGGCTCGACGACGCCCTGGAGGCGGCGATCACGCTGGCCGAGGACGAGGGCGCGTATTCGGGCGCCGGTGTGCTGGTCACCGGTTCCGTCATCACCGTGGGAGAGGCCCGGCTGCTGCTGGGCCGCAAGTGAGGGGCTGGGTCCATGCGCACGCTCTGTTCGAGCACGCTGATCGGCGAGTTCTTCGTCATCGGCTTCGCCGGGCTGGTCGCGATGAAGAGTCCCGACCTGTCGATGGCCACCGTGTGGGCGGTGTCCGGCGTCGCCATGGCACTGTGTGTCCTGCTGTGCGGCTTCGTCTCCAGGCCGGGGGCGCTCGTCGTCGGCTGGGCGCTCCAGGTCGGACTGTTCGTCAGTGGCTTCTGGGTCGGTACGATGTTCTTCCTCGGGCTGATCTTCGGCGGCCTGTGGTGGGCCTCGATCCACTTCGGCCGGAAGGTCGACGAGGCCAAGGCAAGGAACGCGGCGCAAGCAGCCTGAGGGCCGCCTTGTAGGCTCGTCGCACCACCGTTCACACGTCTTCCCGTTTTCCGCAGGAGCCGCCCCGTGTCTCAGCGCACCCTCGTCCTTCTCAAGCCAGACGCCGTACGCCGGGGCCTGGTCGGCGAGATCCTCGGCAGGATCGAGCGCAAGGCGGGCTGGACGATCGGCGCCCTGGAACTGCGCACCCTGGACCGCGACACCCTCGAACAGCACTACGCCGAGCACGTCGGCCGCCCGTTCTACGAGCCGCTGGTGGAGTTCATGGCATCCGGCCCGTCCGTGGCGCTGGTGGTCGAGGGCGAACGCGCCATCGATGGACTGCGTACGCTGGCCGGTCCTACCGACCCGATTGCAGCAACGCCGGGCTCCATCCGGGGGGACTTCGGCACCATCGTCCGTGAGAACCTGGTGCACGCCTCGGACTCCGAGGAATCGGCCGAACGGGAGATCAAGCTCTTCTTCCCCGGTCTGGCCTAACACCCCCGCCTGTCAGGGCATACGTCGCGGTCGATCGGGAACCAAACATCCCGACACGGCGTCACCATTACAGAGGTCAGCTGTGTGTTCTGATGACAATGACGTCGGAACCCCGACCCCGCGCCACACCGGTCGCGACTACGATGGAATCTCCGCTCAAGCTCGGGAAGGCCAGACGTATCCTCATGGCGAACAACATGTCGTTCATCGGCCGTGACATGGCTGTCGACCTCGGGACCGCCAACACGCTGGTGTACGTCAGGGGCCGCGGGATCGTTCTGAACGAGCCGTCCGTCGTGGCCGTGAACACCAACACCGGCGGCATCCTCGCGGTGGGCTCAGAGGCCAAGAAGATGATCGGCCGCACGCCGGGCAACATCGTCGCGGTCCGGCCGCTGAAGGACGGCGTCATCGCCGACTTCGAGATCACCGAGCGCATGCTGCGGTACTTCATCCTCAAGGTGCACAAGCGCCGCTACCTGGCCCGCCCGCGGGTCGTGATCTGCGTGCCCTCCGGTATCACCGGCGTCGAGCGCCGTGCCGTGATCGACGCCGCCAACCAGGCCGGTGCGCGGACCGTGCACATCATCGAGGAGCCGATGGCCGCCGCGATCGGCGCCGGGCTCCCCGTGCACGAGGCCACCGGCAACATGGTGGTGGACATCGGCGGCGGCACCACCGAGGTCGCGGTCATCAGCCTCGGCGGCATCGTCACCGCCCAGTCCATCCGGGTGGCGGGCGACGAGCTGGACAACGCGATCATCCAGCACATCAAGAAGGAGTACAGCCTCCTGCTCGGCGAGCGCACCTCCGAGCAGATCAAGCTCACCGTCGGCTCGGCCTTCGCGACCAAGGACGACGAGGAGCACACCGAGATCCGCGGCCGCGACCTGGTCAGCGGGCTGCCCAAGACGGTGGTCATCTCGGCGGCCGAGGTGCGCAAGGCCATCGAGGAGCCCGTCAACGCGATCGTCGACGCGGTCAAGACCACCCTGGACAAGTGCCCGCCGGAATTGTCGGGCGACATCATGGACCGCGGCATCGTCCTGGCCGGCGGCGGCGCGCTGCTGCGCGGCCTCGATGAGCGGCTGCGGCACGAGACGGGCATGCCCATCCACATCGCCGAGACCCCGCTGGACTGCGTGGCGCTCGGCGCGGGCAAGTGCGTCGAGGAGTTCGAGGCGCTTCAGCGCGTACTCGACGCCGCCCCCCGCAGATGACACGCGGCCCGCAGCCGGCCCCGGCGAACCGGATAACCGGCGTCATGCGAACCACAGCACAGTAGCTCCGACCGGCCGCGGCCCCACCGGCGGCGGGTCCGATGAGGAAGGCACGGACTGGCGCCCGTGAGGGACACAAAGGAGAGCCGGCTGCTGCTGGTGCTGCTGGTGGTGGTGGCGTTCGCGCTGATCACCATGGACATCAGGGGCGGTGAGAACTCACCGCTCGACCGGCCGCGGCAGGCCGCACAATCCGTCTTCGGCCCGGTCGAGAACGCCGTGTCCGGTGTCGTCGACCCGGTGGGCAACGCGGTGGACGCGGTGCGCGACTCGGGCGACCGAAGCAGCACCATCAGCCGGCTGGAACGCGAGAACGCCGCGCTCAAGCAGCAGCTCGGCAGCAAGGACATCACCCGCAACCGGGCACAGGAGCTCGACAAGCTGCTCAAGACCGCGGGAGCGGGCCAGTACGCCATCAAGGGCGCGCAGGTCATCGCGATAGGAGCGGCCCAGGGCTTCTCCTGGACCGTGACCATCGACGCGGGCAGCAACGACGGCCTCACCCGCGACATGACCGTCATCAACGGCGACGGACTGGTCGGGCGGGTCACCACCGTCGGCCCCTCCACGGCGACCGTACTTCTGGCCAACGACCCGGACTTCACCGTCGGCACCCGGCTGGAGAACTCCATGGAACTGGGCTTCGCCTCCGGCCAGGGCGACCGCCCGATGCGGGTCCAGCTGCTCAACGGCAAGGCCGCCGTGCACAAGGGCGACCGCCTGGTCACCTTCGGCTCGGAGGCCGGCAAGCCCTTCGTGCCCGGGGTGCCGGTCGGCAAGATCGTCGGCGTCGACCCGTCGGGCGGCAACCTGACCAAGACCCTCCTGGTGCAGCCCTTCGTGGGCTTCACCCGGCTGGACGTCGTCGGCGTCGTCGTGGTCGGACCGCGCACCGACCCGCGGGACAGCGTGCTCCCCCCGAAGCCGACCCCGCCGGCCAAGCCCACGCCCAAGAAGGCCGCACCGCCGGCCTCGCCGACCGCCCCGGCGTCGCCCGGCAGCACCCCGACCGGCGACGGCATGCCGCCGGCGACCGCCACCGACACGCCCACCAGCAGCAGGGGCTGACATGCGTCTCAACCGGATCCTGCTTCCCACCGTCCTGGTGATCCTCGCGATGGTCGCCCAGGTCAGCGTGCTCGCCCGGCTCCATCTGCCGGGCGCGGTGCCCGACCTGCTGCTGCTGACCGTGCTGGGACTCGCCATAAGCTACGGACACGTCGCCGGCTGCCTGATCGGCTTCTTCGCCGGGCTGCTCGCGGACCTGGCACCGCCGGCCGACCACGCGGTGGGCCGCTACGCCCTCGTGCTGTGCGTCATCGGCTACGTGGCAGGCCTGTTCAAGCCGGAGAGCGGCCGGCTGCGTACCGCTGCGGCACCGATGCTGGTCGTCATCGGCGCGGCCGTCGGCACCACGGTGCTCTACGCGGCCGTCGGCAGCCTGGTCGGCGACACCGCGGGCGCCCACGTGGGTCTGGGCAAGCTCGTCTTCACCGCCACCGTCTACGACCTGCTGCTCGCGCCCTTCGTGGTGCCGCTGGTGATGGCGCTGGCCCGCCGCTTCGACCACGACCCGCTGTCCGAGGACGCCACCGGCGGCTACGGCCGCAGCCGCAGGCTGCGAACCGGCATCGCCCCCCAGCGCGGGGGGTTGTTCGGCCGCGCGAACCGGACGGTCAAGGTCAACTCGATGGCCAGGGGGGCCAGGCGATGAGCGGCAACATCCCGGAGACCGGGCGCAACACCAGGATCACCATCAGGCTCGTCATCCTGCAGATCCTCGTCGTCTCGCTGCTGCTGACCCTCGGCGGCCGGCTGTGGTATTTGCAGATCCGCAACGGCCAGCAGTACGAGCAGAAGGCCGCCAACAACCACATCCAGCAGGTCGTCACCCCCGCCGTGCGCGGCTCGATCCTCGACGACCGCGGAGTGCCGCTCGCCGACAACGAGACCAAGCTCGTCGTCTCGGCCAGCCGCACCGACCTGCTCAAGCAGGCCGACGACGGCACCGCCGTACTGACCAGGCTGGCCGGAGTGCTGGGCATGGAGGCGCAGGAGGTCACCGACAAGGTGCGGCTGTGCGACGCCGATACGCCCAAGCCGTGCTGGAACGGTTCTCCCTACCAGCCCATCCCCATCACGGACTCCGCCACCACCCAGCAGGCGCTGCAGATCATGGAGCGACGCGAGGACTTCCCCGGCATCACCGCCGAGCCCACCGCGGTACGCCGCTACGCCGCCCCGTACAAGTCGAACGCCGCCCAGGTGCTCGGCTACCTCGGCCCGGTCACCGACGACGAGGTCAGCGCGTCCGAGAAGACCAGCACCCCGCTGCTGCGCTCCGACCAGATCGGCCGCTCCGGTCTCGAGAGCGTCTACGACGACCAGATGCGCGGCACCGCGGGCGTGACCCGCTACGAGGTCGACAACCTCGGCCGGGTCATCGGCAAGGCTGGCGACACCCCGGCCAAGCCCGGCAGCAACCTGGTCACCAGCATCGACGCCAAGGTCCAGGCGGTCACCGAGAAAGAGCTCAACGGCGCGATGGTGGCCGCGCGCAAGACGTACGACAGCATCTCCCACACGAACTACAAGGCGGACTCCGGCGCCGCGGTCGTGATGGACAACCGCACCGGCCAGATCATCGCCATGGCCAGCCTTCCCACCTACGACCCCAACGAGTGGGTCGGCGGCATCTCCTCGAAGGCGTACAACGCGCTGATGGACAAGAAGTCCGACTTCCCGCTGCTGAACCGGGCCATCCAGGGCCAGTCGGCACCGGGTTCGACCTTCAAGGTGATCTCCACCAGCGCCGCCATCAACGCCGGCTACCCGCCGGACGGCAACTACCCCTGCACCTCCTCGATGACCATCGGCAACCGGGAGTTCAAGAACTTCGAGAACGAGAGCTTCGGCGACATCTCGCTCGGCCGCGCCCTCGAGGTCTCCTGCGACACCGTCTTCTACGGCATCGCCTACAACGAGTGGAAGAAGGACGGCGGCACCAGCCCCAAGCACCCCAAGGACTGGTTCTTCAAGACCGCCCACCAGTTCGGCCTCGGCGCCAAGACCGGTGTCGACCTGCCCGGCGAGGTCACCGGCCGGGTGCCCGACCGCCAGTGGGCCGCCGAGTACAACGACGAGATGCAGGGCTACTGGTGCCGCACCGCCGCGGCCCACAAGAACGACAAGAACAAGAGCCTGGAAGTCCAGATCTCCATCGAGAAGTGCGCCGACCACAACGTCATCCGCGCCGGTGACTCCGTCAACTACGCGATCGGCCAGGGCGACACCCTCGTCACCCCGGTGCAGATGGCCAGGGTCTACGCGGCGATCGCCAACGGCGGCACCCTCTACCAGCCGACCATAGGGAAGGCCGTGGTCAGCGCCGACGGCAAGACCGTCACGCCGATCAAGCCCAAGGTCTCCGGCAAGCTGCCGGACTCCAAGGCCACCTTGAAGTACATGGACAAGGCGCTGGCCGGCGTGGTCACCGAAGGCACCGCCGACTGGAAGTTCGGCGGCTGGCCGCAGGACAAGATCCCGCTGCACGCCAAGACCGGTACCGCCGAGGTCGAGGGCAAGCAGACCACGTCCTGGTTCGACACCTACACCAAGGACTACACGATCGTCATGACGATCTCCCAGGGCGGCACCGGCTCCGGTGCCTCCGGCGAGGCCGTCCGGCGGATCTACGAGGCGATGTACGGCATCAAGAAGGACAGCGCCACCATCGACCCCGCCAAGGGCCTCATGCCCAAGCCGGTCACCACGCTGCCGAAGATCTCCGCCGACGGTGTCGCCTCCGCCGCGTCCTACACCCTCCCGTCCTCCGACGACCTGCTCGTGCCCAGCGGCCCGCACACCGTGGGCGGCACCACCCAGGAGCTCGCCGCACTCGCCCCCGGGCGCCCGGAGAAACTGCTGCTGGGCAGGCGGTACTGGTCATGACCGCCCACGGCTACACCACCGTCCGCCGCTACACCCCCGAGAAGTCCACCCTCGGCAAGCTCTTCGCCCGCGACTCGATAGTGCGCCGGATGGACTGGCTGCTGCTCTTCGCGGCACTGCTGCTGTGCGCCATCGGGACCCTGCTGGTGTACTCCGCGACCCGCAACCGCACCAACCTCACCCACGGCGACCAGTACTACTTCCTGCTGCGGCACCTGATGAACGCCGGCATCGGAGCCGGACTGGGCATCGGTGCGGTCGTCATCGGCCACCGCAGGATGCGGGACGTGGTGCCCTTCTACTACGCCCTCGCCATCCTCGGCATCCTGGCCGTCCTCAGCCCGCTCGGCTCCACCGTCAACGGCGCGCACTCCTGGATCGTCATCGGCGGCGGCTTCTCGCTCCAGCCCTCGGAGTTCGTCAAGGTCGCGATCATCCTCGGCATGGCGGTGGTGCTGTCCGCGCGGGTCGACGCGGGCGACCGCGAACACCCCGACCACAGGACCGTGCTCCAGTCCCTCGGGCTGGCCGCACTGCCCATCGGCATCATCATGCTGATGCCGGACCTCGGCTCGGTCATGGTGCTCGGCGCGATCGTCCTCGGGGTCCTGCTCGCCTCCGGCGCGTCCAACCGCTGGGTCTTCGGGCTGATCGCCTCCGGCATCGGCGGCGCGCTGCTCGTCTGGCAGCTCGGCATCCTCGACAAGTACCAGATCGACCGCTTCGCCGCCTTCGCCAACCCGGCACTCGACCCCTCGGGCGTCGGCTACAACACCAGCCAGGCCCGGATCGCCATCGGCTCCGGCGGCCTGCTCGGCAAGGGCCTCTTCCACGGCAGCCAGACGACCGGGCAGTTCGTGCCCGAGCAGCAGACCGACTTCGTCTTCTCCGTCGCCGGCGAGGAACTGGGCTTCGTCGGCGCGGCGTTCATCATCCTGCTGATCGGCGTCATCCTCTGGCGCGGCTGCGCCATCGCCCGCGGCGCCACCGACCTCTACGGAACGATCGTCGCCGCCGGCATCGTGGCCTGGTTCGCCTTCCAGGCGTTCGAGAACATCGGCATGACCCTCGGCATCATGCCGGTCGCGGGGATCCCGCTGCCCTTTGTGTCCTACGGGGGGTCCTCCATGTTCGCGAACTGCGTGGCCATAGGACTCCTCCAATCCGTCAAGATGCAGCGCCCCATGTCCGCTTAGTGCCGCGACCGGGAAGGCGTTGCCGGCAACCCGCGGCGCCGTGCCCGGTGCGGAGCCCCGGGGCGCGCGGCGGCACCCCAGGGTTCACCTGCGGTACCGCCGCCCGCGGGCCCGCGCGAGGTACGGTCGCGGTATGGGCAAGCGCGTGCGCGAGACCGAACGGAAGTACGACGCGGGGCACGGCCCCGGCACGGTACGGGCGGACCTCGCCGGGCTGAGCCCCGGCTCCAGAGCGCTCGACGCCGTGCACCTGGAGGCCGTGTACTACGACACCGCCGGCCTCGCGCTCGCCGCGCACCGGGTCACCCTGCGGCGGCGCACCGGCGGGGACGACGCAGGATGGCACCTCAAACTGCCCGCCGCCCAGGCGGACACCCGCACCGAGGTACAGCTCCCGCTGACCCCCGCCGCTGACGGCCCGCCGCAGGAGCTGCGCTCCGAGGTGGCGGCGCTGCTGCGCGGCCGTGAGCTCCAGCCGGTGGTACGGCTGGCCACCTCCCGCCGCCTGGTGCTGCTGCTCGACGAGCGGGGCACCACGCTCGCCGAGGTCGCCTACGACCGGGTGAAGGCCAGGGTGCTGCCCGAGGGCCCCGCCTCGGAGTGGACCGAGGTCGAGGTGGAAGTCGGCCAGGACCAGGACGAGTCCGCGGGCACCGCGCTGCTCGACGCCGTCGAGCAGCGGCTCACCGCGGCCGGTCTGCACCGCTCGGCGGCGGCGTCCAAGCTCGCACGCGCGCTCGGCGGCCTGCTGGTCGCCCCGCCGGCGGGCCCGCCCGCCGTGCCCGGCACCGCGGGCCAGACCGCCACCGGATACCTGCACGCCCAGCTCACCGCGATCCTGGCGCTCGACCCCGCCGTACGCAGGGACGAGGACGACGCCGTCCACCAGATGAGGGTGGCCACCCGCAGGGCCCGCAGCGCGCTCAAGAGCTTCCGCAAGGAGCTGGACCGAGCCGTCACCGACCCGCTGGGCGCCGAACTCACATGGCTGGCCGCGGTACTCGGCGCCGAGCGCGACCGGGAAGTGCTCGCGGAACGGCTGGCCGAGCGCCTCGGCGACCTCGACCCCGAGCTGGCCACCGGTGCCGTACAGGACCGGCTGCACGCGCTGGCCGCACGCAGCTCCACCGCATCGCGCACCGCCTTGCTCCGCACCCTCGACGGCGACCGCTACTTCGCGCTGCTCGACACCCTCGAAGCGGTGATCGCCGCACCCCCCTACCGCCGCGGCGCCCGCAAGCCCGCCGCCGAGGCCGCGGCCGCGACCGTCCGCCGGGACCACGCCAGGCTGCGGCGCGGGATCGAGGCGGCGCTCGCGCTGGAGCCGGGCGAAGACAAGGACGTCGCGCTGCACGAGGCGCGCAAGTCCGCCAAGCGGGCCCGCTACTCCGGCGAGGCCGTGCAGCCGGTGCTCGGCGCGCCCGCCAAAGCGCACACCGGCCGGATGAAGAAGCTCCAGCAGCTGCTCGGCGAGCACCAGGACAGCGTGCTGTGCCGGATCGCGCTGACCGGCGCCGGGGCCGACGCCCGGGCCGCGGGCGAGGACCCGGCACCGTACGAGGCACTCGTGCGCGCCGAGCGGGCGCGCGCAGCGGACGTCGAGGCGGCGCTGCCGCAGGCCTGGGAGCAAGCGGATCAGGAGCTCTGAGCGTCCGGGTACTCTTGAGGGTCACCCACCCCCGGGTCACCGGCCCGGGGGCGCTCACCGCCAGCTGATGAAAGTCGCCGAGATGCCTGTCGAGTCGGTCTTCCCGCGCTTGGAAGCACTTCTCCCGCACGTCCAGAAGCCGATCCAGTACGTCGGCGGGGAGCTGAACTCCACCGTCAAGGAGTGGGACGCCACCGACGTGCGGTGGGCGCTGATGTACCCGGACGCGTACGAGGTCGGACTGCCCAACCAGGGCGTCATGATCCTCTACGAGGTGCTCAACGAGCGTGAGGGCGTGCTCGCCGAGCGCACCTACAGCGTGTGGCCCGACCTCGAAGCGCTGATGCGCGAGCACGGGGTGCCGCAGTTCACCGTCGACGCGCACCGCCCGGTCCGCGCCTTCGACGTCTTCGGCCTCAGCTTCTCCACCGAGCTGGGCTACACCAACATGCTGACCGCGCTCGACCTGGCCGGCATCCCGCTGCACGCGGCCGACCGCACCCTGGACGACCCGATCGTGCTGGCCGGCGGCCACGCCGCCTTCAACCCCGAGCCGATCGCCGACTTCATCGACGCGGCCGTCATCGGCGACGGCGAGCAGGCCGTCCTGGAGATGACCGAGGTCATCCGCGCCTGGAAGGCCGAGGGGCGCCCCGGCGGCCGCGACGAGGTACTGCTGCGGCTGGCCAGGACCGGCGGCGTGTACGTACCGCGCTTCTACGACGTCGAATACCTCCCCGACGGCCGGATCGCCCGGGTCGTGCCGAACCGCAGCGGCGTGCCGTGGCGGGTGTCCAAGCACACCGTGATGGACCTGGACGAGTGGCCCTACCCCAAGCAGCCGCTGGTGCCGCTCGCCGAGACCGTGCACGAGCGGATGTCGGTGGAGATCTTCCGCGGCTGCACCCGCGGCTGCCGTTTCTGCCAGGCCGGCATGATCACCCGCCCGGTGCGCGAACGCTCCATCACCGGCATCGGCGAAATGGTCGAGGCGGGCCTGAAGGCGACCGGCTTCGAGGAGGTCGGCCTGCTCTCGCTGTCGTCGGCCGACCACAGCGAGATCGCCGACGTCGCCAAGGGCCTCGCCGACCGGTACGAGGACGACAAGATCGGACTGTCGCTGCCCTCCACCCGGGTCGACGCCTTCAACATCGACCTGGCCAACGAGCTGACCCGCAACGGCCGCCGCTCCGGCCTGACCTTCGCCCCCGAGGGCGGCTCCGAGCGGATCCGCAAGGTCATCAACAAGATGGTCTCGGAAGAGGACCTGATCAGGACCGTCGCCACCGCGTACGGCAACGGCTGGCGGCAGGTGAAGCTCTACTTCATGTGCGGCCTGCCCACCGAGACCGATGAGGACGTACTCCAGATCGCCGAGATGGCGAAGAAGGTCATCGCCAAGGGCCGCGAGGTCACCGGCCAGAACGACATCCGCTGCACCGTCTCCATCGGCGGCTTCGTACCCAAGCCGCACACCCCCTTCCAGTGGGCCCCGCAGCTGGGCGTCGAGGAGACCGACGCGCGCCTGGAGAAGCTCCGCGACGCCATCCGCGGCGACCGCAAGTACGGCCGCAACATCGGCTTCCGCTACCACGACGGCAAGCCCGGCATCATCGAGGGCCTGCTGTCCCGCGGCGACCGCCGGGTCGGCGCGGTCATCCGCGCGGTCTACGAGGACGGCGGCCGCTTCGACGGCTGGCGCGAGCACTTCTCCTACGACCGCTGGCTGCGCGCCTGCTCCACCGTGCTGCCCGAGGTGGACCTCGACCTGGCCTGGTACACCACCCGCGAACGCACCGCGGAGGAGGTCCTTCCCTGGGACCACCTGGACTCCGGCCTCGACAAGGACTGGCTCTGGGACGACTGGCAGGACGCCCTCGACGAGACCGAGGTCGAGGACTGCCGCTGGACCCCGTGCTTCGACTGCGGGGTGTGCCCGCAGCTGGACCTCGAGATCCAGGTGGGCCCGACGGGCAAGAAGCTGCTGCCGCTGACGGTCACCCACTCCTCGGGCGGGGGGAACGGCGGGGCGTGACCCGGTCGGGCGGGGGCGCCGGGTCGCGGTGGCGGCCCGGGGTGGTGCCGAAGGCGTGCCGGAAGGCCTCGACGAAGGCGCTGGTGTGGGCGTAGCCGCACGCGGTGGCGGTCGCGGTCACCGTGCTGCCCGCCGCCAGCAGGATCAGTGAGTGGTGCAGGCGCAGCTGGGCGCGCCACTGCGGGAAGCTCATGCCCACCTCGCGGTGGAAGAGCCGGCTGAGGGTGCGTTCGCTCGCGCCGACGGCCGCGCCGAGTTCCGCCAGCGAGCGGGGGTCGGCCGGATCGTCGTGCAGCAGCGCGCCCAGGGCGCGGAGCCGGTCGTCCGCCGGGGTGGGCAGCAGCAGGGGCAGCGCGTCGACGCGGCGCAGCTCGTCGATGGCGACCTGCTCCAGGGTCCTGCGCTGCCGGGTGCTGCGGGCCGCCGCCGGCTCGGCGTCGCTGAGGGCGACGATCACCTCGCGCAGCAGCGGCCCGACGGCCAGGACCGTGGGCCGGTCGGTGCGCAACGCGCCGGTGCGCTGCAGGTCCGTGCTGCGGGGGAATGCCAGCGTGCGCATCCGGGTGCTGCCGTGCGCCTGGTGGGCGTGGGCGACGCCAGCGGGGATCAGGACCGCCCGGTGCGGTGGCACCACCCAGGCGCCGCCGGCGGTGAAGATCCGCAGCACGCCCCGGCTGGGGTGGACGAGCTGATGCTGGTCGTGGAAGTGCCAGTCGATGCGCTCGCGGTGGGTCAGGGTCCGGTCGGTGGGTCCGTCGAGCCGCTGCCTGGGGGGCGCCCCGCCGCCGTCCGCCGCCGGCGAGGGCGGTGAAGGGGCGGGCGGGACCGCTGCGCGAGGGGCGCCGGCGGGCGGCTGATCGGGTTGGCGGGTTGGCGACACAAGCAGGCAGACTATCGATGGCCGACCCGCGGGGCCCACGGCGAGGCTGTCCCTCATGACTCGGCTCACCGATCCCGCGCCGCTCGCGGCCACTCCCCGACCCACCACGGAACCCGGCATCTGGCGGCGGATGCGCATGTGGGGCGTCGCGCACGCCGTCGACGACCTCTACCAGGGCCTGGTGCCGGCGACGGTGCCGTACTTCGTCCTGGACCGGCACTACGGCTACGTCGCCGCGTCCGGTCTCACGCTGGCCGCCACGCTGGGCAGTTCGGTTCCGCAGCCCTTCATCGGCCTTGCGGTGGACCGGCTGCGGCTGGGCTGGCTGGCGGGTGCGGGCGTGGCGCTGGCGGGTCTGGGCCTCGGGCTGTCCGGGCTGGTGCCGTCGTATCCGGCGGTGTGGTGCCTGATCCTGCTGTCGGGTCTCGGCGTCGCGATGTTCCACCCCGCCGCGGGCAAGGCGGCGCGGGAGTCGGCCGGGGAGAGCGCGGCGGCGATGAGCGTCTTCGCGGCGGGCGGCAGCGTCGGCTTCTTCCTGGCCCCCGCGCTGGCCACGCCGGTGCTGATGGCGTGGCGGCCACGGCGCTGTTCGTGCCGCCGGCGGTGCTGACCGCGTTCGTCCTGTTGCGGCACCAGCGCCGCCGGCAGGCCGCCGAGCCCGCAGGGCAGGCGCGCGGCGGTGAGGACCTGTGGTGGCCGTTCGCGGTGCTGACCTGCGTGGAGGTGGTGCGGTCGGTGGCCTTCTTCGGCGTGAACACCTTCATCGAGCTGTACTGGATCCGGCAGCTCGACGCCTCCCGCGGTCTGGCGGGCGCGGCGCTCACGCTCTTCCTGGCGGGCGGTGTCGCGGGCACGCTGCTCGGCGGGCGGATCGCCGACCGGTGGGGGATGGTGCGCACCGTGCAGATCGGCGGTGGGCTGGTGCTGCCGATGCTGGCGGGCCTGCTGCTGGCGCCGGGCAGCGTCGTGCCGCTGCTGTTCGCCGTGCTGACCGGCGTCGCGCTGAACCTGCCGTTCGCGGTGCTGGTCAAGCTGGGCCAGGACTATCTGCCGACCCGGCCGGGTACGGCCGCGGGCGTCACCCTCGGCCTGGGCGTCAGCGTCGGCGGGCTGGTCGCCCCGCTGCTCGGCATGGTGGCCGAGGCGCACGGGCCGCGCGGGGCTTTGGCGGCGCTCTGCGTCGTACCCCCGATCGCGCTGGCGGCCGGCCTCCTCCTGCCGGAGCCGAGGCGGGTCGCCGCGCGGAAGTGAGCGGCCCCGGGTGACCGGGGCGGGGCTCAGTGGGTCAGGGCGTTGGCGCTCACGATGAACAGGCCGAGCAGCACGTCGACCACGCCGACGCGGCAGGCGGGCCCCCAGCCCTGCCCGGCCGCGCGGGCGGCGAGCAGCCCCCAGCAGAAGAGGGCCGCGGTGTTCACGGTGAGGGCGACGTCCACGGCGCCTTCCTCGCTCCACCACCCCGCGGCGGCGCCCAGCAGCGCCGCGACCGTCGGGACCACGGCGGCGACCAGGGGCCATTCGGCCAGCACCGCGACGAAGCTCTCCGCGGTGGCCCTCTTGCCGTCGGCCTTCCAGTGGGCGATGGCGTGCGCGTATCCGTGGGCCGCGGCGGCCGCGAGTGCCGCCACCAGGATCCACAGCGCGTCATAGCCGGCGTTGGGATGGCCTGCGTCGTGGTCGAGGGCGGACGCCAGCGAACTGGCGAGCACGGTTCCGTACACGCCGCCGAACATCAGGCGCTGGAGCGGCACTCCCGGTTGCTCGGTGGCCGTGCTGGGGCCCGGACTGTCCGGCACGGTGCCGCCCTTCGCGCGGAAGCATCATCCCTCCCACCATCACCGGGGGCGGCGCGCATCCGGCCGCGCCCCGCCCGCCGCGGCCGCGCATTCCGCCGGACGGACGCCTCCGGGGGTGTGCCGCGGCGGGTGGCGGCGACGGCCGCGCTCACTTCCCCTGGCGTGCGGCCTGGATCCTGGCGATCTCGGCGAGGAGCCACCGCTCGGTGGTCGCGGTGTCCAGGCCGAGGGAGGTGAGCTTGTGGGCGGTGGGTCCGCCGCCGGACAGGAGGCCGAGGAGCAGGTGCTCGGTGCCGATGAAGTTGTGGCCGAGGCGCAGCGCGACCCTGAGGCAGTCCCTGAGCGTCTCGCGCGCGGCGCCGGTGAGGTCGACGGAGCCGATGTCGCTGCCGGTGCCGCCGCTCGGCACGGTGACCGCGGCGGGGTCGAGCCCGAGCGCGCGGCAGAACCGCTCGTCGCTGACGCCGGCTGCGTGGATGGCTTCTGCGGCCAGCGCCTCGGGCTCGGCGAGCAGCCCCGCGGCCAGGTGGACGACGTCGGCCTGCCCGCCTCCGGCCTGCCGGGCGATCCATGCGGCGGCGACGACGGTGTTGCGTGCGCGCTTGGTGAAGCGGCTGTACATGGCGTCGTCCGGGATGGGGTCCGAGCCGTCCCAGCGGGGGAGGAAGCGTTTGCGGGCGGCCTGCTTCGACACGCCGAAGCCGGCGCCGATCTCGGCCCATGACGCTCCGGCGCGCCTGGCCTGCTCGACGAAGTGGCCGAGCAGGGCGTCGGCCTGCTCGTCGAGCCGGGCGGAGACGGCGGCGGCGTCGGCGAGGTGATCCAGCGGGCCGCCGCTGGGGTGGAGGCTTTCCACGTGGCTGATGAGGGCGGCGGGGTCGACCGGGAAAGGACTCATGCAGACAACCATAGGTTGCCTTCATGATGAAAGACAACCCCGGGTTGCCTGTGGAGGCAAGGGGATTGCCCGCGGCGGCCGCCGGCCGGCGGGATGCCCGGTTCAGGAGGTGGCGGGGCGCCGTTTCAGGACGAGGAGGCCGGCTGGGTCAGGGCGCGCATCAACGAGCGCATCGTGGGCACGAGGTCCTTCCCGAAGGCGCTGGTGTCAGTCACGCCCGGCCGGGTCGGGCTCCCGTCCGCATTCGTCGGCGCCTTCCCGCGAGAGCTGTCCCAGTCGTCGGTGCCGCTCAGCGTCAGCGTGAAGACGGCGCCGCCGTGCCGTACCTCCAGGGACTGCCGGTACTGCCCGGTGACGAGGTTCGCCCGGTCGCCGATGCCCTGGGGGTGCGAGGTCCTCGCGTGGTCGTCGAGGAACAGCAGGAGGCTGCTGTAGCTGTCCCCGCCGCCGGACGGTGTGGGGCGCTCGGTGCTGCTGGCCGCGTCGAACTCGGCCGCGGGGTCGGTCTTCTTGTGCAGGTCGACGGTGACGGCGATGGTGTAGTTCGTCGTCCAGCCGTCCCCCGGCGTGGACCATCCGATCAGCTGGCAGCTGACGTGGTCCAGCGCCGTACTCCTGTTGATCTCGGGGAAGCCCTGGCCGAAGGACACCGCGCCCAGGCGGCCGGCAAGCGGCTGCAGGTTGTGGTTGGTGCAGGGGCTGTCGCCGATGCGGTAGCCGTGCAGGTCGGGCGCCGCGGTACGCCCGTAGCCGGTGCCCTGGAGCACCCCGGCCCATACCGCCGACGTCACGACGACCGCGCCGAGCGCCCACAGCCACGGCTTGGCCCCGAACCGCCCCGGCAGCGGCGGCCGGTCGGTGTGGCTCACCAGGTCCACCGCCTGCGGCGCGTCCCCCTCGCCTGCCATCTCCGGCTCGCTGATCATGCCGACCACCCCCACTGCCACGGTGTCCCGCTCCACTCTAAGGTGACGCCGCGCGGTGCGGACCGGTCGCGGGCCGAGGCGTCGCGCTGCCGCTGCCCATGCCCCGCCGGGCGGTGCGGGACGCCGCGCGGCGGGCCCTACGCGACGATCGGGCCGGCCAGTCCTGCGGGGCCGGAGAGCAGCCGGTCGGCGGCGCGCAGGCCGTGCCACGCCTCGGCTGTCCCGAACTGCCCGGAGAAGCGGATCACGGCCCGCACATCGGCGGGTGTCGCGCCGATCGCGAGGGCCCTGGAGACGTGGGCCGCGAAGGCCCCGTCGAGCACGCCGTGCAGCACATCCGCGGTCAGCGAACCGAACGCCCGCTCCCTGGCGGTCAACTGCTGTGCGCTGCCGTCGAGATGGAGCTGAAGCTCGCTGTAGTCGCCCTGGAAGATGAGCAGTTCGCGCAGCGCGTCCTCGGACACGCCGTGGGTGAGCCCCATCGTGCCCTGCGACTCGAAGGGCATGCCCAGCGTCTGCCGGCAGATGTCGGCGACGACGCACAGCACCACCTTCTCGCGGTCGGTCAACTCCGGGAAATCGTCCCAGCCCTGGTGGTAGGTGACGGTGTCCACCGGTGCCTCGCCGGGCATTTCCATGCTCTGGTCCATGGGTGTGCCTCCACGGTGTCGCCCTGGCCGAACGGCCGTAGGGCTACGACTGTAGCCCTGGGAGTTGTGCCCATACAATCGCAATCATGGATGCGACCACTCCACCCCGGAGCGGAGCCAGGAGCCGCAACAACCCCCGCGGCCAAGGCGAGCGGCTGCGAACCGACATCATCACGACCGCGACCCTCATGCTGGACGTGCTCGCCGACGACCAGGCGCTGTCGCTGCGGGCCGTGGCCCGCGAGGTGGGCATCGCCGCCACCTCCGTCTACCTGCACTTCGCCGACCGTGACGCGCTGGTCCTCGCGACGCTCGAGCGCTGCCAGCACGACATCATGCGGGCGATGGAGGCCGCGGAAGCCGCCGCCGCTGATCCCGCGGACGCGCTCCGCGCGAGGACGCTGCTGCTGGGCAACTGGGCGCAGGAGCACGCCGGGCTCTACAAGGTGCTCCACGAGAGCACCATCAACCAGCGGGTCGAGATGCGCTTCAAGCAGGACTTCAAGGAGAGTTGGGTGACCGCGGTCCAACGCTGCCTCGACGCGGGCCTCGCACCGCGGCGCGACGCGCGGGCGACGGCCCACGACCTCATGGCGGCGGTGCACGGAAGCGTGTCGCTGCGGATCAACCGGTGCGACACCCCGTGGCCGCCCTTCCACGAGCAACTCGACCGGTTCCTGACCGGTCTTGTGGGGCTCCGCGCCCCCGGCTGACCGCCGGTCGGCTAGGTTCTGGCCATGGGTTTCCAGGGGGAGGAACGCTTGCCGGCGCCGCAGCGGCCGGGCGGCGACGGCGGTTGCCTGACGGTCGCGATACGGCTCCCCGTACGCCTCATCGCCTTCGCCGTGGTGCTGCCGATCCGGCTTCTGTGGGACCTGCTGGCCGCGATCGGCCGCGCCTTCCGCACCGCCCTGCTGTGGGTCTGGCGCCGGGTGCTCGTACCGCCACTGGCGTTCGCCTGGCGCTACCTCTTCGTCTGGCCTGTCGCCGCGCTCTGGCGCCACGTCGTCGTGCCCGCGGGTCGCGCGCTGGCGTGGGGGTGGCGGGTGCTGGTCGTCGTCCCGCT
>NZ_JBICTO010000002.1:345217-455926 GCF_043197715.1 Streptomyces sp. NPDC049040
CTGGTGTGGGGGTGGCGGACGCTGGTGGTGCCGGCTGCGGTGGGGTTGTGGGCCGCGGTGGTCTTCGTGGTGCGCTACGGGGTGGTCGTGCCGGTCGTCTTCGTGGTGCGTTACCTGGTGGTGCTGCCGGTGGTGTTCGCGGTGCGCTACCTGCTGGTCGTGCCGCTGGGCTTCCTGTGGCGCCGCGTCGTCGTGCCGGTCGGCCGGAGGTTCGGCGCGGCGCTGGCCCTGGTGTGCCGGGCGGCGGCCTACGTGCTGCGGGGCGCGGGTCGCGCGCTGGCGTGGGGGTGGCGGGTGCTGGTCGTCGTGCCGCTGGTGTGGGGGTGGCGGACGCTGGTGGTGCCGGCTGCGGTGGGGTTGTGGGCCGCGGTGGTCTTCGTGGTGCGCTACGGGGTGGTCGTGCCGGTGGTCTTCGTGGTGCGTTACCTGGTGGTGCTGCCGGTGGTGTTCGCGGTGCGCTACCTGCTGGTCGTGCCGCTGGGCTTCCTGTGGCGCCGGGTCGTCGTGCCGGTGGCCCGGGAGATCGGGGTGGCGCTGGCCTTCGCCTGGCGGATGACGGCGTACGTGTCGCGGGCGGTCGGCCGCGGGCTGGCGTGGATGTGGCGGGTGCTGGTCGTCGTCCCGGTCGCCTGGACCTTCAGGGTCGCGGTCGTCATACCGGCGATGTGGGTCCGCAGCCGGATCGTGGCCCCCGCGCGGCGCGGCCTGCGTGCCGCGGGGCGCTGGTGCCGCCAGGCGGTCTGGCGGCCGATCGGCGAGGCGGTCAGTGAGGCCCGCAGGACCGTACGGCAGGCCCTGTTCGGCGCGCCGGCCGCCCCCGCGGAGCGGCCGGCGCCCCTTGAGTACCGCCCGGCGGTGACGTACGAACCCCCGGACGTCCGCGAAGGCGCGCACCCGGTGGAAGGGCGGCCCGCCACCGCGCTGCCCGACCCCCGCAGGGACTTCGGGCGCAAGGACCCGGGGCGCGGGGACGGCGGCGGGAGCACACCGCGCTCGCACCGCTGAGCGCCGGCTTGCGGGAGTTGTCCACAGGTGGGCGGACGTGCGGCCACGACGGTCCGCGGCTCGGCGTAACCTTGGAGGACGACGCACCCCCGATTCGCATGTAGGGACTGAACGACACTGGGCAAGCGACAGCCCGAAGGCCCGCCGCCCGCACCGACGGTGCAGCGCATTCGTTTGCGCTACACCAAGCGAGGCCGCCTCCGGTTCACCAGCCACCGCGATTTCCAGCGCGCCTTCGAGCGGGCCCTGCGCCGCGCCGAGGTGCCGATGGCGTATTCGGCCGGCTTCACGCCGCACCCCAAGGTGTCGTACGCCAATGCCGCGCCCACCGGTGTCGGCAGCGAGGCGGAGTATCTGGAGATCGGCCTGGCGCAGTTCCGCGACCCGGAACTGCTGCGGGCACTGCTGGACGAGTCGCTGCCCGCAGGACTCGATGTCATCGAGGCGGTCGAGGCCCGCACCTCGGGCCTGGTGGACCGCCTGGAGGCGTCGGTCTGGCAGCTCAGGCTCGACGGCGTCGAGCCCGCGCAGGCCCGGCGGGCGGTCGCGGCGTTCCTCGCCGCGGAGACCGTGGAAGTACAGCGCAGCACCAAGAACGGAATCCGTACCTTCGACTGCCGGGCCGCCGTCACGCGGTTCGAGGTCGTCGAGGAGTCCGGAGACCCCGACACGGCGCAGCAGGGTGCCGATAGGCCGCAGGACCGCGCCTGTGCGATACTGCGGCTGGTTGTGCGGCACCTGACACCTGCCGTGCGACCCGACGACGTACTGTCCGGCCTCCATGCGACGGCCGACCTCGCGCCGCCGGTCCCCGCAGCGGTGACCAGGCTGGCGCAGGGGCCGCTCGACGAGGACACCGGCACGGTCACCGACCCGCTCGCGCCAGATCGCGACGCCGTGGCGGTACCCGCCGGTTCCGCGTAGCCACGTCGTCACGCGTCGCCGACGCACCAGGGAGCCACCCGGGTCCGGCGCCGCAGACCACATGAGACTTTCGTCGGCCCCCACAGGGGCGGCCGACGAGCGACACAGCAGCTCCCGTGCGGCGCCCGCGCCCCGGAGGGCGGCCCCCGCGATCCAAGCGGCCTGCCCCCTCCACCCGGACGCGGCGCCCGGGAGCATGACGGGAGCACTGCCCGAATGCCCGACCAGACCGATCCTCAGTCCACCGCAGGCGACACCCCCGCGGAAGCCGCACCTCCGCGCCGCAGGCGCGCCGCGTCCCGCCCCGCAGGCCCCCCGGCCGGCGAGACGGACGGCACCGCAGGCGCGAGCGACGCGCCCGAGGCCGCCCCGGCCAGGCGCCGCACCCGCAAGGCCGCCGCCGCCGAGCCCGCTTCCCCCGACTCGGGTGACGCCCCCGAGGCCCCCGCCCGCCGCCGCGCGACCCGCAAGACGGCCGCGAGCAGCGAGGAGCCCGCCGCCGAGGCCGCGCCCGCCGAGGACGCCGCCCCTGCCCGCCCGCGCCGCCGCGCGACGCGCAAGGCGACGGCCCCCGCCGGAACACCCGAGTCCGGCGACGCCGTGACACCCGCCGCCGATGTACCGGCTGCTGCCGAGGAGCCCGCGGTTTCCGACGAGGCTCCCGTGCGTGCCCGTCGTCGTGCGACGCGCAAGGCGACGGCTCCCGCGGGTTCGCCTGCGGTGAGCGAGGCCGCCGAGCAGGCGCCGGCCGTTGCCGCGCCCGCTGCTGATGTACCCGTTGCCGAGGAGGCCGCCGTCTCGGACGCGGCTCCGGCGCGTGCCCGTCGTCGTGCGACGCGCAAGGCGACGGCTCCCGCGGGTTCGCCCGCCGTGACGGAAGAGGCGCCCGAGGCGCCTGCCGCGGAGGTGGCGGCTGCTGCCGAGGAGCCCGCGGCCTCCGAGGAGTCCACGCCGCGTGCCCGTCGTCGTGCGACGCGCAAGGCGACGGCTCCCGCGGGTTCGCCTGCGGTGAGCGAGGCCGCCGAGCAGGCGCCGGCCGTTGCCGCGCCCGCTGCTGATGCACCCGTTGCCGAGGAGGCCGCCGTCTCGGACGCGGCCCCGGCACGTGCCCGTCGTCGTGCGACCCGTAAGGCGACGGCTCCCGCCGGTTCGCCCGCCGTGACGGAAGAGGCGCCCGAGGCGCCTGCCGCGGAGGTGGCGGCCGCTCCCGAGGAGCCCGCGGCCTCCGAGGAGTCCACGTCGCGTGCCCGTCGTCGTGCGACGCGCAAGGCGACGGCTCCCGCCGGCGCGCCCGCGGTCGCCGAGGAGACCGGCGCCCCCGAGGCCCCCGCCGAGGAGGCCGCGCCCGCAGGGCGGGCCCGGCGGACCCGGAAGAAGGCGGCGCCCGCCGCGACCTTCTCCGCGCCCAGCGGCGACGGCTCTCGGCGGCTGAAGCCTGGTGCGCTCGCCCCCCAGCAGGCGTCCGCGGGCGACGCGGCCCCCGCCGCGGTTTCCAGCGCGTACACCGGCAAGGCCCTGCGCGACGGCGACGGCTGGGCCGTCGAGGTCGACGAGGCCTACGAGATCCGCGGCTACGGCGCCACGCCCGAGGCCGCCGCCGCGCAGGCGGTGACCGCACTGGCCGACGCCTTCGGCATCCCCGCCGAGTCCGTGACGCTCGACGTGAGGACCGAGGAAGCGCCCTCCCGCGGCCGCCGCCGCGCCGCACAGCCGCCGACCGCGGTCTTCCAGCCGCCGGTCTTCAGCGCGTCCGGCGCCGCTCCCGCGGCGGCCGAGGAGACGGAAGCGGAGCCCGAGGCCGAACCCGAGGCCGAGGAGCACGAGGCCGGCGGCCCGCGCCGTCGCCGCCGCCGCAGGGGCGGCTCCGCGGTGGAGGCCGAGCCCGAGGCCGCGCACGGTGCCGAGAGCGCCGAGCGGCACACCGCGGAGAGCGCCGAGGCCGAGGCCGAGGAGGGCGACTCCGAGGACGGCGAGGGCGACGCCGACGGCGAGGACCGCCCGTCGTCCCGGCGCCGCCGCCGCGGTGGCCGCCGCCGTCGCCGCGGCGAGTCCGCGGAGCACGACGACACCGCGTCCGGTGAGGACGAGGACGAGGACGAGTCGCAGGACGGCGACGAGGCCGAATCCGCCGACGAGCACGACGAGGACCACCCGCAGGGGGGCGGGTCGGGCGGCAGCACCAGCAGCCGTCGCCGGCGCCGTCGCCGTCGCCGCGGTGGCGACTCCGGCGCGGACGACTCGAACGGCCACGACGGGGACGACGACCCGGAGCGTACGGTCGTCAAGGTCCGCGAGCCGCGGCAGAGCCAGGAACCGCTCGGCACCGGTGCCGACCAGGTGCAGTCCATCAAGGGCTCCACCCGCCTCGAGGCCAAGAAGCAGCGCCGCCGCGAAGGCCGCGAGCAGGGCCGCCGCCGGGTGCCGATCATCACCGAGGCCGAGTTCCTGGCCCGCCGCGAGGCGGTCGAGCGCGTCATGGTGGTGCGGCAGAACGGCGAGCGCACCCAGATCGGCGTGCTGGAGGACAACGTCCTCGTCGAGCACTACGTCAACAAGGAGCAGGCCACCAGCTACGTCGGCAACGTCTACCTGGGCAAGGTCCAGAACGTGCTGCCGTCGATGGAGGCCGCCTTCGTCGACATCGGCAAGGGCCGCAACGCGGTGCTCTACGCCGGTGAGGTCAACTTCGAGGCGCTCGGCCTGTCCGGCGGCCCGCGCCGGATCGAGTCCGCGCTGAAGTCGGGCCAGCCGGTGCTGGTCCAGGTCACCAAGGACCCGATCGGCCACAAGGGCGCCCGGCTCACCAGCCAGGTCAGCCTGCCCGGCCGCTACCTGGTCTACGTGCCCGAGGGCTCGATGACCGGCATCAGCCGCAAGCTGCCCGACACCGAGCGCGCCCGGCTCAAGGCGATCCTGAAGAAGATCGTCCCCGAGGACGCCGGTGTCATCGTGCGCACCGCCGCGGAGGGCGCGAGCGAGGACGAGCTGCGCCGCGACGTCGAGCGCCTCCAGGCGCAGTGGGACGACATCCAGCGCAAGGCGAAGAACGGCGGCGGCTCCAACGCGCCGACCCTGCTCTACGGCGAGCCGGACATGACCGTCCGGGTGGTCAGGGACATCTTCAACGAGGACTTCTCCAAGGTCATCGTCAGCGGTGACGAGGCGTGGGGCACCATCCACGACTACGTCACCCACGTGGCGCCCGACCTGGCGGAGCGGTTGTCCCGCTGGACGTCGGAGGTGGACGTCTTCGCGACGTACCGCATCGACGAGCAGCTGCTCAAGGCGCTGGACCGCAAGGTGTGGCTGCCGTCCGGCGGTTCGCTGGTGATCGACAAGACCGAGGCGATGGTCGTGGTCGACGTCAACACCGGCAAGTTCACCGGGCAGGGCGGCAACCTGGAGGAGACCGTCACCCGCAACAACCTGGAGGCGGCCGAGGAGATCGTCCGGCAGCTGCGGCTGCGGGACCTCGGCGGCATCGTGGTCGTCGACTTCATCGACATGGTCCTGGAGTCCAACCGCGACCTGGTGATGCGCCGGCTGCTGGAATGCCTCGGCCGGGACCGCACCAAGCACCAGGTGGCGGAAGTCACCTCGCTCGGCCTGGTCCAGATGACCCGCAAGCGGGTCGGCCAGGGCCTGCTGGAGTCCTTCTCCGAGACCTGCGTGCACTGCAACGGGCGCGGCGTCATCGTCCACATGGACCAGGCGACCACCACCGGCGGTGGCGGCGGCAAGCGCAAGCGGCGCGGCGGCAAGGCCGGCGTCGGTGCCGGTGAGGGCCACGAGCACATCGCCGAGACCGATGCCGAGGCAGAGGTCGACGAGGCCGAGGAGCTGCCCGAGCTGGAGCCGATCGAGGTCGGCGAGTCCGACCTGGTCCCGGCGGTCGGCGACCCCGAGGAGGAGTGGTTCGGCAGCGCCGCTGAGGCGGAGGCCGCCGCGAGCTCGTCCAGGGGCCGCAACCGGCGCCGGGGCGCACGCAAGGCGACCGCGCCCGCGGGTGCGCCCGCCGCGGCGGCCGGCGACGCCGAGCAGGCCTTCGTCGTGGTGCCGGTGAGCGAGCCCGACGTCGAGCCGGTGGCGGTACTGCCCGAGGCGCCCGAGGTCTCCACGGAGCCGCCGGCCCGCACGCGGCGCCGCGCGACCCGCAAGGCCACCGCTCCTGCGGGCTCGCCCGCCACGGGCGACGACACGGCCGTCGTGGTGGTCGCCGCCGAGGCGCCGGCCGCTGCGGTGGCGGCGCTGCCGGAGCCCGAGGTCTCGACCGAGCCGCCGGCCCGTACGCGGCGCCGCGCGACCCGCAAGGTGGCCGCTCCCGCGGGTTCGCCCGCGACGGGTGAGGACACGGAGATCGTGGTGGCCGCGGCCGTCGAGGCCGGGTCCGCGGACGCGGCGGAGGTCGAGGTCGAGGTCGAGGCCGAGCCGAAGAAGCGGGCGGCCCGCAAGGCTCCCGCGAAGAAGGCGGCGGCCAAGAAGACGGCGAAGAAGGCCGCGGCGAAGAAGACGACGACCAAGAAGGCCGCGGTGAAGAAGGCCCCGGCCAAGAAGGCCGCGACCTCCGCGGAGTAGTCCCGTCCCGAGTCCCCGCGGCCGCACCGGCCGCGGGGACTCGCGCCTTCGGCCCGCCGCATGTCGGGCCGGGCCGGGGGCCCTCAGGGGCCGCCCAGGGCGATTTGACCGGGCCGAGGGCACTACGTAAAGTTGAGCTTCGGCGTTTCTGCGCCCATCTCCTGAGCACGTTCCTCCCGGTCAGTCCGGGAGAGGCCCCCCGGTCACGACAGGGACGGCTGGCATCAGGGGTCCGAATCGAGCAGAGAGTGAGTTCAGCGTGTACGCGATCGTGCGTAGCGGTGGCCGCCAGCACAAGGTGGCCGTCGGCGACATCGTCGAGGTCGACAAGATTCCCACCGGCAAGGTCGGCGACGCCGTCGAGCTCTCGACGCTGCTCGTGGTGGACGGCGAAGCCGTCACCAGCGACCCGTGGGTGCTGGCCGGGATCAAGGTCGAGGCCGAGATCGTCGACCACCACAAGGGCCAGAAGATCGACATCCTGCGTTACAAGAACAAGACCGGTTACCGCCGTCGCCAGGGTCACCGCCAGCAGTACACGGCGCTGAAGATCACTGGCATCCCCGCCGCGGCTGCGAAGTAAGGGACTGAGGAGAGATGGCACACAAGAAGGGCGCATCGTCCACCCGGAACGGTCGCGACTCCAACGCTCAGCGGCTCGGCGTCAAGCGCTTCGGCGGCCAGGTCGTCAACGCCGGTGAGATCATCGTCCGCCAGCGCGGCACGCACTTCCACCCCGGTTCGGGCGTCGGCATCGGCAAGGACGACACGCTGTTCGCGCTGTCCGCCGGTTCTGTCGAGTTCGGCACGAAGCGGGGCCGCCGCGTCGTGAACATCGTTCCGGCTGCCTGAAGGGCACGCTGAGGGCTTTTCCGAGGGCGGACCCGCTTCCCGGTACACGGGAAGGGGGGCCGCCCTCGGCGCGTTATGACTGCGCGTGGATGCGCGCAGACCCGTATGTATCTGGAGGAAACGCCATGACCACCTTCGTGGACCGCGTCGAGCTGCATGTCGCCGCGGGTAACGGGGGCCACGGCTGCGCCTCCGTGCACCGGGAGAAGTTCAAGCCGCTGGGCGGCCCCGACGGCGGCAACGGCGGCCGCGGCGGCGACGTGGTCCTGGTGGTCGAGCAGGACGTCACGACGCTGCTCGACTACCACCACAGCCCGCACCGCAAGGCCACCAACGGCAAGCCGGGGGAGGGCGGCAACCGGTCGGGCAAGGACGGCACGGACCTGGTGCTGCCGGTGCCCGACGGCACGGTCGTCATGGACAAGCAGGGCAACGTGCTGGCCGACCTGGTCGGCCAGGGCACCACGTACGTCGCGGGGCAGGGCGGCCGCGGCGGCCTGGGCAACGCGGCGCTGGCCTCGGCCCGCCGCAAGGCACCTGGCTTCGCGCTGCTCGGCGAGCCGGGCATCGCGCGGGACGTGGTGCTGGAGCTCAAGACGGTCGCGGACGTGGCGCTGGTGGGTTACCCCAGCGCCGGCAAGTCCTCGCTGATCTCGGTGCTGTCGGCGGCCAAGCCGAAGATCGCGGACTATCCCTTCACCACCCTGGTGCCCAACCTCGGTGTGGTGACCGCGGGTTCCACCGTCTACACGATCGCGGACGTGCCAGGGCTGATCCCGGGTGCCAGCGAGGGGCGCGGCCTGGGCCTGGAGTTCCTGCGGCACGTCGAGCGCTGCTCGGTGCTGGTGCACGTGCTGGACACCGCGACGCTGGAGTCCGACCGCGACCCGGCCACCGACCTCGACGTCATCGAGGCGGAGCTGCGCGCCTACGGCGCCGGTCTCGAGGACCGGCCGCGGATCGTCGTGCTCAACAAGATCGACGTGCCCGACGGGCGCGACCTGGCCGAGATCATCAGGCCCGACCTCGAGTCCCGCGGCTACCAGGTCTTCGAGGTCTCCGCGGTCTCCCACGAGGGCCTCAGGGAACTGTCCTACGCCCTCGCCAAGATCGTCGCCGACACGCGTGCCGCCCAGCCGGCCCAGGAGTCCACCCGCGTCGTCATCCGCCCGCAGGCGGTCGACGACGCCGGCTTCACCGTCACCGCCGAGGAGGACGACCTCTTCCGGGTGCGCGGCGAGAAGCCGGAACGCTGGGTGCGGCAGACCGACTTCAGCAACGACGAGGCCGTCGGCTACCTCGCCGACCGCCTCAACCGCCTCGGTGTCGAGGCCGAACTCCTCAAGGCCGGCGCCAAGCCGGGCGACGGTGTCGCCATCGGCGCGGACGACGACGCGGTCGTCTTCGACTGGGAGCCGACCATGGCCGCCGGCGCCGAGATGCTCGGCCGCCGCGGCGAGGACCACCGCTTCGACGCCCCCCGCGCGGCCGTCACCCGGCGCCGCGACAAGCAGGCCGAGCGCGACGAGGCCGAGGAGGCCTACCGGGGCTTCGACCCCTTCGAGTGAGCCGCGGCTTCAGTGGACCGGCGGGTGCCGGTCCGCTGAAGCCACCGCGCCGCGGACCGGCGGGTGCCGGTCCGCGGCGCGCGGGGTCGCGGGGTTGTACCCGGCCGGGTCGTTCAGAAGGCCGTGGCGGCCGGCGTGTCCTTGGTCAGGATGCGGCGGGACAGGACGTACGTGAACGGGATCGCGGCGGCCGCGGCGACCAGCGGGGCGATCTTGTCGTTCATGCCCGCCCACTCCACGAACGCGTAGACGCCGATGCTGGTCACCACGTAGTTCGTGATGTTGGTCAGCGGGAAGAGAAAGAACTTCTTCCACGTCGGGCGGGTGCGATAGGTGAAGTACGTGTTGAGGAAGAACGACCCGATCATGCTCAGCACGAACGCCAGCGAATACGCGGCGAAATACGGCATCAGCGGATGCAGTGCCAGATAGAAACCGTAGAAGGTCGCGGTGTTGACCCCGCCGACCAGCGCGAAGCGGACG
This sequence comes from Streptomyces sp. NPDC049040, assembly GCF_043197715.1. NCBI lineage: Bacteria > Bacillati > Actinomycetota > Actinomycetes > Kitasatosporales > Streptomycetaceae > Streptomyces > Streptomyces sp. NPDC049040. Next base: position 354,625 of record NZ_JBICTO010000002.1, read on the forward strand.
ATCTGGAGCAGCTGGGGGGAGAGCCTGGGCATGCTCGAGCTCACCGGATCTCCGACCAGTCCTGCTCGGCACGCGGCTGGGCCTGCGCGGTCCGCACCTCGCCGGCCGGCGCCCCCGCCTGGTCGCCGACCCGGAAGGCGCGCGGCGCGTTCGTCTCCTTGACCAGGAAGTGCGGGCGGCGCTTCGTCTCGTAGTAGATACGGCCGATGTACTCGCCGATGAGCCCCAGCATCATCATCTGCAGGCCGCCGAGGCCGGTGATAGCGATGAGCAGGGTGACGTAACCCGGCGCGCTGGGGCCCTGGATGATCGCCATGATGGTGATCACCGCCGCGTAGACCGCGGCGAGGCCGGCGAGCCCGAGACCGGCGTAGATCGCCAGCCGCAGCGGGCGGTTGTTGAACGAGATTAGCCCGTCCATGCCGTAGTTGATCAGCGCCCCGAAGCGCCACTTCGTCTCGCCTGCCTCGCGCGCCGCGTTGCGGTAGTCGAAGGTGACGGTGTCGAAGCCGATCCAGGAGAACAGGCCCTTGGAGAAGCGGTTGTACTCCGGCATCGACAGCAGCGCGTCGACCGCGGGGCGCGACAGCAGCCGGAAGTCGCCGACGCCGTCGGTGAGCTCGACGTCCACCCACTTGTTGATCATCCGGTAGTAGAGGCTGCTGACCGCGCTGCGCAGCTTCTTGTCGCCCTCGCGGGTGCGCCGGGCGATCACCTGGTCGTGGCCCAGGTGGTAGAGCTCCAGCATCCGGGCGATCAGCTCCGGCGGGTGCTGGAGGTCCGCGTCCATGAGGACGACCGCGTCGCCCGTGGCCTCCCGCAGGCCGGCCAGCATGCCGGCCTCCTTGCCGAAGTTCCGGCTGAACGAGACATAGCGCGTGCTGCCCTGGTTGTTCTTGGCGAGCACCCGAAGCCGTTCGAGGGTCCCGTCCTTGCTGCCGTCATCGACATAACACAGCTCGTAGTCGATGGCGAGCGTGTCCAGGGTCTCCCTGATCCGCAGATCGAAGAGCTCGATGACGGCTTCTTCGTTGTAACAGGGAACTACGATCGACAGTCGCATGAAGGTCACTTTCGGCGCCGTGCGTCAAATACGCGGTGCGGCGGCTGGAAACCGAGCCGCATATGTGAGCGTCAGTGTAGGCGGGGGTCCTGCGCTTCGGTGAGTGTGCGCTATGAGGTCGGCGAACGTTCAGCAAGCTGTCCGAATGGTAGTGCCAAGAATTCACCGCGCAAGGGGAACCGGAACGGTCTCCCGGTGATCGCAACCGGCCCAAATGGACCGCATGGGGACGCCGGACGAACGCAAGGCATACTGGGGATGTCGGCCTCGATGGCTGCGTTTGGTCCGCCGGACGGCCTCCCACCGGGGCCGTCGTTCGATGAGGAGTCGCCCGCCGTGCGTAATCCCGAGGCACCCCGGCTGCTGGGGGTCTACCGACGAGCCGTGCCGGAGAGCGCCCGCAAGGCCATCGCCGCCCGCGTCGACTCGGATCTGCGCAAGCAGGTGAAACTCAGGATCGCCGGAGCCACCGCTGCCGCCGAGCGGGTCCGCGCCGCCCGGGTCGGCAAGCGCCACCAGGCCCTGCTCGACCGCCCCGACCGCCGGGTGCTGACCGTCGGCAGGGAGCCCAAGGTCGCACTGGTGATCCCGGGGGTGACCCCGCTGGCGGCCCGCCGGGCCAACCTGGACGCCGTGCTCGACTGCCTGGAGGCGGCCGGCCTGAACCACTTCTGCGTACGCGGCCGGTCGGAGACCGCCGCGGCCGTCGCCGTCAGGGAAGCCGACCGCAAGGCGGTGCTCGCCGCGCTGACCGCGCTGTGCGCCGAGGAGCCCGGCTACGTGACGCCGGTCTCCGGCAACAGCCCGGTGCCCGAGGAGTCGCTGCCCGGATACGAGCCCGCGGCCTGGCGCAAGGTCGCCGACGCGGGCGTCTTCCGGCTGACCTGGTACCGCAGCGACGAGCACGGCCGGCTGGCGCTCGGTACGCGCTACGGCTGCGACATCGAGTTCTGGGCAGAGGAGGACGGCCGGCTGGTCGCGCCGCGGCCCGGCAAGCTCGCCGAGGACATCCCTGCCGACTCCGAGCCGGTGCACGCCGCCGAGGCGTACTTCACCGACCTGGCACCGCGCGACACCGGCGCGGGCCCGCTCCACGAGGTGCCCACCCGCGAGCACTTCGCGATCCACCCCACCGGCGAGGTCCGCTTCCCCGTGGACGTCGTCTACACCTGGGTGGACGGCGCCGACCCCGCCTGGCTGCGCCGCCGCGCGGAGTTCTCCGGCGAGGGCTACCACGAGGAGGCCGCCAACGCGGCCCGCTACCTCAGCCGCGACGAGCTGCGCTACTCGCTGCGCTCGCTGCACATGTACGCGCCCTGGGTCCGGAAGGTCTTCCTGGTCACCGACGACCAGACGCCGTCCTGGCTGGACAGCGCGCACCCCGACATCCAGGTGGTCAGCCACCGGGAGATCTTCCGCTCGGCCGCCTCGCTGCCGACCTTCAACTCGCACGCCATCGAGAGCCAGCTGCACCACATAGAAGGCCTGTCCGAGCACTTCCTCTACTTCAACGACGACGTGCTGCTGGGCAACGAGGTCACTCCGCAGGACTTCTTCCTCGCCAACGGCCTGACCAAGTTCTTCCCCTCGCCCGCCCTGGTCCCGCTGGGCCGTCGCACCGCGGACGACCCGCCGGTGGCGGCGGCGGGCAAGAACAACAGGCGGCTCATCGAGGAGCGCTACGGCTCGGTGCTGGTGCAGAAGATGAAGCACATGCCGCACCCGCTGCGGCGCAGCGTGCTCGCCGAGATCGAGGCGGAGTTCGCGGAGGAGTACCGGCGCACCGAGTCCAGCCACTTCCGCAGCATCGACGACATCTCCATCGCGTCCTCGCTGCACCACTACTACGCGTTCGCCACCCGCCGGGCCGTGCCGTCTGAGCTGCCCTACACGTACATCGACCTGACCCACCCGTGGACCGAGACCCGGCTCGGCAGGCTGCTGGCCCGCCGCGACAAGACGGTGTTCTGCGTGAACGACACGGTGTCCACCGGCGAGGACGTCACGGAGCAGAAGGACCTGATCACGCCGTTCCTCGAGGCGTACTTCCCGGTGCCGGGACCCTTCGAGAAGAAGTAGGCCCGGCACCGGGCAGCCGCCCGGTACCGGGCCACGGCCCGCCCGGTGGTCAGTCCCGCTCGAAGCGGGACTTCACCGGGTAGTAGGCGTTGAGGAAGGCGTGCATCACCCGTGCCTGCTCCTCCGCGGGCACCTCCGCGTCCGGCGACTCCCCGATGCAGAAGACGTCGTAGTTGCGGGACGCCAGCAGGCGGCCGAGCACCGAGTGGTGGTCGTAGTCGCCGGCGTTGACGTAGCTGCACGAGATCGTGCCGGGCACGGAACGGCCGGTGAGGTAGCCGTAGTGGTGGTGCAGCGACGAGGTGATCGACAGGTCGGTGTTGCCCCGGAAGGGGTTGGCCGCGGTCCTCGACACCTCGTCGGGGAACTTCTCCGCGATCTCCGAGAGCACGCTGCGGCGCAGCGGGTGCGGCGCGTGCAGGAAGCTCTGGGTGGCGGTCCGCCCGAAGGTGTCCTCCAGCAGCTTGCGGTTGTTCTTCGCCGCGGCGAAGTAGCCCTCGTCGTCGTCCGAGGGCGGCGTCGGCGGAACCGCGACCGGCGACCTGAAGAACTTCGCTATGCCGTTGCTCAGGAAGAACAGCTCGGGCGACAGCGGCCGGCCGATGAAGAAGTCGTCGTTGAGGTAGAGGAAGTGCTCGGACAGGCCCTCTATCCGGTGGACCTGGCTCTCGATGGCGTGCGAGTTGAAGGTCGGCAGGCTGTCCGGGTCGGCGAAGATCTCCCGGTGGCTGACCACCTTCACGTCGGGGCAGGCGGTGTCGAGCCAGGCCGGGACCTGGTCGTCGGTCACCAGGTAGACGTTGCGTACCCAGGGCGCGTACATCTCCAGCGAGCGCAGCGAGTAGCGCAGCTCGTCGCGGTTGCGGAACCTGACGTCGCCGTTGTCGGCGTCGGTGTTCTCCGCGACGGCCATGCCGCGCTCGCGGCGCACCGCGTTGCGGCGCTCCTGCCAGGCCCTGTCGTCGCCGTCCACCCAGGTGTAGACGACGTCTATCGGATAGTCGACGTCCCACATGAGCTGCTTGGTGAAGTGCGCAAGCGTCGGGTAGTCCCGGTTGCCCACCCGCAGCTTCGCGGTCGGGGCGAGCGACGGCAGCCGGCGGCCGAGCAGGGTCGCGGCCCGCGGCGTGGAGCGCCAGCCGTCCTCCTCGTCGACGGCCCAGAACTCCACGCTGCAGCCGTAGGCGGGCCCGTAGCGCAGGGTCCTGCTGCCGGTGGTCACGGGCTTGAACATCCGCAGCCCGGCGACCTCGCCCACGTCCCGCAGGCGTTCCGCGAGCACCGCGCCGGGGGCGGCGCCGCGCGGGGTGATCAGCTCGGCGTAGACCGGCTTGCCGTGCAGCGCGGTGGCCATCGCGTCGAGCACCCTGGTCCGGTCCTCGACGGCCACGGCGATCCGGTGCTGCGCCCCCTCGGCGCGCAGCAGGATGTACGGGATCCCGGCGTCCTCCAGGACCTTGGCGCTGATCTCCAGGTTGGTCGCGAGCATCTGCGGGCCGTTGATGTCGTCGCGGACCTCGGCCAGCCGTCCCGCGGAACGCACCAGCGTCCGGTCCTGGGCCTGGATCATCACCTCCCGGGCCTTCTGCTCGTCCGCGGAGTTCGCCAGCGGCGAGACGGGCGCGGCGACGGTGAAGTTGCGGGTGCCGCCGGCCGCGACCCGCAGCGCGGTGCGGTCGGCGCGCCCGCCCAGGCGCTTCGGGTCGTCGCGCCCGGCCACCAGGCGGGTGAACAGCTCTTCCCAGCGGGCGGTGATCTGCTCGCCGTTGAAGCGCTCGTAGACGCCTTCGCGGGCGGCCTTGCCGAAGGCGTGCCTGGTCTCCTCGTCCCCGATGAGCCGGGCCATCGCCGCTGCCAGCAGCTCGACGTCGCCGGGCGGCACCAGCAGCCCGTCCACGTCGTGCCTGATGATCTCCGCGGGGCCGGTGACGATGTCGTAGGCCACCACCGGCACACCGGCGGCGAACATCTCCAGCAGCACCAGCGGGAAGGCCTCGTTGCGCGACGGGAGCAGGCACAGTCCCGCCTTGGCCCACTCCTCCTCCATCTGCTGGGAGCGGCCCACCAGTTCGACCCGCATGTGCAGGCCGAAGCCCTCGACGAGCTGGCGCAGCCGCACCTCCTGCGGGCCGTCGCCGAAGATCCGCAGCTTCCAGTCGGGGAAGTCGCCCGCGATGCGCTGGAAGGCCTGGATGGCGTGGTCGAGCTGCTTTTCCGGGGTCATACGGGCGGCGAGCACGATGACCTTGTTCTGCAGGTCGGAGCGCGGCCGGTAGCCGTCGGACACGGCGTTGGGGATGGTGACAAGCTCGGGCGCGGCGTCGCCGAGCGAGTCGGCGAACCAGTCGTTGGTGCGCTCGGTCAGCGAGACCAGCGCGTCGATCCGCGGGCCGTAGACCAGCAGCGGCTCACCCGAGACACCCCGCAGCTGGGAGGCGCGGTGCTCCTCGTGCACGGTCACCACGCGGGCCGGGGCCAGTTCGGCGGCGGCGGCCATCAATGCCGGGGTGGTGGTGACCAGCACGTCGCAGTCGAGGGCCGGCAGCGCGGCGGCCATCTCGACGTCGGACAGCTGGTCGAAGGTGTTCTCCCAGACCGGCTTGATCAGTTCGCTGGGCAGCGACTCGAGGGTCCTGCACGCCTTCTCGTCCAGCGCGCTCTGGCGCACGGGCCGGCCGTAGCCACCGGTCCTGTCCACCAGGTAGCGCCTCTTTATCTGCTGCGCGGCCGCGAAGAACGGCTCCCGCCGGGTCTTGAAGACGCTGAGTACTTCGACGTCGTGCCGGGCGGACAGATGTATCGCCTGGGTGTAGGCGGCCATTTCTGTGCCGCCCATCTCGTCGCCCCAGGTGAGCAGAAATGTGATCTTCATGCGTCCTCGTTGGTTCCGATAGCCGCGCAGGCCACCGCAAGGGCTCCGGCAGGCGTCAGGTAGGCGTGCACGCGCATCAGGAAGCCGTCCTCGAGCGAGATGATGCGGAAGGGAGTCCGGAACACCTGCTTCGGGTGGCGCACCTGGGTCAGTCGTTTGGCGACCTTCAACTTGGTACGTCCCGCGCGCAGCTGGACGTCCCAGGTGCGCTGGACGCCCGAGCCGCCGGCCATGTTCCGCAGCGGCAGGTCGAAGGTGAAGGCGTCGCCGTCCCAGTCGAGCCCGACCGGCAGGGACTTGCTGGTGCCCCTGCGGACCACCTCCGCGGTGTACTGCTCGTGCGGGTGGCGGGCGGCCAGCAGCCGGCCGCGCACCGTCACCCGGTCCCAGCGCAGGTCGAAGCCGGTCAGATCCGCCTGGTGGGCGGGTGCCGTGACCTTGAGCATGGCGCGGCCGTCCACCGAGCGCACCGCCCGGAAGACGGCGCCGCTGGACTCGGACGGCGAGGTGGGGAGCATCGGGCCGTCGACCGAGGTGAAGGCCGGCGCGGACAGGTCGACCCTGGTCTCGCGACCGCCCTCGTCGGTGACGACGACGCAGAAGCGCCAGACGCCGGCGCTGAGCAGCAGGCCGCGCGCCGTGTCGTCGTCGCTTTCCGCGTAGCGCAGCGGCACCGTGGCGGTCAGCAGCAGGGAACCCGCCGACTGCGGCTCCACGTCGAGGTCGACGCTGACCCGGCGGCTGCCGTGGGTCAGTTCCAGACGCGCCGCGGCGGGGTCCGAGGCGTGCCGGGAGACCGGGACCGCCAGGTTCAGCGTGCGGCCGCCGAGTACCGAAAGGTGGACCGGCGCGACGGCCGGCCGCGGTCTGACACCCGTACCGAGTGCGGGCACGGTGTTCATCCGCTCGACTTTGCGGCGCACCCGTACCGCCATGGTGCGGGCGCGCTTTGCCGCGCCCACCGCGTAGGGCAGGAGCGATTCACTCACGGCGCACGTGTCTCCCGTTCTCATCCGTCGGCCAGCGCATCGTGTCAAGGATGCCAAAGATCAGCAAGTTGGCCGAATGTTGCTATTCCTGTTCACGGCAATTCACCTGGGGGTCAATCGAGTCTGTGACATGGATCACCGCTTCCGCTGAAACCCATGGCTTGACCGATCGCTCTTGTGAGCCGAGCGGTGGAAATGATCGCACAACGGGTGAACGGAGCCGGAACGTTGAATCGCTTGCTGGACCCGGGAGGACCGGGCCCGACCCGTCGCGCCGCCGTGGGCGTGATGGCCGGAGCGCTGACGGGGGTCACGCTGGGGGGCTGCACGCACGGGTCGCACCCGGCCGCGCCGACCGACGCCTCCGCCACCCGGCCGCTGCCGATGTCCGCCACGGTCTCCTTCCGCGCACACGCCAAGCCGCTGGTGATGCAGGTGCTCGCGCATCCCGACGACGACCTCTACTTCATGAACCCGGACACCGTCGCCGGCATCGAGCGCGATGTGCCGGTCGTGTCGGTGTACGTCACCGGTGGGGGCTCCTTCGGGGTGAACCAGGCGCCGGGCCAACCGAAGCCGCGGCACGACGTGCCGGCGTACGTCTCGGCGCGGCAGCAGGGGCTGCGCCAGGCCTACGCGCGGATGCTCGGCGCCCCGGTCTTCACCCGCTGGCGGCGGGCCGTGCTCGACCTGCCAGGCGGCGGCCAGGCCGAGGTCCACTCGCTCGGCCACGACGGCAAGCGCGCGGACCTGGTGTTCCTCAACATCGACATGCACACCCGGACACCGCACGGCATGGTCGGCATGGCGGGCCTGTGGGCGACACCCGGCGCGGAGGTCCGCACCGTGGTCGTGCCCGGTTCCGCGGTGCGCACCTCGCGCGCCTTCCGGCGGCAGACGCTGATCGACAGCCTGGTGCGGATCCTCGACACCTACCGGCCGACCCTGATCCGCACCCTCGACCCGGATCCCGACATCCAGGTGCACGACGCCCGGCACCCCCGCGGCAGTGACCAGATCGGCTTCTCCGACCACATCGACCACACCGCGGTCGCCCTCTTCACGTGGAGCGCCATGGCGCAGTGGGTGGACGGGGCCGCCGCCTCCGGCGGGGCGCCTGCCTTCCTCACCGACACCTACCGCGGCTACTACAACCAGCGCTGGCCGCACAACCTGCCGCAGGACACCATCCGGATGAAGGCCGCGCTGATCGACACCTACGGCGGCGGCCCCTCCTGGCACTGCGGCGACCCCCAGGGCTGCGGCGACTACTCCGTCGGCGGGGGCGCGGCGCTGCGGTCGCCCAAGGGCTGGGTGCGCAGCACCCACTACCGCTATCCCACCGCGGGCCCGCGGGTCGTCGCCGCCGCGGACGGCAGGACCACCGTCTACGGCGTGCTCAGCACCAGGGCCGCCCGCTGGACCAGGACCCGGGACGGCGCCTGGAGCGCCCCCGAAGACCTGGGCGGCGGCCCGCTGGCGCCCGCGCTCGGCGTGGTCACCGGCGCCGACGGCCGCGACCTGGTCCTCGCCCTGCGCTTCTCCGGCCTCGAGGGCACCGGCAAGGGCAACACCAGGGAGATAGTCGTGCTGGACGGCGTCGGCGCGGGTCCCGTGCCCGCGCCGACGTGGCGGAGCCTGGGCAACCCGGAGCCGGAGCCCGCACGCGGCCGCCGGGTCGGGCCGCCCACCGCCGTGCTGGGCCGCGACGGCCGGGTGCACGTCTTCGTCCGCAACGCCGCCAAGGGCCTGAGCACCCGGGTCCGCGACACCGCGGGCGGGTGGTCGCCCTGGCGCTCCCTGTCCGGCGGCCAGGTCCAGGAGGGGCTGGCCGCCGCACTCGACGCGGCGGGCAGGATCCATGTCTTCGCGGCGGGCCGCGGCGCGGTCCACGAGTGGGCCCAGGACACGCCGGGCGGCGAACTGCGCTACCGGCCGGTGAAGGCCATCGCGGCACCGGCGGAGGCGCCGGACGCGGTCACCGCGGCGGACGGTTCGCTGCTGCTGGCCTACCGGCTCCCGGACACCGCGGAGTTGGTGGTGGAGAAGCTGACCACCGCTGGCGGCCGCGACCGGTGGACGCCGGCCGGGCGGCTCGGCGGCGCGGGGTTCGGCCCGGTGGCGCTGCTGGCGGGCCAGCGGGCGGCGGCGGGGCAGGAACCGGTCCTCGCGGTGCGGTCCGGGTCCGGCGGCGCCCTGCTGGTGCGGGACGGGCGGCTCAGCGACCCGGGGGAGCGGCCCGCCGCGCAAATCCTGATGAACGCGGGCGGCAGTGTCCACGCCAAGCCCGCCGCCGCGGCGGAACCGGCCGCGGCCTCGGCCGCCTTCGCGGTCGGCCGTCCCGCGCTGTTCGGCGGGGACCGGGGCGACCCGGTCCTGGTGTCCTTCGGGCTGGACGGCGGACCGGGCACCGTCGCCGCCGCAGGCCGCGCCGCGGGCGTCAGGGCCAGGCTCGCGGGCGCGCACGCCGGCTGAGCCGCCTGCCGCACCCGTGACGCTCCTCCGCGCACCGTGACGCTTCGTCCGCCGGTCTGCGAACAGCGGAAGGCGCCCGCACCGTCCGGGGTGCGGGCGCCTTCCTCGCGCTGTGGAGCTCGGTTGGCGCGGTACGGCTCAGAACAGCTTGGTGTAGGTGTTCCAGCCGCCGCCGACCTGCACCCGGGCGCTGAAGTGCCCGTCGCCGTAGGCGCTGTAGCGGTAGAGCGTGCCCGAGTTGGTGTTCACCGCGAGCAGGTCGGCCCGGCCGTTGCCGTCGGTGTCGCCCGCGGAGGCCAGCTTGTTGTACTGGCCCCAGCCGGAACCGAGGTTGATCCGGGGCCCGAAGGGAGCGGCGGCGTTGCCCGTCCCCTTGAACTCGTAGAGCGAGCCGTCGGTCGACCTGGCCAGGATGTCCGGCCGGCCGTCGCCGCTGACGTCGCCCGCGCCGACGATGGCGTTGTACGTGTTCCAGCCACCGCTGACGAGCTGGCGGCCGGCGTAGTTCACGCCGTTGCCGGTGCCGCGGAAGAGGTACAGCTGGCCGGAGGTGGTGCGGGCCAGCAGGTCGCCCTTGCCGTCACCGCTCAGGTCGCCGGGGCCCAGGGTCAGGCTGTAGGCGTTCCACCCGGTGGTGATGAGGGCTTCGCGGTCGGAGTTGTACAGGGCACCGCCGTAGACGTACAGCAGCTCTGCCCGGCCGTTGTCCGAGAGCGAGTTGGCGAGAGCGAAGCTGGTGACGCCGGCGAAGCCGCCGGTGGCGCTCACCGCGACCCGCGGGTAGAGCAGGCCCTTGTTGTCGGGGATGTAGTCGTACAGGGTGCCGGCGGAGTTGACGCCGATCATTTCCTTCTTGCCCCAGGCCGGGACGCCTCCCATGCCGGCCATCACGTCGGACCAGTTGAAGCCGCCGCCGACGCGGTACCGGGTCTGGAAGTTGCCGGTGCCGTTCGGCTCGTAGCCGTACAGGTCGCCGTTGAAGGCCCGGCCCCACAGGAAGCCGGTCCCTTCCTCGTTGTTGCCCAGGCCGATCACCTGGTTGTAGGTGTTCCAGTCGCCGCCGAGCACCTTGCGGGCGGCGAAGGGGGCGGCCGCGTTGCCCGTGGCCTTGTAGAAGTACAGGTTCCCGATCAGGTCCCTGGTGACCAGGTCGCTGATGCCGTCCCCGTCGATGTCGCCGGGGCTGGCCAGCTGGTCGTAGGCGGCCCAGCCGCCGCCGATCAGGGTGCGGGCCTTGAACGGCGAATTGCCGTTGCCGGTGCCGGCGAACAGGTAGAGGTGGCCGTCGTAGGTGCGCGCGACGATGTCGGCGCGACCGTCACCGGTGAGGTCGTCGACCGCGACGATCTTGTTGTAGACGTTCCAGCCGGTGCTGGTCCAGCCGGCGTAGTTCGGGAAGTTCGTCGAGCTGAACAGCTCGAGCTTGCCGCTGGCGGTCAGGCCCAGGACGTCGGGGCCCGGGGCGCCGTCGATGTCGCCCGGCGTCACCGCGTCGACGAGGCCGATGTCGGACGGGCCCGTGCCGAGCTTCACATCCTCGGTGGCCAGCGAGTTGTACCAGTTGCGGTCGAGACCGCGGTAGAGCTGGTCGGCGGCACCGTCCCCATCGATGTCGTAGCGCACCGGTGCCGGAGCCTGAGCCGCGGCCCCCGCCGCCAGCTTCGACTTCCGCACCGTCTTGGGCGCGGTGATGTGCGGCATGTGGGCCGCGGCGGCAGTGGGCCGCTTTGTGGTCTTGTGGCTGCCGGGCTCGGCGGCCTGGGCACCGGTTCCCAGCGCGAAAGCGCCGAGGGAAAGGATGCCGGCGGTGCAGGCAGCGACAAGACGCCGGCGGCCCTTGGGCCGTACCGGCTGTGTTTCGGACACGAATCCCCCCATGGGATCTCAAGCGATGAATCCCTGAACCCGGACGGAATCGAAGGCGCGTCCGGTTCTGGTCAGCGGAGTGTATCCCCGGGGTACGACACCCTGCCCAGGGGATATCGAGATCCGTCGATAGACTTCCGCAATGACCTGGATGATTACCGGCGGTGCGGGCTACATCGGTTCACATGTCGTCAGGGCGCTCGTCGCCGACGGCCAAAGCGTCGTCGTCCTCGACGACCTGAGCACCGGCGATCCGCAGCGGCTGCCGGCCGATGTGCCGCTGGTGCGCGGCAGCGTCCTCGACCGGGAGGTGCTCGACCGGGTGCTGCGCGAGCACGAGGTGCGGGGCATCGTGCACATCGCGGCGAAGAAGCAGGTCGGGGAGTCCGTCGAGCGCCCGCTCTGGTATTACCGGGAGAACGTCGAGGGCCTGCGGACCGTCCTGGAGGCGGCCGCGGAGGCGCAGGTGCGCGCCTTCGTCTTCTCCTCGTCCGCGGCCGTGTACGGGATGCCCGACGTGGACCTGGTGACCGAGCGGACCCCGTGCGAGCCGATGAACCCCTACGGCGAGACCAAACTCGCCGGCGAATGGCTGGTCGCGGCGGCCGGCAGGACGTACGGCATGGCCACCGCCTCGATGCGCTACTTCAACGTCGCCGGAGCCGCCGCCCCCGAACTCGGCGACCCGGGGATCACCAACCTGGTGCCGATGGTCTTCGACCGGCTCGACCGCGGCCTGCCCCCGCTGGTCTTCGGCGACGACTACCCGACGCCCGACGGCACCTGCATCCGCGACTTCGTCCATGTCGCGGACATCGCGTCCGCCCACGTCGCCGCCGCCCGCCGGCTCACCGACGACCCCTCGGCGCACCTGGTGCTCAACATCGGCCGCGGCGAGGGCGTCTCGGTGGCCGAGATGGTGCGCGTCATCCAGGAGGTTTCGGGCCACACTGGGACCGGACTCGAGGTGGTCGCGCGCCGCCCCGGCGACCCGGCCAGGGTCGTCGCGTCCGCCGAGTCCATCAGCAAGGAACTGGGCTGGTCGGCCGCCCACGACATCCGCGAGATGATCACCTCGGCCTGGGCGGGCTGGCAGCTGCGGCACCCCGGTTAGCCACGGGCGGCGGCCCGCACGACACAGACGAGAGACGGACGGACGTACCCACGTGACGACGGCGGCACGGCAGGACGTGGTGGAGGCCCGCAGGGTGGTGGTCAAGGTCGGCTCCTCGTCGCTGACCACGGCCGCAGGCGGGCTGGACGCCGACCGGGTGGACGCCCTGGTCGACGTGCTGGTCAAGGCGCGCGAGGACCGGGAGATCGTGCTGGTCTCCTCAGGCGCCATCGCCGCCGGGCTCGCCCCGCTCGGACTGTCCCGCCGACCGCGCGACCTGGCACGGCAGCAGGCCTCGGCCTCCGTCGGGCAGGGCCTGCTGATGGCCCGCTACACCGCCTCCTTCGCCCGCTACGGCATCCGGGTCGGCCAGGTCCTGCTCACCTCCGACGACATCAGCCGCCGCGCTCACTACCGCAACGCCTACCGGACCCTGGACCAGCTGCTGGCGATGGGCGCGCTGCCGGTCGTCAACGAGAACGACACCGTCGCCACCGACGAGATCCGCTTCGGCGACAACGACCGGCTCGCCGCCCTGGTCGCCCACCTGGTGCGCGCCGACCTGCTGGTGCTGCTCTCCGATGTCGACGGCCTCTACGACGGCGACCCGCGCACCCCGGGCACCAGCCTGATCGCCGAGGTCACGGGGCCGGGCGACCTGGCCGGCGTGTCCATCGGCAGCGCCGGGCGGGCGGGGGTGGGCACCGGCGGGATGGTCACCAAGGTCGAGGCCGCCGCCATCGCCACCGGCGCCGGCGTCCCGGTCGTGCTGACCTCCGCCGTGCACGCCGCCGACGCCCTGGCCGGCCGCCCCACCGGCACCCACTTCCACCGCACCGGCAAGCGCTCCGCCGACCGGCTGCTGTGGCTCGCGCACGCGTCCGCCCCGCGCGGCTCCCTGCGCCTCGACGCCGGCGCGGTCCGCGCGGTCACCCAGCGGCACAGCTCGCTGCTGCCCGCAGGACTGACCGGGGTGGAGGGCGACTTCGCCGCCGGCGACCCGGTCGACCTGGTCGACGAGTCGGGCCGGGCGGTGGCCCGCGGACTGGTGAACTACGACGCCCGCGAGCTGCCCAGCCTGCTCGGCCGCTCCACCCGCGATCTGGCGGCCGAGCTGGGCCCCGCCTACGAGCGGGAGGTCGTCCACCGCGACGACCTGGTGCTGCTGAGGCAGCAGGGACTGCCGGGATGACCTCGTCGGGGGCTTCTTGTGGAAAACGCCCCCGCCGCCAGCCGGAGCCTGGTCAACTTTGATGAGGATGCGATGCGCAGGTACGTCCCTGCCACCACCCATGCCCGCGCCCACCCGCACGGACGCGGTGGCGACAGCGAACGCAACCCACAGGGAGGCCGCCGGTGAAACGAGGGCGCCCAGGGCAGATCACCAGGACTTCGTCCGAGCGCCCGCTGGTCAGCGTCGACCGCGCGGCACCGGACAGCGCTGTCGTGCCGCACCAGGGGAGGCCGCAGGACAGGACCGCCACCCGGCTGTGGCATGTGACGCTCAGCGTCGCAGGGCCGCTCACCCCGCTGCCCGAGCTGCGGCGCGGCCTGGAGCAGCTCGCCAATGACCACCCCTTCCTGCTGACCAGCCGCTACGCCCCCGACCACGCGGAGATCCGCTACTGGGAGGAGGCCAGGGACCTGCACGACGCCGCCGCCCTCGCTCTGCGGCTGTGGGGCGAGCACCGCTCGACCTCGGGACTGCCGCCCTGGGAGACGGTCGGCCTGGAGGTCATCGACCGGGAGACCTACCACCAGCGGCTCGCCGACGGCTACGGGCCCGCCCCCGCCGTCCCGGTCGGCGTGCACCCCTTCTGAGCGCCTCACGGGGGGAGTCCGGTTCTGAGCGCCTGGCGCGGCGCCGTCCGGTTCTGAGCGCGTCACGCGGCGCCGTCCAGCGACTGGGCGGTGACGGCGCCCGTCCGCGCCCTTTCAGTACGCTGCTCCCATGGACCTGCTCTCGCCGCTCCCGAAGTCCCCCGTGATGCTCGCGGCGTACCGCGCCAAGGCCGCCGCGGCGGACCTGGCCCCGCTGCCGCGGTCCGCGAAGGACGACGCCCTGCTGGCCATCGCCGACGCGCTGATCGTCCGCACCCAGGAGATCGTCGCCGCGAACGCCGAGGACGTGGCCCGCGCCGAGGAGGCGGGCACCAGCCCGGCGATCATCGACCGGCTCACCCTGACCCGCGAGCGGATCGCCGCCATCGCCGCCGACGTGCGCCATGTCGCGGGCCTGCCCGACCCGGTCGGCGAGGTGCTGCGCGGCTCCACCCTGCCCAACGGCCTCGACCTGCGGCAGGTGCGGGTCCCGCTGGGCGTCGTCGGCATCATCTACGAGGCCAGGCCCAACGTGACCGTGGACGCCGCCGCGCTGTGCCTGAAATCGGGCAACGCGGTGCTGCTGCGCGGCTCGTCCTCCGCCTACGCCTCCAACACCGCCCTGGTCACCGTGCTGCGCGACGCGGTCGGCGGTGCGGGGCTGCCCGCCGACGCCGTCCAGCTCGTGCCGGGGGAGAGCCGGGAGTCGGTCAACGAGCTGATGCGCGCCCGCGGCATGGTCGACGTGCTGATCCCGCGCGGCGGCGCCTCGCTGATCCGCACCGTCGTCGAGGGCTCCACCGTCCCGGTGATCGAGACCGGCACCGGCAACTGCCACGTCTACGTCGACGCCGACGCCGACCTCGACATGGCCGTGCGGATCCTGGTCAACTCCAAGGCGCAGCGGCCCAGCGTCTGCAACGCGGCGGAGACGCTGCTGGTGCACCGCGACATCGCCGACCGCTTCCTGCCCCGCGCCCTGGAGGCGCTGGCCGAGGCAGGCGTCACCGTGCACGGCGACCCCCACGTGGTGGCCGCCGCCGAGGCGCTGGCCGCCGACGGCGGCACCGCCACCGTGGTGCCGGTGACCGCGGAGGACTGGGAGACCGAGTACCTGTCGTACGACATCGCCGCCGGGGTGGTGGACTCGCTGGACGCGGCCGTGGCGCACATCCGGCTGTGGTCCTCAGGCCACACCGAGGCGATCGTGACCACCTCGCAGCCCGCCGCCCGCCGCTTCACCCGGCTGGTCGACGCGGCCGCGGTGATGGTGAACGCCTCGACCCGCTTCACCGACGGCGGCCAGTTCGGATTCGGCGCGGAGATCGGCATCTCCACCCAGAAGCTGCACGCCCGCGGCCCCATGGGGCTGCCCGAGCTGACCTCCACCAAGTACATCGTCACCGGCGACGGCCACACCCGCTGACCTGCGGCGGCACCGACACCGCCGGTATTGCGCCATCCGGGTGCACAGCCGGCCCACAGCCAACCGGGATTCCCCTGCCCAAAGGGCCAACTTCCGCATTACTCTGGACAGATGCCGGACGATGACGAATTCGCCTCCGTAGTCCTCGACGAAGAATTCGTACGGTCTGCTCTGTTCCACGAGCCCACGGCCCGGGAACGGATGCTGGCCGTCGCCGAAGGTCCCGCGCTACCGCCCGGCTGGCCCGGGCGGCGCAGAAACCCGCGCTCGGCCGTCCCCGACCTGGGCGACGACGCGGACTTCCCCGACTCCGACCCGTTGTACGCCGCGGGGCACCCCTACCGCGGCAGCAGCACCCGCTGGCACCGTCCGGTCGCCTGGGCGCTCGCCGTGGTCATGGGCATCGGAGTGGTCGCCCTCACCTTCGCCGCGGTCTACCGCGGTGCGGGCGGCGGCACCCGGCAGCCGGCGGATCCCCCGCCGTCCAGCGGCAGTCAGCTCGGCCGGCAGACCCTGCCGCCGGTCGCCAGCACCCCGGTGCCCTGATCCCGTGTCAACTCGAGCGGTACCGCGGAGTTTATTCCCGCGTCCGCGGACCTAACCTTGTGATATGAGCGGGCCTGGAGACCCTCCTGAGGGCACGCCCGAGGGCGCCTCAGGAGGCGGTGAGGACGAGTACCGATCCGTCGTCTTCGACGAGTCGTTCGTGAGGGCTGCCCGGATCCAGGAGTATTCGGCGCGCGAGCGGGAGGACGACGCCGCCCACCCGGTCAGGATCCGCCATGTGCTGCCCCGCGGTCTCGCCCGCCAGGCGGTGGCGCTGATCATGCTCATCGTGCTGGCTTTCGGCTTCGCGATCTACATGGGCGTCAGGCACCCCTACAAGGCCCACGACGCCGGAGCCGGCGAGCAGCTGCGCGTCACGGTGATCCCCCTGGTGCCCGGCGGCATCGTGCCCGCAGTCTCCCCGACCGCCCCGTTCGCCGGCACCACGGCGGCCGGCTACCTGCGCGGGGTCGCCGGCCTGAAGGTGCCGCGGGACATCCACCGGATCGGCGGATACGCCGAGAGTGAGGTCAGGGCAGGCTTCGACACGGCCGTGGACTTCCTCGACGACTCCGCGCTCCAGCTCCAGACCGTCACCGGCGGCGACGTCCGCCCGGTGCTCGACCTGCTCGACCCGAGCCAGGTCGACCAGTTCGAGAACAGCCTCAGCGACCCGGCGCCCGACGGGGTCCACGAGGTCACCGGCTGGCTGGTGCGCTTCGACCCCGACCCGACGGTGCGGGTGGAGCTGGTCGACGGCGACGGCATCCGGGTGGACGGCAGCTGGGCGGTGTCCGAGACCGGCGACGACCGGCTGGAGATCACCGCCGACCACACCTACGTCTACGCGATCCGCAGCTCGTCCGACGCCAACGGCCCCGTCTCGCTGTTCACCGTACGGCGGCAGCTGCGCTTCCACTTCGACCACGAGGAGCTGCGGCAGCACCACATCGAGGTGGTGCAGGCCGACATCGCCGCGGGACCGCTGGCCTGCTCGGCCGAGGTGGAGAGCTACTTCCAGCCGATACTGGCCGGGCACTCCGCTCCCGGCCCGGTCACCAGCGCCGACCCCTACGACCACGCCAGGCCGCCCGGTGCCGTGTGCGCGCCGCTCAGCGGTGTGACCGGCACCCCGGCCGGCGGCCCGAGCGCCGCGCCGCCGGGACCGGCGGCCACCGCCACGGGGACGGCCGCGACGACCGGGACGGCCACCGCCACCGGGGCGGCGGCGCCCCCGGCTACGGCAGCGGGCTCTCCGGCTGGTCGTCGTCCGGAGTCGAGTCGGACTCCGCTGCTGACCCCGCAGGCCGCTCCGCGGTCGCCTGGGACGTCGCAGCTCCAGTGAAGCGGTCCCTGAGCCTGCCGCCGACATCGCCCGCGCCGTTGGTGATGTCGCGGATCAGACCCATCAGCGGGTCCTTGCTCTTCTTCACCGTGTCGGCGTAGTGGTTCGCCGAATCCCGGAAGGCGTCGGAGACCGAGGCGTCCTTGTCGGCGGTCCGCCGCGGGTAGTGCCCGTCCATCAGCCGCTGATACTCGCGGGTGGCAGCCCAGCGGCGCAGCTCGGCGGCCCGGACCGTGGTGAACGGGTGGCTGCGCGGGAGCACGTTGAGGATCTTGAGCACCGAGTCGCGCAGATCGCCCGCCGCCTCGTACTCGTCGGCCTGCTTGAGGAAGGCGGCCACGTTCATCTCGTGCAGGTGGTTGCCGCCGGCGATCTTCATCAGGCCGCGCATCGAGGCCTCGAGGTCCTGGCCGACCAGCAGCCCGGCCCGGTCGGCGGACAGCTCCGACTTGCGGAACCACTCGCGCAGTGCGGTGATGATCGCGAGGATCGCGAGATTGCCCAGCGGGATCCAGGCCACGCGCAGCGCCAGGGTGGTGAGGAAGAGAAGTATCGTGCGGTAGACCGAGTGCCCGGACAGCGCGTGGCCGACCTCGTGGCCGACGACCGCGCGCATCTCCTCCTCGTCGAGCAGCTCGACGAGGCCCGTGGTGACGACGATGATCGGCGCGTCCATGCCGATGCACATCGCGTTCGGCTGGGGGTCCATCGTCACGTACATCGACGGGACCTTCTCCAGGTCGAGGATGTGACAGGCGTCCCGCAGCATCGCGTTGAGATGGGCGAACTGCTCGTCGCTGACCCGGACCGAGTCCGAGAGGAACAGCAGCCGCAGGCTGCGCTCGGGCAGCAGCCCGCTGAGCGCCTTGAAGACCGTGTCGAAGCCGGTGAGCTTGCGCAGTGCCACGAGCGCGGACCGGTCCGCGGGATGCTCGTAGGCACGTGAGGAGATGTCAGGGAACCGCTTGCGGTTGCGTCCCGGCAGCTTCTCTGTGCTCACACGGTCGTCATTCGATCCGTTCGACTCGGACATACTGGCCCAACCCCCTGGTAGCCCACCGGTACATAGTCTGGACGCGCAGAGCCTGCGCGAAGTTCCCGCAGGGCCGCCCGTACGATGTGCCCAGAGTCTTCTCGCCCGTCCCCGACTTCGCAAAGGGTCCCGCTGACATGTCGCCCCTCGCAGTCTCCGCCCTGACCACCCTCGCAGAGGACAAAGGCGGCAACCACCCCAGCCTCAGCCCGTACCTGACCGGATTCGGCGCGCTGGGCGTGCTGCTGCTCCTGCTGTGGCTGGTCACCCGCTTCAACCGGGACTGAATCGCGCCATGTCCGACAGCAAGCACCGAATCGGTGTGATGGGCGGGACCTTCGACCCCATCCACCACGGGCACCTGGTGGCCGCGAGCGAGGTGGCGAGCCTCTTCCACCTCGACGAGGTGGTCTTCGTGCCCACCGGGCAGCCCTGGCAGAAGAGCGACCGGCAGGTGTCGCCGGCCGAGGACCGCTACCTGATGACGGTCATCGCCACCGCGTCCAACCCGACCTTCTCGGTCAGCCGCAGCGACATCGACCGCGCGGGCACCACGTACACCATCGACACCCTGCGCGACCTGCGGGCGGAGCACCCGGCGGCGGACCTCTTCTTCATCACCGGTGCGGACGCGCTGTCGCAGATCTTCTCCTGGCGGAACGCGGAGGAGCTGTTCTCCCTCGCACATTTCATCGGGGTCACCCGTCCTGGGCATACGCTGTCGGACCCGGGCTTCCCCGAGGGCGGGGTGTCGCTCGTGGAGGTCCCCGCGCTGGCGATCTCCTCGACGGACTGCCGCCAGCGGGTGGCCAAGGGGGATCCGGTCTGGTACTTGGTTCCGGACGGGGTCGTGCGCTACATCGACAAGCGCGCGCTCTACCGGGACGCTACCGGGTAGCAGGCGCCGCGAAACGAAGCAGGTGAAGGGGTTCCTCGTGAACGACGCAAACCCCCGTTGGCAATATGCCGAGGGCGGACCCGACGACGAGAGGGACCCTTACCCGCAGGACCCCCACTACCAGCAGCAGTCCTACGGCTACGACCAGTACGGGAACCCCCGCCCGCAGCCCCCGCACCAGCAGGCGCAGCAGGCCCCCCAGGTACCGCAGCAGCCCGGTTACCAGGACCCGTACCAGGCCTACGGCGGCCGGCAGGCCGCGCCGCCCCCGCCCGGCCAGCAGGGCTGGATCCCGCAGCAGCCGCAGCAGCCGTACTACGAGCAGCAGCAGCCGCAGGGCTACGACACCGGCCCGCAGCCCGGCTACGACACCGGGCAGCAGCAGGCTTACGACACCGGCCGGCACACGGTCTACGGGACCGGTCAGCAGCCGGTGTACGAGACGGGTCAGCAGCCGGTGTACGACACCGGTCAGCATGCGGTCTATGAGACGGGTCAGCAGCCGGTCTATGACACGGGTCAGCAGCCCGTGTACGACACCGGCCAGCACGCCGTCCACGAGACCGGGCAGATGCCCGTGCAGGCCGAGGAGCCGCCGGGCGGCGGCGGTGCGGCGGCGGGCCCGCGGGCCGGCTACCAGACCGAGATGTTCGCGTTCGTCGACGAGGAGTCCGAGCAGTCGGAGGAGGTCATCGACTGGCTCAAGTTCTCCGAGTCGCGCACCGAGCGCCGCGAGGAGGCCAAGCGGCGCGGGCGCAACCGCAAGGCCGGCCTGGTCGTGCTGCTGGTGCTGGCGCTGCTGGGCGGCACCGGCTACCTGTGGCACGCGGGCAAGCTGCCGGGGCTCGGCAAGACCAAGGCGACGCAGGCCGCGGCCGGCGGCCCGCAGAAGCGCGACGTCATCGTGGTGCACCTGATCCCGGTGGACGGCGGCCCCAGCGACACCGCGCTGCTGGTCGACAACAGCACCAAGGGCCGCGGCACCACCGTCCTGCTGCCGAACTCCCTGTCGGTCACCTCGGACGACGGCACCGCGGCGACCCTGGACAAGTCCGTCGGCGACGGCATCGGCCCGACGAGGGACTCGCTGAACACCCTGCTCGGCGCCGACATCAAGGGCAGCTGGCGGCTGGACAGCCCGTACCTCGAACTGCTGGTCGACGCGCTCGGCGACGTCTACATCGACACCGACACCGCGGTGAAGGGCACCGGCAAGGACAGCGGCAGGACGCTGGTGCAGCAGGGCAAGCAGCAGGAGCTGACCGGCCAGGCGGCCGTCGCGTACGCCACCTACCGGGCCGCGGGCGAACCGCAGACCAAGCAGCTCAGCCGCTTCGGCCAGGTCCTGCAGGCGGTGCTCAAGAAGATGCCGAGCGACGCCGCGGGCGCGACCAGGACCGTGCAGTCGCTCAGCCAGATCCTCGACCCCTCGCTGACCGACAAGCAGCTCGGCGCGTCGCTCGCGCAGCTGGCGAACCTGGCGAAGACCGGCGCGTACAGCACCACCCTGCTGCCGGTGCAGAAGGACGGCACGCTCAGCCAGGACACCGACGGCGTGGTCAAGGACGTGCTCGGCGGCACCGTCAAGCAGTCCACGGGCACCACCCAGCCGCGTGTCGTGATCAGCGACGCGACCGGGAAGTCGGACACCGCCGGGATGGCTCAGGCCGCCATCGTCAACGGCGGCACGTACACCTACGTCCCGGGCGGCAAGGCGTCCGCGACGAAGACGGCCTCGCAGGTGCTCTACGCCGACCCGGCGCGGCTCGCCGCGGCCAAGGACGTCGCCGCCACGCTCGGCCTGCCGCCGACCGCGGTCAAGAAGGGCAAGGTGCCGTCCAACGCCGACATCGCGGTGACGCTCGGCAAGGACTACACACCGCCGAAGCAGTGACAGCGCAAAGGTGATCGAAAACCGGTCGGGGGCTGTCGGAGGGTCGTGAGACCCTTGAAGCAGACCAGCCCCCGACCGGAAAGCCGTTTCTGTGACCGCCACTGACCGTTCCATCGAGCTGACCCGCGCCGCCGCACAGGCCGCCGCCGACAAGCTCGCGCACGACATCATCGCCTACGACGTCAGCGACGTGCTGTCCATCACCGACGCCTTCCTGGTCGCGTCCGCGCCGAACGACCGGCAGGTCAAGGCCATCGTCGACGCCATCGAGGAGACGCTGCTCAAGGAGCTGGACGTCAAGCCGGTCCGCCGCGAGGGCGAGCGGGACGGCCGCTGGGTGCTGCTCGACTACATCGACATCGTCGTGCACGTGCAGCACTCGGAGGAGCGGGTCTTCTACGCTCTGGAGCGGCTGTGGAAGGACTGCCCGGAGATCGCGCTGCCCGAGGACGCGGTCGCCACCCGGGGCAAGGGCAAGGAGCACGCCGCCGCCGCGGCGGCCGAGGACGGGGACCTCAGCTGAACGGGGACAAAGACGGCCGCAAGGCCGGCCGGGGCCGCCGCATCGTGCTGTGGCGGCACGGCCAGACCGCCTGGAATCTGGAGCAGCGCTTCCAGGGCAACACCGACATCGAGCTGACCGAGACCGGTGTCGCCCAGGCCCGCCGCGCCGCCCGGCTGCTCGCCGCTCTGTCGCCCCACGCCATCGTGTCCTCCGACCTGGTCAGGGCCGCCGCCACCGCCGCCGAGCTGGCGGCGCTCACCGGTCTGCCCGTCACCTACGACAAGGGCCTGCAGGAGACGTACGCCGGGCGCTGGCAGGGCCTGACCCACCAGGAGATCCTGGCGGAGTACGGCGAGCAGTATGCCGCGTGGAAACGCGGCGAGCCGGTCCGCAGGGGCGGCGGCGAGCTGGAGACCGAGGTCGCCGACCGGGCCGCCCCCGTGGTGCTGGCCGCCGCGGACGAGCTCGCCGACGGCGGGGTGCTGGTCGTGGTCAGCCACGGCGGCACGATCCGTACGACCATCGGCCGGCTGCTCGGGCTCGACCCCCTCACCTGGGAGTCGCTGGGCGGGCTGTCCAACTGCTGCTGGTCGGTGCTCGGCGAGGGCGCGCGCGGCTGGCGGCTGACCGAGCACAATGCCGGCACCCTGCCGGAGCCGGTGCTCGGCGACGACGCCTGAGGGCCGCCCGGGCCCGGCCCCGTACGGCGATTTCGTTTCCGGTCCACCGACCGGCTATGCTTCTTCACGTCGTCAGGGGAGACCCGGCAGACGCGGGGCTGTAGCTCAGTTGGTAGAGCGCTTGCATGGCATGCAAGAGGTCCGGGGTTCAATTCCCCGTAGCTCCACAGATGAGAGGGCGGGGCCTGTCCGCAAGAAGCGCGGACAGGCCCCGCCCTCTCCTTCTTGCTCGGCTTCGCCTCGGGCCCGCCCCGCTCGGTGCGGGCCCGGGGCTCGAGTGGCCCGGGGCCGCCGCGCCCGCTACGGGTGCGAGTCGCAGGTCCTGGCCGCCGCGGCGGCCTCGCGTTCCGCGATGACCACCGACAGCGGGCGGCCGTGGAAGGAGCAGCCGACGATCGGGTCGCCGACCTGCTTGAGCTGCTCGATACGCAGCCGGTCCTCCTCGGTGACCGGTGTGTGGACCACGAGGCGGTGCTCGGCCATCCCGTCGATGCTGAACGACATCGACGTCAGGTTGATCACGCCGACCCCCTCGTGCCGGAAGGTCTTCACCCGCTTGCCCGGCGCCGCCACGTCGCCGCTCGCCCACAGCTGCGCGAAGGCCGGGCTCTCCTTGACCAGCAGCGAGATGAAGGACTCCCAGGCCGGGTCACCGACGTGCCGCCCGTAGTTCCCGCGCAACTGGGCCACCATCCACGGCAGTTCGTCCGCCCTGTTGGCGAAGGTCAGGCAGCACTCGGGCACCGTGAACAGCTTGTAGAGCACATTGCGCTCCCAGCGCTCCACGACGGAGGTCATGGGCCACAGCGCGCGGTAGGTGGCGTTCGTGGCGCGGACGTCGTAGCGGGCGTTGTAGATCGCGGAGGGCAGCGGGTCGAGCGCGTCCAGGATGCCCTGCGTCTCGACGCCGACGATCTCCGCGTCGGAGACCGGCTCGCTCACGTACGGGATGCCGGCCAGCCGGTAGAGGTGCGCGCGCTCGGTCGCGTCGAGCTGGAGCACCCGGGCCACCGCGTCCAGCACCTGCACGCTGGCGTTGATCGGCCGGCCCTGTTCGAGCCAGGTGTACCAGGTGACGCCGACCCCGGCGAGCTGCGCGACCTCCTCGCGGCGCAGCCCGGGGGTGCGGCGGCGCAGGCCGGGCGGCATCCCGACGTCCTCGGGGGTGATCCTGGCCCGGCGGCTGCGCAGGAAGGCGGCCAGCTCGGTGCGCCGCGCCGCCCCCTTGCGCCGTGCGGCACCCGCCTGCCCTTCGGGCCCTTCGGGCTCGGCGGGAGCGGGCCGGCTTCTGGGCGATACGGGTGAAGGGGACACATGGCAATACTCCCCAAAGGGCGTGACCGCTGCCAGGTGCTGGCAGTACCAGGATCACCGGGCTCTCGTTACCGGTACCGCCGCGCCGTCAGGCTCGACGCATGACATCTCCCGTGATGAAGGGCGCGCCCGCGCAGGCCGCCACCCGCAACCCCGCCACCGGCGGCCAGGACACCGCCCGCGATCCGGACGCCACGAAGACCGGCAGGGCGGGGCCCAAACCGGGCCTGCTGCTGGCCACCATCCTCACGGGCCAGTTCATGGCCCTGCTCGACGTCTTCATCGTCAATGTGGCCGCCCCGACCATGCGCGCCGACCTGCACGCCTCGGGCGCCTCGCTGCAACTGGTCATCGCCGGCTACACCATCGCGTACGCGGTGCTGCTGATCACCGGGGCGCGGCTCGGCGGCCTGCTGGGCCACCGGCGGCTGTTCATCGCGGGGCTCGCGCTCTTCACCGCCGCCTCGCTGGCCTGCGGCCTCGCCCAGAACACCGGTGAGCTGATCGGTTTCCGCTTCGCCCAGGGCACCGGCTCCGCGCTGATGATCCCGCAGGTGCTCAGCCTGCTCCAGCTCACCTTCAGCGGTGAGGCCAGGAACCGGGCGATGAGCATCTACTCCGCGGTGCTGTCGTCGGGCGCCGCGCTCGGCCAGTCGCTGGGCGGCATCCTGGTCAGCGCCGACCTGTTCGGCAGCGGGTGGCGGCCGGTCTTCCTGGTCAACGTGCCGATCGGCGCCGTGATGCTGGTGATCGCACCGCGGGTGCTGCCCAGGGACGAGCGGGGCGCCGACGGGCGGCGGCGCGGCCTCGACCTGCCGGGCCTGACCGTGCTGGCCGCGGCCGTCACGCTGCTCACCGTGCCGCTGGTGCTGGGGCAGGAGGAGGGCTGGCCGGTGTGGGGCTGGGTCTGCCTGGGGCTCAGCGTGCTGCTGTTCTGCCTGTTCATGGTGCTGGAGTCGCGGCTCGCCCGGCGCGGCGGCGCCCCGCTGGTGTCGGGGCGGGTGCTGCGGGCGCCCGGCATGCTGCGGGCGGTCATCGTGATCATGACGACGATGGCGGTCAACGCGGGCTTCCTGTTCGCGGTCGCCCTGCACCTCCAGTCCGGGCTCGGCTTCAGCGCGCTGCGCACCGGGCTGACCTTCGCGGTCGCCGCGGTGAGCTTCGGCGGCATAGGCCTCAACTGGCGGCGGCTGCCGTTGTCCTGGCGGCCCTGGCTGCCGGCCGCCGGCCTGCTGGTCTCGGCCGCCTCCTTCGCCGGCCTCGGTCTGGCGCTGCGCGGCGGCGGCGACGGCGGTGCGGCGCTCTACGTCTGCCTGCTGACCCTCGGCTGCGGCCTCGGCCTCGGGTTCAGCCCGACCTTCACCCTGGCGCTGTTCGGGGTCGCCCCGCAGGACGCGGCCGATGCCAGCGGCCTGCTGGCGACCGTGACGCAGCTCGGCCAGCTGCTCGGCGTGGCCGCGCTCGGCACCCTCTACCTCAACCGGCTGGACCTGCCGGGCGTCCACCCCTCAGCCCACGCGTTCGCCGTCACCGCCGTCGCCCTGACCGCGGTCTGCCTGGCGGGCACGGCCGTGGCGCTCGGCAGGCGGCGCGCGACGGCCTGAGCCGTGCCGCGGTGCCGGGTGCCCGGCCGGGCACCCGGCCCGCTCACGCGCCGGGTGCGGCGGGCGGCGTGCCGGGGGCGCCGAGCGCCGGGTAGTCGGTGTAGCCGCGGTCATCGCCGCCGTAGTACGTCGGGCGGTGCGCGGTGTTGAACGGGCCGCCCGCGCGCAGCCGCTCGGGCAGGTCGGGGTTGGCGAGGAAGAGGGTGCCGAAGGAGATCATGTCGGCGGTGCCGTCCTCGATCAGGGCCAGCTCCTCGGGACCGGAAGACCGGCCCGTGGTCTTGGCGTTGAGGATCAGCGCGCCCGCGAACCGCTTGCGCAGCTCCAGGGTCAGCGAGCGTTCCCCGGTCTCCATGATGTGCAGGTAGGCGGGTCCGACCGGTTCCAGGGCGCGCAGCAGTGCCGTGTACGCCGGTTCGGGGTCCGGCTCGTCGATGTCGCCCAGCGGGTTTCCCGGCGAGATGCGCAGGCCGGTGCGCTCGGCGCCGATCGCGCCGGCGACCGCGGTGACCAGTTCCACGGCGAAGCGTGCCCGGCGCTCGGGGGTGCCGCCCCAGCCGTCGGTGCGCAGGTTGGAGTTCGGTGCCAGGAACTGGTGTGCCAGATAGCCGTTGGCGGCGTGCACCTCGACCCCGTCGAAACCGGCGGCGACCGCGAGGCGCGCGGCGGCCGCGTGGTCCTCGACGGTCCGCAGGATGCCCTCCTCGGTCAGCTCCTGCGGCTCCTCGAACTCGCGCGCACCCTCAGCGGTGTAGACGCTGCCCTGGGGCCGTATCGCGGACGCGCTCACCGGCCGCAGCCCGTCGGGCAGCAGCGAGCGGTGGCCGATGCGCCCGGTGTGCATCAGCTGGACGAAGATCCGGCCGCCCGCCGCGTGCACCGCGTCCGTCACCCGCCGCCACCCGGCCAGCTGCTCGGCGCTGTGCAGCCCGGGTGTGTCCGGATAGCCCTGCCCCACCACCGACGGCTGAGTGCCCTCGGTGATGATCAGTCCCGCCGAGGCCCGCTGGGCGTAGTAGAGCGCGGTGCTCTCGGTCGGGCTCAGCCCGGGACCGTACGCCCGGCTGCGTGTCATCGGCGCCATGGCGATCCGGTTGCGCAACCGGATGCCGCCCAGCGTCATGGGGTCGAACGCGGTGGTCACAGCGGTCTCCACCTCTCTCGTCCACTCGGCAGTTGTCACCGTAACCCGCCAACCCGGCCCCGATTGTTGACACTTCATTAACTCCGCCGGGGACCGCGCCCCGTGTCCCGCGCTCAGCGTGCCGGTGCCGCGTTCCCCAGCCGGATGCCGCTGAAGCCCAGCGAGCCGGCCCTGACCGCGTCCCAGAAGACCTGGAGGCGGTCGAGGACGCGCAACTGGATGCCGGCGTCCGCGTGCAGCTCCAGGAGGTCGCCGACCGGCTCTGCGGGGCCGAGCGGTTCGACGGGCGCGGTCGACACATACGCGTGCGGCGCCGGTCCGCCGAACGGCCGGAAGGCGGCGGCGGGAAGGCGGTACGCGAACAGTTCGACGCCCAGGAACCGCTCGACCCAGCCGTACTCGATCGCGTGGACGCGATCGCCGCCGCCCGGCCCCAGGATCCGCTCCCGGTCGGCCGCCGACGCGCCGGGCACCGCCCACGCCATGACCCGCGGGCACTGCCGTGGGAACCAGTAGTCAGGGGCGCGCGCCCCGTCCACGGCCCAGACGTACGCCTCGGGCTGCCGGGCGGTGGCGGCGACATGCGGACGGAAGAAGGTGATCGTCGGATCTTCCGAGAAGTGCAGTACTTCTCCAGGTCGTGGGCGCATGTGCCGTTCCTACCGTGGCCCCCCGGCGGCGCCGCAAACGATTTGCCGTCGCCACCCGTCCAGCGTGTAAAGTAACCCCAGGTCGCCGGGCATCCCGGCACCATCGCGGGGCTGTAGCTCAGTTGGTAGAGCGCTTGCATGGCATGCAAGAGGTCCGGGGTTCAATTCCCCGTAGCTCCACAACCGCGGTCTTACTCGAACCTCCTCGACGGAGGGCGGTTCGAAGAAGGTCCGCAGACGTCACGGCGTCACCCACCTGGGTGGCGCCGTTCTCGTTGTGCAGGGCTGCGGGAGCTGGCTGGCGGGCCACGTCGACGAGGGGCGCGACGGCGGCCGTGAGCTCATCGGAGGCGACGTAGGGGCCGTCGTCGTCCGCGTCGAGGTAGAGGCGCCGGAAGAAGGCCTGGTTCAGCACCTGGCGGGCGCGCTTGCCTGCTTGGCGATAAAGCTCCTGCGGGTCGGCGAGCAGGCCGATCAGGTAGGCAAGGGTGTCACGGCCCGTGTCGAGGTCGGGACGGTCGGTGTCGTCGAGCTGTCGGGCGAGCCGAGTGCGCTCGTCGCGGATGGCGCGGAGGCGCGCGGCGATCTTCTCCTGCGGCCAGTCGTCGTCACCGACGAGGTCGAGAAAGCGGTCCTCCTGCTTGTCGAGCCGCTTCAGCTCGTCGGTGAGCCGCTTGTGCATGTCGGCGGTGATGGTGGCTGCCTCGCCCATGGCTTCGTCCATGCGGGCCGCGGCGAGGTGCGGCACGGCGCTGGGCGGTGGGACTGTCCCCGGTTCCGTCCTGGTCGGGGGCGGAGGTGCGTACCGCCACGTCGTCGGGGCCGGACTCCTCCCCGGGCGTGGTCCGTACCGCGTGAAGGTGCGCGGTGAGTCCGAGGACGGCCGCCGGGACGGAGCCGACGAGGACGACGATCGGCCACGAGACCGTGATCAGACCGACCACCACGGCGTGGTAAACCGCGTTGCCGGCGATGCTCGCCCCGATCGCGCCGACCGCGTTGGCCCGTGCGAACCGCCGGGCCGCCCGGCGCGGGTCGTGGCGGCGAGCCAGACACACGCCGAGGTCATCGCGTACGCGTCGAGGGTGACAGGCAGCAACCACGCGAGCCGTGGCGGCCACCCGGTGTCCAGCGCGAGCCCGCGCAGTCCGGTGAAGCTGGCCACGGCCGCGGATGCTGCGGCCGTGGCCATCCCGGCCATGACCCACGCGTCGCGCGGCACGGCCGTCTCAGCCTTCGATGGCAAGGCTCTTCTCCTCTCTACAGGTGGAGCGTGGAGATCGATTGCGCGAGCGCCCGCATGGTGCCGGCGATGTGCGGACCGGACGACGAGGACGCGAGGTAGAAGCCGAACAGGGCGCACACGGCCACGTGCCAGGTGCGCACGTTCGCGTACCTTCACAGGAGCCACACCAGAGCGCCCAGCAGGACGGCGGCCGAGACGGTGACCAGCACCTTCAGTACCCCGCATCTGCCGTGCGGCGATCCGCCGCCGCGCCTGCTCGCTCCGCTACCGGCGATTGCGGGCACGGCACTTGCGGCACCGCCCTGCGCCGCCCTTCCGGGTGTGCCTGTGTTCGGTGAGTAAGGCCCCGCAATGGCATCGGGCTTCCTCGTCGTGGTTCGGGTCTGCGGTCACGGTGACAACTCCCTTCTCGGGGGAGCGCACTGCCCAGAATCTGAACATGTTGAACATGTGCAGATTTACGATGCCCAGCGAGTGACGACGTGTCAAGGCTGGGATTTCCGGGCGGCGCGGCTCTGCCGGTGGTCTCGACGCCGGATCGGTGTCGACCTCACTGAGAGTGCGCTTGGTGCGCGGTACGTCATCACTACATGACTGGACGTGTGCGAGACGTCCCGCCTATCGTGGAGCCGTCTCGTGACGTCTTGGGGTCGATGCATGCAGAATGAGCGCCTTCGGGCCGCGTTGCTGGAACGCGGTCTCACGCTTGACGAGTTGGCGAACGCGATCGACGTGGATCCCAAGACCGTTGAGCGCTGGGTGACGACCAACCGGACGCCCTACCGGCGGCACCGGTACGCCGTCGCCGCGCAACTCGGCCTAGACGAGACCTACTTGTGGCCGGACGCACTGTCTCCCGACCAGGTCGCCGGCGCTTCCGAGAGTGAGATCCTCACTGTCTACCCGCACCGCTGGGCGGTGCCGTCCGACCTGTGGCGGCGCATGTTCGAGACGGCGGAACGCGAGATCGGCGTCCTGGTCTACAGCGGTCTGTTCCTCTCGGAGGACGCGGGAACTCATCAGGTGTTCCGCGCCAAGGCCGACGCGGGTGTCCGCGTGCGGATACTCCTCGGTGACCCCGAGAGCCCGGTCGTCGCCCAGCGCGGCGCCGACGAGGGACTTGACGACGCCATGGCCGCGAAGATCCGGAACGCCCTGGTGATGTACGCGCGACTGCGGCAAGTCGAGGGGATCGACTTCCGGCTTCACGACACGATCCTCTACAACTCGATCTACCGCGCGGACGACCAGCTCCTCGTCAACACCCACATCTACGGGTTCGCGGCAGCGCACGCACCGGTGATCCACCTGCGGAAGGTCGCCGGCGGCAGCATGGTCAGCAACTACCTGGACAGCTTCGAACGCGTCTGGGACCGCGCCCGGGAACTGGAGGCCTGACCAGCATGCCCAGCCGCATCGACTACTTCGACGACCCGAGCGCACCACCCGCCAACAGCCTCGTCCCGTCCGCGAACGCTGTCGTGACCGACAGCGAGGGGGGGATCCTGATGATCCGCCGTAGCGACAACGGCAACTGGGCTGTGCCCGGCGGAGCGATGGACCTCGGCGAATCGATCACGCAGACCGCCGTACGGGAGACGCTCGAAGAGACCGGGATCCACTGCCGGGTCATCGGACTGGTCGGCATCTATACCGACCCCCGCCATCTCATCCACTACACGAGCAACGACGAGGTACGGCAGGAGTTCTCGATCGTCTTCGCTGCTGAGTACGTCGGCGGTGAACCGACTCCGAGCGACGAATCCCGCGAGGTCGTGTGGGTTCCACGCGACGAGGTCCAGGGCCTGAAGATGGACGCCTCCATGCGCCACCGGATCGACGCCTACCTCCAAGGGGAAGGGCTGCCCCAACTTGGGTAGCGACTGGGTCAGCACGGCGGCCGACGTCTTCTCGTCCATCGGCACGGTCGGCGCCTTCGGCACCGGGTTCGTCCTGCTCCGCCGCGAACACCGCCGCGAGGCCGACCGCGACGAGGAGGACCGGCGCTCCCAGGCGGCGCGTGTCAGCGCCTGGGTCGAGGCGTACCGCCGGGACGACGGCTCCCGCGAGCTTGCCTTCCACGTCCACAACGCGAGCGAGATGCCGATATACGAGGTCGAACTCCCGCTGCCTGCCTTGCCGGGGGAGGAGTCGCAGACCGAGTTCATCGGCCTCGTCCCCCCGAGCCAGACCATAAGACGCCCGGCGCCGCGCGAGTGGCTGCGCTCATACGTGGAGCCGGAGCCGATAGAGATCGAGTTCCTCGACAGCGTCGGCCGCCACTGGAACCGCGACGAACAGGGAACGCTCATCCGCTCGCAGCGCTCCGCTACGTGACGAGCAGAGCCTCGATACGCCGCGCCGAACCCACGATGTGCGGGCTCGCTTCGGTGATGGACTCGGTGACCACGGCCCCGGGTCCGTAACGCGACAGGATCTCGGAGAGCCGCTGTTCGACGTCCACCGGCTCACCGTTCGGCGTCGTCGTCATGTCGCAGTAGATCAGGGCGTCGGCGAGCAGACCGCCAACAGGCTCGAATTCGGCGGCGAGTTCTTCGTCAAGACCACGGTTGCGGGCCTCGATGTGGGCGCAGGAGTGGTAAGCGACCAGCGCGCAGACGCGGGGGTCGGCCTGCTCCACGTCGCGGAGGTAGCGGGCGCCGTCGAGGGAGTGGAGCCCGGTCTTGACGAGCGACGGGGCGTACCCGATGTCGTGCAGCCATGCGGCACAGATCAGCAGGTCGGCATCGGCTCCGAGGACGTGGCCGATCGACTCGGCCTTGCGACCGACGCCTTGGGAGTGCGCCCAGCGGCGCGGAAGCGGCTCGGCGAGCAGGTCGCCCGCGAGCTGTCGTGACCAGGGAACCGATGTCATGAGTCGAGGCTAGCGGCGCCACGCGTCACTTCACGAACCTGCCTTTGCCGTGACGCGTCTCGATCAGCCCCGCGGCTTCCAGCTCGATGAGGGCCTGCCGGGCTGTCCAGCGGGAGACCTCGTACTGTGCTGTGAGTGCGGCCTCGCTGGGGAGGATGTCGCCCTGGCGCAGCTCGCCGCGTTCGATCGCGGCGCGGAGATCCGTCGAGATCCGCCGGAAGATCGGTGCTGGGGGTGCAGCGTCCGCCCGGGATGAGGCGAGGCGCCCACGTCCGGGCATCGTGACGAGCAAGCCTTCGCGCTCCAGATCGGCGAGTGCGCGCCGCAGCGTATTGCGGGCGACCCCGTACTCCGCCCTGAGCGTCGCTTCACTGGGAAGTTGCACGCCTGGTGGGAACTCGCCACCGGTGATGCGGCGGCGCAAGGCGTCCGTGATGGTCTTGTACGCGCCCCACGGCGTCGCGCGCGAGCCCACTCGTCGTCCTTCCTCGTCGGGTGTCAGCCCAACACCGTTCGTCTGCCGGGATGCTCGCCGGTCTGCTCGTCGAGGCCCTGGGATTTGTTGCTGCCCATGGTCGCGCATGCCGGCGTACTGAGAGCAGGCAGATGAGCCCAGCAGGAGAAGTTCACCCCGTACCGTTACGACGAGGGACTGCGCCGCAGCCGGTACGGGGGAGGTCATGCACTGCCCTTACCCGGAATCGGCAGCCATCGGGTGTGACCAATCAAGAGAGCTACGGGCCGTGCTGAGCAGGACCAAGGCTGTGAGTGTCCGTGGCACGGGGGTTGCGCTCCAGAATGACCACGGGGCACTTGAGCGCCTGGGCGATCTTGGCCAGGTTGGCGGGTGTGGCACTGCGCCAGCCGGACTCGATCTCTCCCATGAGCTGCTCGGAGATACCCACTTGCCGGGCAAGCGCCCTCTTGGTCAGGCCGGCTTTCTCCCGTGCCCACGTCACTCCCGCCGGTTCCTGACGTAGGACAGGCGAGCGTTTGCGCCGACGCGGTCGAGTGCAAGCCGGACAGTACGACGTCGACCCGCATCGTGCGCACGACACCAGGTCAGCACCGCAGCGCGAGCACTGCGAGCCGCCTTCCGCCCCCGCCGGTTTCGTGGTGTGGCCAGAAGGAGCACCCTTCTCCCCGGACGTCACTGATGCGCTCCGCTCTCCCCGTCCTCAGCGCACACCGCCCAGACCACCTTGCCCGGCCCCTCGCGAACACTCACGCCCCATTGGCCGCCGGTGAGTGCGTCCACGAGGGCCAGTCCCCGGCCGTACTCCTCGTCCTCCGAAGCTTTCCGGCGTTCCGGTTTTCGCTCGCTGGCGTCGTGGACCTCAATCCGGACGCCGCCGTCAAGGCGCTCGAAGCTCGTCCCGATCAGGTGCCCGCGGGGCGAGCGTGCGTGATTGACGGCGTTCGTGACCAGCTCGGAGACCACCACTTCCGCAGCGTCAGCGAGGCGGGGCAAGCCCCAAGCGTCGAGCTGGTGGGCGAGGAGGTGTCGCGCTCTGGTCACCGAACGGACGCTGCGCGGCCAGGTCTTCTGGACGATGGCGGAGGGCTCGTCGACCTGCGTTGTGGGTGTGCCCATGGTCATTGCTCAGATCCCGTCCATCCGAACGGGTGGTGGTGTGGCACTTGCACGTCGTCGCTCCTCACACAGTGGCCATGCCCCGAGCCGATTGCGCGGTCGCGGGGTCTCATACGAGAGATTCGGCGCGATACGGCGGCGCGGACACCACGTCTTGAGGGACGTCTAGGGATTTCTTAGCTACTCTGAAGTCGTCCACACCCCGAATAAGGGGGAAGCGTGAACGCCGCGCTCCGCCGCGCCCTCATGTCCGCCGGTCTCGACTCCGCCGATGTCGCGGCCCGACTCGACGTCGACCCCAAGACTGTCGAACAGTGGTGCGCCGGCCGTCTTCCGTACGCGCGCAACCGCGCCGCGCTCGCCGCCCTCGTCGGCCGTGCCGAGGGCGAACTGTGGCCCGCCGCAGCGCACTCACGCCCGCGCGTTCCACCAGGCGGTGAGATCCTGACGATCTACCCCCACCGCTGGGCCGTGCCGCGGGAGACATGGCTCCGCCACTTCGCAGGCGCCGAACGGGAGATCGGCATCCTCGCGTACAGCGCGCTGTTCCTGATCGAGGACCCGGGCATCCTGCACACCCTCGCCGACAGGGCACGGGAGGGCGTCAAGGTCCGCCTGCTCCTCGGCGACCCGGAGAGTCCCGAGGTGGCCGAACGCGGCGAGTCCGAGGGCGTCGGCGACGCCATGTCGGCCCGCATCCGCAACGCCCTTGCCCTACTCAGCCCGCTGGCCAAGATGGCCGCCGTCGAGGTCCGCCTCCACCGCACGGCGCTGTACAACTCGATCTACCGCGCCGACGATGACCTGCTGATCAACCCCCACGTCTACGGCCAACCAGCCGCCACCGCCCCCGTCTTCCACGTCCGCTTCACGGTGGCCGACATGCTCGCCGCGAACTACCTGGAGAGCTTCGAACGCGTGTGGACCGGAGCGTGAGCTTGGGTCAGTTTTGCATGATGGTGACTAGAATTGATTTCCATCCCAGGGAAGTCCGGGCTCGATGATTGCGCGCTCCAGGCGTTTCAGCCAACTCTGGTCTATCTCACTGGTGGTGCCTAGTACCGCTTCTAGATAGTCTAGAATCTGATCGTGTGTGACTAGTGACCCTGTGAGATAGGAAACTGTGAGAGCCGCCATGGTGTCTGTATTTGTTTCCGGGAGGGTGAGATTCAAGCGTGCTCTTGCAAAATCCTCGAAACCTGCTGGCATGGATGCAGGGGACACAGCACGCCCTGCGCCTTCAGGTGCTATTCTCGATATTGCCCAAGCCGAGTAACCTTGCACGGTTTCGTTATTGGACGTCATCCAATTTTTCATTAGTTTTGGCGTGAATTCAGCTATATCTCTCCTGCTCCACCCGATCACATTTTGAGACCACACTAGGGCCCAGGTGGCAGAGTAAATTGAGACGCGGCTCTCGGCTCTCTTATAGAAATTTAGAAGAGGAGACCTGAGTTTACTTGAGACCATTCGCGGGGTCGGCATAGGTGCACCCCCGTAAAGAATGGACGAACTGTAGTGGGCAGTCGATCCGCTCACTTCCTGTACGTTATCCAGTTGCCAGGGTTGCATAGCGTACAGGAGGTTCATCACGGCCAATGCTGACCGGACGCCACAACTCTCAGCACTGGACTCCAGGCCCTCGATCATAAGGTCGACAGATTTATCGGCGGTCGTGGTCTCGATTTTTTCGATGGTTTCGATTGCCGCGACTGTCCCCGCATATTTGTCTTCCTGGACTTCGCCGCGCAGGAAACCTTGCCATGCGACATCTTTGAGCTCTTCGTAGAATTTCGAATTCCGCAGACTCAGAACGATTTCACCCTCTTCCTGAGGGCCGTGTTCCACGAGTGTTTCTAGGGCTTCCCGCAACATTGAAGGGGGAATGGGAGCGCCATCAGAAATGCAAGTCAGTAGATTGCTGTACAGTGGGCTTTCAGCCACAACATCAAGGTCACGACTGTCATCACTGATCTCGTGAATGTCATCGGCGGTACTTTTGATATCAGAGATCAGACACCCCACCAGTGACTTGGCATGTTTGATGCCAGACATAACCGTTGCGAGTGGGACTACCTCCGTCCAAGATTCGTCGTCTAGGTAAGGTCTCAGCACGTCAAGGGGTGAGTCCCCTTCGTCTCGTCCAGGATTCCAGGATTCAACTACTGCGAGAGCGGCCAAGTACTCTTGAAACGTGAGATGTTTGAATTCGTACAGCGATCTCACCTGACCGTCTTCGACTACGTTCCCGCTTTGCGTCAGTAGGCTACTGCGATCTTCAACGCGATCGATAAATTTTGAGACAGGCATGCGCGCGTAACTAAGGATCTCCGGCATTTCTTGCCGAGCAGCGTTGAATAGGGTACCCAGCTGTTTCGCGGAGGCAGTCTGGGATTTATTCGAGAGCAGCGCGAATGCCGCATATGCGAGTTGGGGGACAGCTTCCTCTTGATCAATTGGGTCATGTCCTTCAGTGTTCCAGGTCATGAGAAGGACCTCAATTGCCTTTGAGTAAAGCACGCTCCTCTTTGATGGAATTTCACCCAGCCAGCGTTTCACCAGCAAGAGTGTAGTAAGCAACAGAGGATTTACGGCGAGCGCTCGAACTCTGGAGTTTGTAAGTATGGCAGAAGTCGTTTTACGGATGTCATCCTCATTGCCTCCAGCTACCTGGTGATGCCACGACGTACACAGAGATCGAATGTCTGAGATAGTCAAATCTGTGATTCGATAGCCCTTGCAAACGCTGGATATGGCGCCAGCAACGACGCGAAACCCCGGCTCGCGAGATGTGACAATCACTCGGACTATAGGATATGTGCCGATAAAAGTCCGCAATTGGCAGGCGAATGCAACCCGGTCGCCTGGGTCGCTAATCTCGTCCAAGCCATCCACCAGAAGAAGGACATTTCCAGTTTTTAGCTGCTCGCGGACAGCTGACTCAAATTTGCTACTGAGGTCAGGTCTTTCGGCATTCTCCATCAATGAGCCGAGCGTTTGGACCAGTGGCTGGCGTGCTTTGGAACGAAGTTGTCTGCATCTGACTATCAATGGGAAGAAATCTGTGTCCGGGAGCGCGTCAGCCACCTCAGAGCGCCGATTCGAATCCGCGTACGAGACGGCAATCCGCTTCATAAGGGTACTTTTTCCGCTACCTGGTGATGCGAGGATAGCTACATGACGAGACTCATCTCGCAGTATTTTCGAAATCTCTACTTTCTCGGCTTGCCGTCTGTACGGCCGATGTTCAGATTGAGCCTCGGAGGTCTCACGTGACACGGAGGCTTGATGCGTGATAGGCGTGAGGTGTAGCGGTACGTAAAGAGACTCAAGGCGCAGCGTCCGCGAGCCCATTTCTTGATCAGCTGGCAATCCTTCGAGGGTGATGTTGCCAAATTCGCGAACAACATATTCAAGATATGCTGAAACTGCTTCTTTCTCGCTTTGTGCATCGATTTCTGTGCCTGCCGAGGAAGCGTAGGTCAGCCCGGAGAAAATTTTCTCGTGATTGCTGTCCGACTCCCTGACTCGTGAGGCGAGAGAGTCAGCCACGCCGTGACCGTCAGCATGAACGAGAGTAAAGTGAGTAGCCTCGCCGTCGCACTCAAAGTAAAATGCCCAGAACCAACCTCTCTCGTGGGCAACGATGGTTGTATTTTCTGTAACGCGAGCTCCTGTCGGCAGTTTCTTACACTGCGTGGTCACTGACGCTGCCCGAGCTTTATCGACAATAACCCGTCCTTTGATCAGCTCCCTGATGATGTCAGGCCCACTGATGAGGGTGAATCGATCCCCGACTTCTTCCTCCTGCGCAAGCGCGGATCCAGTGAATCCACCCAGTGATACAAAGTATGGTGAAAGTTTGGTGGCACTCCTTGCTGACTCAACCTGGGTTGCTCCTGCAAATTTGTTCAGGTCGGCGCCTCCGATGGGCCGATTAGTTGCCTTGCATTCCGCAATTAGTTCTCTCTCTTCGGTGCGATGACGGCCTTTGATGTCGAGTTCGCGCCCTGCTTTGTGGATATTCAGGCGAAAGTCCTCATAGCCTAGGGCATGAAATACATCGCAGATCAGACGTCCGAAGAGATCGCCGCGCTTATTCGAGTCAGCTTCGACAATCGCGATCGAGTTGGTCATCAAAAATCGCACCACCTTGGAGTCCGTCTCGCCATCTGCCGACAGGATGGCAGACCACTGCTGGCAGACGAGAGGACTTGACGCAAGTCCTTGCCTCTCCACCGTTGGCCGAGCTGGTGAAGCTGCGTTGGGCTACCCCGTCCGCATAGCCCGACAAGGCGCGGCGTTGTCTGTTGCCACACCAGGCCTTCTTGGAACAACGGCAGCTCACGGCAAGCACCCTGCCCGGACTCCGGCTCGTTTGCTGGCACGTTCGGCATCGACAGCCGTGCCAGAGCGGCGCGGAGGGCAGACTAAAGGATCAAGCTGATGGCCGTTAGCCGATCCCAAGGTCTGCCTCGTCCGTCGGAGCTTCAGGGCCTGACAGGTGGGCCAGCGATGCTCGTAGGGCGTTGACCTCGGGGGTCAGGTTCAAGTAAGAGGTCAGGATCTCCACGAGCGAGAGAGCGGGACCTGTCCGCAAAAAACGCGGACAGGTCCCGCTCTCTCCTTTTTGCTCGGCTTCGCCTTGCGTGGCGGGGGCTCCGCCACCCGCACCCCTGTGGGGTCGTGCGGGCCGGTCGTCGGGTCGGGGTACCCGGGGGGCCCTCGGCGGGAGGGCGAGATCTGGCCCCGGAGAACGCGGACCCGTCGCGCCCACGGCTTCGCCACCCGCGCCCCCCGCGGGGGTCGTCGTCACACGGCCGGGCTCATGGCCGGTCGGCGTCCGTGCAGGAGGGCGCCGGCTGCTGTTGCGGCGACCAGCACCGCGGCCGCGGCGGGGAAGGCGGGGGCGGCGCCGTACCGGGAGATCAGGAATCCGGCGGCGGCGGAGCCCATCGCGCTGCCCAGGTTGTAGGCGGTGTTGATCCAGGCGCTCGCCTCGGTGCGCGAGCCGGCCGGGATCAGCGTGTCGACCTGGAGGTAGGCGGTGATCAGCAGGGTGTCGGAGCAGCTGCCCGCCAGCAGCATGCCGAGGGCGACTGCGACCAGCACCGGTGCGACCGCGGGCAGGGCGTAGCAGGCGGCCGCGAGGGTGCCGAGGGCGAGCAGCCGCCGGTGCGGGGCGGCGCGCCAGCGTATGCGGCCGTAGACGAGGCCGCCGACGGCGCCGCCGGTGGCGCAGAGCGCCATCAGCGGGCCCGCGACGGCCGCGCCCCTGGCGGCGACGACCCCGACCTCGGCGAGGGCCAGCGCGCAGCCGCTGCCGAGGACCACCACCAGGAGGGTGGCGAACCCCGGCGCTGCGGGCGGGCCGAGCCGGGTGCCGGTGCCCGCGGGTGCCGGCTCGGGGGCGGAGGTGCCGAGAACGCTCGCGAAGGCGGTGAAGCCGGTGATCGCGAGGCCCGCGGCGGCGGCCAGGGAGAGGGCGGGGGAGGTGGCGGTGATGAGCAGGCCGCCGAGTACGGGCCCGACGGCGAAGACGGTGGACTCGGTCACGGCGTCCAGGCTGAGCGCGGACTGCCGCTGGGCTTCGCTGCCGGCCAGCAGGCTCCAGCGGGTCCGCATCAGCGGGCCGACCGGGGGCGGGAAGACCCCGGCGAGCACGGCGAGCGCCACCGCGAGCCCGGCGCTCATGCCGAGTGCCGCCCCGGCGGCGAGGCCGCCCAGCAGGGTGCCGTAGACGGCGGTCAGCACGGGCAGCGCGGCAGGGCGCCGCGAGACGAGCCGGGACCTGTAGGGCCCGAGGACCGCGGAGGTCAGGCCGAACAGGCCGGCGGCGGTGCCGGCGACGGCGTAGGAACCTGTGCCGTCGCGCAGCGCGAGCAGCATCGGGAGGGACAGCAGCCCGTAGGACAGCCGGGCGAGTGTGGCGGTGGCGAACAGTGCGCGGGCGCGCGGCAGCGCGAGGACGGCGCGATAGGACGCGCCGCCCCTGGCGGGGCGTGGCATGGGGGACTCCGGAGTCGGAAGGAGACGTGAACGACCGTGGTCCGCGGGGCGGACGGCGCGTCGGTCAGTGGGGTCCGGAGTTCATGGGCGGAGCCTACCGGGTACGTGGGCCGGTGGCTCGGGGCCGGCAGGCCCGGGTTCGTCGACAGTACCGATCGGGAGTGGTCGTGAGCGTTCGCCGTGTGGTGCCCAACGTGCGGTCCGAGGATGTGGCGGCGAGCCGCGGCTTCTACGGGCTGCTGGGTTTCGAGGAGGCCATGGACCTCGGGTGGATCGTGACGCTCGCGTCGCCCGCGAACCCGGGGGCGCAGGTGAGTTTCATGGCCGCGGACAGGACCGCGCCGGTCGTCGCCGACATGAGCGTGGAGGTGGACGACGTCGACGCGGTCCACGAGGCGGTCAGGCGGAGCGGCGCGGAGATCGTGCACCCGCTGCAGGACGAGGAGTGGGGTGTGCGGCGCTTCTTCGTACGGGACCCGCACGGGCGGGTCGTCAACGTGCTGCAGCACCGCTGACGGCCGGTCAGGCCCCCTCCCGGGCCGCGCTGGCGTCCTGGTGGCGGGCCAGCCGCCGCTGCATCGTCGCGTAGGGCGTCGCGCGCGGCGGTGTGCCGCCGTCGCGGAAGCCGGCGGCGACTGCCACGGCGGCGTCGACGGCGGCGCGGTAGGGCAGCGAGCCGGTGCTCACCCTGCGGACGCCGAGCTCGGCCAGCTCCGCGAGGGTGCGGCCCGGGACGAGCAGGACGTTGACCGGGACCGGGGTGCGGGCGGTCAGGGCGCGCAGGTCGTCCGGTGCGGTGGCGCCGGGGAAGAAGATGCCGTCGGCGCCCGCCTCGACGTAGGCGAGCGCGCGGGCGAGCGAGGCGTCGACGCCGGCGTCCTGGCCGAGCCAGTAGGTGTCGACCCTGGCGTTGACGAAGAGGCCGGGTGCCCGGCGCTTGACCGCGGCGACCTTGGCCGCGTGCAGCGCCGGGTCGACGAGCCGGCCCGCCGAGCTGTCCTCCAGGTTGACGCCGTCGACTCCGAGGCCTGCGGCGTATTCGGCGACCTGCTCGGGGTCCTCGGCGTAGCCGTCCTCGATGTCGGCGCTGATGTACACGGGGAGGCGGGACAGCCGGCGGGCGAGCGTGCGGGTCCCGTCCTTGCCTGCTCGCCCGCCGTCCGGCTCGCCCGCCGCCGCCGCGATGCCGAAGCTCGTGGTGCCGACGGCGGGGAAGCCGGCGTCGGCGAAGGCGAGCGCCGAGGCGACGTCCCAGGCGTTCGGCAGCAGCAGCGGCAGGTCGCCTTCGTGGTGGAGGTCGCGGAAAGTCATCGGCTCGGCCGTCCTTCCGTAGCGCGGTGGCCCAGGCGGCCGACCCTAGACGCCCGTCAGTGCGGCGGTCGCCGAAGGGACGGTCTCGGCGAGCCGGTCGAGGCGCAGCCCCGGCAGCGTCGCCAGCGCGTGGCGCAGGACGGCGGCGAGCGGTCCCGACCTGGTCACCGCGTGGCCGACCCGGGTGCCTGCGCCGGTCTCGTGCAGCGTCCACTCGCACCGTTCGCTCATGCCGGGGACGGTCCACTCCATGTGGACGCGGTCCTGGGCGATCAGGGTGTAGCGGAAGGTGCCGCGCAGGTTGGGCAGTGTCCGCAGCTCGTAGTCCTGGCCCAGGGCGGCCTGCCGGGGGCCGGACATGGACAGGAACGCCGGATTCCAGTCGGGCAGCCGCTGCGGGTCGAGCAGCAGGGCGAGGACCTGGGCGCGGGTGGCGGGGACGGTACGGGTGCCGGTGGCGGTGCTGGTCATGGGAGTGCCTTTCGGGTGGTGGGCGGGCAGGGCCTATGCGCCCTGGGCGTCGATGCGGTTCTGCAGTGCGCGGGCGGCGGGCGATCCGGCGCAGACGCGCCGGAGCAGTTCGATCGCGGCGGATACGTCGATCTGCTCACCCGCGGCGTCGAGGGTGTCGTAGAAGTCGTCCTCGATCCGCCGCACCTCGTCGTTCGCGGAGCGGCCCGCCGCGGTCAGCGCGAGGGTGATCCGGCGGCGGTCGTCGGGAGCGCTGCCGCGTTCGACGAGGCCGGCGGTGACGAGGCGGTCGGCGAGCCGGCTGGGGTTGGTGCCGCTGTCGCAGACGAGCATGTCGCCGAGGCCGGTGAGGGCGAGCGGGCCGTGGTCGGCGAGGATGCGCAGCGCCTCGGACTGAGCCGGTGTCAGGCCGATCCCGGCGAGCTTGAGGGTGAGCTGCCTGTTGCCCTCGCGCTGCGCGGCCAGCACGAGGTAGCGCAGCAGTTCCGCCTGCCGCATGGGGCCGCCGTTACGTGCCGCGTTCATGGGATGCCTCTCTCCTTCATTCGTGTGTCGTGACATGTATGTCGTGACACATGAATGGTGATACGGAGCCGACGAACTGTCAAGCGACTAAAGGAAATGCCCGGTCGGGACGGGGTCACGCCCCCTGTCGGGGCAACTTCCCCGCTGATAGCGTCGATTCGCCGGGCAGGCTAGGCCGTATGGAGGGAATGGTTCCTTGACCTGCTCTTGGTGTTTTCATGGCCCTGACATGGACCGATCGGCGAAAGAGTATCGCTTTGCGGTACGGCGTGTACGCATAGCGGCGACACCGCAACGCGTGACCAACGCGACTAACGCGACAACTCGCTTCGCATGGGGGTTACATGAGATTTGAGCGCAGAAGGACGCGCATGGGACTCGCGGCTGCCGCGGCGCTGCCGCTGGTCGCCAGCGCGCTCGCGCTTGGCACCCAGTCCGCGTCGGCCGACCCGAACGCAGGACGCCAGCTCCTGTCCGGCACCAAGCCGCAGTGGGCAACCGCCCAGGCGGACAAGGGCGCCACGGCCGACTCGTCCAAGGTGACCGTCAGGGTCTACCTGGCCGGCCGGGACGCCAAGGGTCTCGCGGCCTACGCGAAGTCCGTGTCGGACCCGAACTCGGCGGACTACGGCCACTACCTGACGGCCGCCCAGACGCAGAAGGCGTACGGCGCGACCAAGGCGCAGGTGGCCGAGGTCACCGCCTGGCTGCAGTCCTCGGGCCTGAAGGTGACCGGTGCGAACCTGCACTACCTCACCGTCAGCGGGGACGTGGCCGCGGCGGAGAAGGCCTTCGGCACCCAGCTGCACAACTACAGCAAGTCGGGCCACACCTACCGCGCCCCGACCGGCAACGCCACCGCCCCCGCCTCCCTGGACGGCGCGGTGCTCACCGTCACCGGCCTGGACACGGCACCCAAGAAGTCCAGCCACGACGACGCGCTGCCGCCGCCGGACGCGGTCTTCAAGAACGCCGGGCCGTTCTCCACGTACTACGGCTCCAAGACCGACAAGAAGCTTCCGGACGCCTACGGCGGCAAGGCGCCGTACGCGATCCAGGGCTACACCGGTGACCAGCTGCGTGCCGCGTACGGCGCGGGCAAGTACACCGGCAAGGGCGTGCGGGTGGCCATCACCGACGCCTACGCGTCGCCGTACATCGCGCAGGACGCCGCCCGCTACGCCAAGGACACCGGCGGCCAGAAGTACAAGAAGGGCCAGCTCACGCAGGTCCTGCCGGCCGACTACAACAGCACAGAGGATTGCGACGCGGGCGGCTGGTACGGCGAGGAGACCCTCGACGTCGAGGCGGTGCACGCGGTCGCCCCCGACGCGGACATCGTCTACGTCGGCGGCGCCTCCTGCTTCGACAACGACCTGCTCGACGCGCTGAACAAGGTCGTCGACAACCACCTGGCCGACATCGTCTCCAACTCCTGGGGCGACGTCGAGGCCAACGAGACGCCGGACATCGCGGCGGCCTACGACCAGGTGTTCCAGCAGGGCGCTGTCGAGGGCATCGGCTTCTACTTCTCCTCCGGTGACGCGGGCGACAATGTCGCGTCCACCGGTGTGAAGCAGGCCGACACCCCCGGAAACTCCCCCTGGGCCACCTCCGTCGGCGGTACCTCGCTGGCGGTCGGCAAGAACGACAAGTACCAGTGGGAGACCGGCTGGGGCACCGAGCGCGCCCCGCTGTCCGCCGACGGAAAGACCTGGACCGGCTTCCCCGGCCCGTACACCTCCGGCGCGGGCGGCGGCACCAGCAAGCTCTACGACCAGCCGTTCTACCAGCGCGGTGTGGTCCCCGACTCGCTGGCGCTCGCCAACGGCGGCACCGTCAAGCAGCGTGTCCAGCCCGACATCGCGGCGGTCGCCGACCCGAACACCGGCTTCCTGGTCGGCCAGACCCAGTCCTACCCGGACGGGTCGCTCCAGTACAGCACGTACCGCATCGGCGGCACGTCGCTGGCCGCACCGGTGATCGCCGGCGTCCAGGCCCTCTCCCAGGAGGCCAGGCACGGCATCGCGATCGGCTTCGCCAA
Organism: Streptomyces sp. NPDC049040; assembly: GCF_043197715.1. Lineage (NCBI taxonomy): Bacteria > Bacillati > Actinomycetota > Actinomycetes > Kitasatosporales > Streptomycetaceae > Streptomyces > Streptomyces sp. NPDC049040. The sequence continues at coordinate 398,018 of NZ_JBICTO010000002.1, forward strand.
CCCGCTCATCTACAACAAGTACGGGACGTCGGTCTACCACGACGTCACCGACCACCCGCTGGGTCAGGGCCAGGGCCTCGCCGTGGTCCGGGTGGACTACGCGAACGCGTTCGACGACTCGGAGGGCACCATCGTGTCCCTGCGGACGCTCGGCGCTGACGCGTCGCTGCACGCCACGGTCGGCTACGACGACGTCACCGGGGTGGGCACGCCCGCCAAGGGCTACGTCACCTCGTCGCTGCCGCCCAAGCGCGCGCACTAGCTCCGGGTGAGTACCGCGGCCCCCGCACCGTCACCGGTGCGGGGGCCGTACCCGCTGCGGTAACCTGGCGGCATGCGAGCCACGAGCCTCCTGCTTAGCGAGCCGCGCTGACAACGAACCACGTCGGTGCGGCACCCCTCCTGCGTGAGGGGCTTTTTTGTTTGTGCCGCAGGCAGGACCACAGGCAGAGACGGGCCGCAGCAGCCGTCATGACATCGATGGAGTACCGAGGACGATGAGCGACACCACCCCGGCCGCCGAGACGGCTGCGCCGCACCGCTACACCGCACAGCTGGCCGCCGACATCGAGAGCCGCTGGCAGGACCGCTGGGAGGCCGACGGCACCTTCGCCGCGGCGAACCCCAGCGGCGACCTGGACTCCGACCCCGAGCTGGCCGCGAAGCCCAAGAAGTTCATCATGGACATGTTCCCGTACCCCTCGGGTGCGGGACTGCACGTAGGCCACCCGCTGGGCTACATCGCCACCGACGTCTACGCCCGCTTCCAGCGCATGACCGGGCACAACGTGCTGCACACCCTGGGCTTCGACGCCTTCGGCCTGCCCGCCGAGCAGTACGCCGTGCAGACCGGCACGCATCCGCGGGTCTCGACCGAGGCCAACATGGTCACCATGCAGGCGCAGCTGCGCAGGCTGGGCCTGGGCCACGACCGCCGCCGCTCCTTCGCCACCATCGACCCCGAGTACTACCGCTGGACGCAGTGGATCTTCCTGCAGATCTACAACTCCTGGTACGACGCGGCCGCCGACCGCGCCCGCCCGATCGCGGACCTGGTCGCACAGTTCGCCGACGGCACCCGCGCCACCCCCGACGGGCGCCCCTGGGCCGACCTGACCGCCGCCGAGCAGTCCGACGTGCTGGGCACCCACCGGCTGGCGTACGCCGCCCAGTCGCCGGTCAACTGGTGCCCCGGCCTGGGCACCGTACTGGCCAACGAGGAGGTCACCGCCGACGGCCGCTCCGAGCGCGGCAACTTCCCCGTCTTCAAGGCCAACCTGCGGCAGTGGATGATGCGGATCACCGCCTACGCGGACCGGCTGCTGTCCGATCTGGACGCGCTGGACTGGCCCGAGGCGATCAAGCTGCAGCAGCGCAACTGGATCGGCCGCAGCGAGGGCGCCCGCGTCGACTTCCCCGTGCACCGCGCCGGCGCCCCGGCCGCCGATGACGCCGCGATCACCATCTTCACCACCCGCCAGGACACCCTGTTCGGGGCGACCTACATGGTGCTGGCACCCGAGCACGAGCTGGTCGACGCCATCGTGCCCGCCGCCTGGCCCGAGGGCACGCACGACGTGTGGACCGGCGGCCACGCCACGCCCGCCGACGCGGTCGCCGCCTACCGCAAGCAGGCCGCCTCGAAGTCCGACGTCGAGAGGCAGGCGGAGGCCAAGGACAAGACCGGCGTCTTCACCGGCGCCTTCGCCGTCAACCCGGTCAGCGGCGACCCCGTCCCGGTCTTCGTCGCCGACTACGTCCTGATGGGCTACGGCACCGGCGCCATCATGGCCGTCCCCGCCCACGACTCCCGCGACTTCGCCTTCGCCCGCGCCTTCGAACTGCCCATGCGCTGCGTGGTCGAACCCACCGACGGCCGCGGCACCGACCCCGCCACCTGGGACGACGCCTTCGCCTCGTACGACGCCAGGATCGTCAACTCGGCAGGCGCCGGCATCTCCCTGGACGGCCTGGGCGTGGCCGAGGCCAAGGCCGCGGTCACCACCTGGCTGGCCGAGCGCGGCATCGGCGCCGGCACCGTCAACTACCGCCTGCGCGACTGGCTGTTCAGCCGCCAGCGCTACTGGGGCGAGCCCTTCCCGATCGTCTACGACGAGGACGGCGTCCCGCACGACCTGCCCGACTCGATGCTGCCCGTCGAGCTGCCCGAGGTCGACGACTACAGCCCGCGCACCTTCGACCCGGACGACGCCGACACCTCGCCCGAGACCCCGCTGTCCCGCAACGCCGACTGGGTCACCGTCGAGCTGGACCTGGGCGACGGCCCCCGCACGTACCGCCGCGAGACCAACACCATGCCCAACTGGGCAGGCTCCTGCTGGTACGAGCTGCGCTACCTGGACCCCCACAACAGCGAGCGGCTGGTCGACCCGGACGTCGAGTCGTACTGGATGGGCCCGCGCGACGGGCAGCCCGCCGGCGGCGTCGACCTGTACGTCGGCGGTGCCGAGCACGCCGTCCTGCACCTGCTGTACGCCCGCTTCTGGCACAAGGTGCTGTACGACCTGGGCCACGTCTCCTCCTTCGAGCCGTTCCACAAGCTGTACAACCAGGGCATGATCCAGGCGTACGTCTACCGCGACGCACGCCGCATCGCCGTCCCCGCCGCCGAGGTCGAGGAGCGGGACGGCGCCTACTGGTACGCGGGCGAGCAGGTCTCCCGGCTGCTGGGCAAGATGGGCAAGTCGCTGAAGAACGCGGTGACCCCCGACGAGATCTGCGCCGAGTACGGGGCCGACACGCTGCGGCTGTACGAGATGGCCATGGGACCGCTGGACGTCTCCCGGCCCTGGGACACCCGGGCCGTCGTCGGCCAGTACCGGCTGCTGCAGCGGCTGTGGCGCAACGTCGTGGACGAGACCACCGGCGAGGTCACCGTCTCCGACACCGAGCCCGACGAGGAGACGCTGCGCGCCCTGCACAAGGCCATCGACGGCGTCACGGGCGACATGGCGGAGCTGCGCTTCAACACCGCCATCGCCAAGATCACCGAGCTGAACAACCACCTGACGAAGTCCGGCCGCCCGGTGCCGCGGTCCGTCGCCGAGCAGCTGGTGCTGCTGATCGCCCCGCTGGCCCCGCACGTCGCCGAGGAACTGTGGTCCAAGCTGGGCCACGGCGCCTCGCTGACCCACGCCGACTTCCCCGTCGCCGACCCCGACCTGGCCCAGGACCCCGCGGTGACCTGCGTCGTCCAGATCAAGGGCAAGGTCAAGGCCCGGCTGGAGGTCCCGCCGACCATCCCCGAGGCCGAACTGGAGACCCTGGCACTGTCCGACCCCGCGGTCGTCGCCGCGCTGGCGGGCGCGACGGTGCGCAAGGTGATCGTGCGCGCGCCGAAGCTGGTCAACATCGTGGTGTGAGGGTGCGCCCCCCGGGGCGCACCCCCTAAGGGGCAGGCCGGGGGATCCACCGGATTCCACCGGCCTGCCCCTTGCGGTTACCGTGGAGGAAGCAGCGCGTCGTGCTGAGGACTCTCAGGAGGAGCCGCTCGTGGAAACCGTCGGCATAGTCGTCCTCCTGTTCCTGCTGATCTTCCTGGCGCTGGCCACCGTCGCGACGGTCCGCACCACCCGCGCGCTCAAGCGCCGCGTGGCCCGCGGCACCGCACAGGCCCGCAGGGTCGTCGAGGACACCCAGCTCAAGGCCCGCCGCTACACCACGCCCGGCGTCGGCGGCGACGTGGCCCAACTGCGGATCGACCTGCGCACCGCCATCGACGCGACCTTCGCGGCCCTCGGCGAACGCCACCCGGAGGACGCCGCACTCGCCGAGGCCGCCTCCCTGCTGGCCCGCCTCAACGACCACGCCCGCGCCCTCGACGGCGAGCTCAAACTGCTCGAACGCGAGCCCGACAAGTCCCGCATCGCCGCCCGCCTGCCGGAACTCACCACCCGCGTCCACCACGTCACCCACTCCGCGGACTCGCTGCGCTGGGCCGCCCAGGACCGCGCCCACCACGCCACGACGGACGACCTGGCCTCCCTGACCGACCAGATCGCCATCGAGTCCGCCGCCCTCCGCCACTGGACCCCGACCCAGCCCCCCAAACTCCCTTCCCCCGGCGAATAGCCCCTCCGGGGGGACCTTCAACGAAACCCGGCCGGTCCGGCGAATCCCGGGCCTGTCCGCCCCATCCAAGCCCGTCCGGCGTTTGAGGACGTGCGGGTGGGTGGAGGTTGGTGTCGGGCGTTCTCAGCCCGTCCGGCGTTTGAGGACGTGCGGGTCGGTGGACGCCGGCGTCCACCAAATCCAGCCCGTCCGGCGTTTGAGGACCAGCCCCGCCGGCAATGAGGCGCCCCGCCACGGGCCAAGCTGTCGCCCCGACGCGCACCCCGGGTAATCTCCCGGACATGCCCCCGCACGTCGCCATCGTCACGGACTCCACGGCCTACCTCGGCCGTGACGCCCTGATCCGCCACCAGATCACCATCGTTCCCCTCACCGTGGTGATCGGCGACGAGGCCCTCGAAGAGGGCACCGAAATCTCCGCCCCCGCCGTCGCCCGCGCCCTCCAGCGCCGCCGCCCGGTCACCACCTCCCGCCCCGGCCCCCTCGAATTCACCGCCGCCTACGAGGCCGCCGCCGCCTCCGGCGCGGAAGCGATCGTCTCGCTCCACCTCTCCGCCGACTTCTCCGGCACCTACGACGCGGCGCTGGTCGCCGCGAAGGAGGCCCCGGTCCCGGTCCGCGTCGTGGACACCGGCATGGTCGCGATGGCGCTCGGCTTCACCGTCCTGGCGGCCGCGGAGACCGCGGAAGCGGGCGGCACCGCTGACGAGGTGGTCGCGGCGGCGGAGAAGCGGGCCGCGGACACCTCCGCGTACTTCTACGTGGACACGCTCGACTACCTGCGCAGGGGCGGCCGTATCGGCGCCGCCCAGGCCCTGTTCGGGTCGGCGCTCGCGGTGAAGCCGCTGCTGCGCCTCGCCGACGGCCGGATCGAACTGCTGGAGAAGGTCCGCACCGCCTCGAAGGCGATCACCCGCCTCGAGGAGATCGTGGTCGAGCAGGCGGGCAACCGCCGGGTGGCCCTCGCGGTCCACCACCTCGCCGCGGCCGACCGGGCGGCGACCCTCGCGGAGCGGCTGCGCGAGCGGGTGTCCGGCCTGGACGACCTCGTGGTCAGCGAGGTGGGCGCGGTGATCGGCGCGCACGCGGGACCCGGGCTGCTGGGCGTGGTGATCTCGCCGCACTGAGTGCGGTTGTCCACAGGCCGGGAGTTATCCACAGGCTGCGGACCAAGATCATCGCGGGCCGGGTGGGCCGGTCCACGATGATCGGTATGAACGCAACGAACGCAACGAACGCAACGAACGCAACGAACGCGACGAACGCGACGAACGCGACGAACCCGCTGGGCCCGGCAGGCCCGCTCACCGTCATCCGCCCGCGCCGCAGGGCCGCCGCGGCGCAGGCCAGGTCCGCGCTCACCCGGGAGCGCGCCGCCGCGATGTTCGGCGACCAGATTCAGCCGTCACCCCCGATCCCGCCCCCTGACCCACCGCCCGAGCCGTCGAAGGGGCGGCTGGACGGCCTGCGGATGTGGCTGCTGCTCCGCTGCGGCCTGGAATTCCGCACGGTGCTGGCCCTGGCGGTCGTCCTGCTGGTGGGCACGGGGCTGGCAGTCCAGCATTACGTGTCGGGCCGCCCGCGCGCGGTCCGCGTCCCCGTCGCGGTACCTGCCGCCGCCCCGCCTCCCACGGCCTCCGCCCGGCCGAGCCTCACGATCGACATCGCGGGCAAGGTCGCGCGCCCGGGTTTACGCCGGCTTCCCCCCGGCTCCCGTGTGGCCGACGCCCTGTCCGCGGCGGGCGGCGCGCTCCCGGGCACCGACACCACGGCCCTCAACCTTGCCCGCCCCCTGGCCGACGGCGAACAACTCCTGGTCGGCCTCGCCCCACCGGCCGACACCGGGGCCGGGGCCGGTGCCGCCTCCACCGACCCGGCTCCGGGCGCCCCCCTCGGCCTCAACTCGGCGACGGCCCCCCAACTCGACGCCCTCCCCGGCGTCGGCCCGGTCCTGGCCCAGCACATCCTTGACTTCCGCACCCAGCACGGCGGTTTCACCTCCCTCCAGCAACTCCGCCAAGTGCCAGGCATCGGCGACCGCAAGTTCACCACCCTCAAACCCCTGGTCCACCTATGACCACCCCGAAGACGCCCACGCCGGTGGCCGCGCGGGAAATGGAGGCGGGGAGCCCGCATCCACAGGGGCGTGCCGCCGTGCACGCGGCGGCGGCGTCCCGCCTGGGCGCGTCGAACCCCCGCCAGGACGGCCCCCCGGATCTCCGTCTGCTCCCGCCCGCCCTGGCGGCCTGGGCTGCCGCAGCTCTGACACCGGCAGTCGGTGCGGCGGCCATCCTCACCGTCACCGTCACCGTCGTGGCCGCCGTCGTGGCAACCGCTTTGGCGGCGGCTCGAGCCACCCGCAGCGCAGCCGGTCCGGGCCCCGGCCTGGACAACCCCGCCGGCGGCTCGGCGCCCGGACCGCCCAGCCCCCGGCGCCCACACCCGAGCCCGAGCCCGAGCCCGAGCCCGAGCGGAAAGCGCACCCGCGTCCCCACCCTCACCGCAGCGACAGCGGCGACCCTGCTGGCCGTCGTGGCGGCCACCACCGTTGCGGCGCTGGCGGACGCCGACCGCCATCGCGGCCCCATCCCGCGGCTGGCGTCCGGCACCGCACCGAGGACACCGGTGCGACTCGAACTGCGGATCACCGCGGACCCGTTCGCCACGCATCCCCGCACCCCGGGGACGCCCCGCCTCGCGGTGGTGACCGCGGAAGCCGTCCGTGTCGGCGCCATGAGGACCCGCACCCCCGTCGTGCTGATGGCGGACCGCGACCTGGGGTCCTGGCTCCGGCTGCTGCCGTCGACCACTTTGGCGGTCAGGGCACGACTGACACCGCCCACCCGCCCGGGGGACACGGCCGCTGCCGTCCTGCATGCCACAGGCCCGCCCCGGATCCTGGCCCCGCCCAGCGCACCGCAGCGCGCCGCCGCCCGTCTGCGGGCAGGCCTGCGCAGAGCGAGTGCCGGGCTGCCGCCCGACGCCCGGGCGCTGCTGCCCGGCCTGGTGATCGGCGACACCAGCGGCCTGCCACCGGAGTTGAAGGACGCCTTCCACGCGACGGACCTGGCTCATTTGACCGCGGTGTCAGGGGCGAACCTGACGATCGTGCTGCTCCTGCTGATCGGGCCGCCGGCAAGGGCGATCCGGGCCGAACGCCGCGGTCTGGCCGCCGCGCTCGGCATCCCGCTGCGCCTCACGGCAGTGCTCGGCGTGGGCCTGACCGCGGCCTTCGTACTCGTCAGCCGGCCGAGCCCGAGCGTGCTGCGGGCCGCCGCGTGTGGCCTGATCACGTTGCTGGCGATCGGCACCGGCCGCCGCCGCTCGCTGCTGCCCGCCCTGTGCGGCGCCGTCCTGCTGCTGGTGCTCTACGACCCGACCGTCGCGCGCTCTTACGGCTTCGCGCTGTCCGTTTTGGCCACCGGCTCGCTGCTGACGCTGGCCCCGCGCTGGAGTGCGGCCCTGCGCTCCCGGGGTGTGCCGCACAGGCTCGCAGAGGCCCTGGCGGCGGCGGGCGCGGCGCAAGCGGCCTGCGGCCCGCTGATCGTGGTGCTGTCGGCGCGCCTCAGCCTGGTCGCCGTGCCGTGCAATCTGCTGGCGGAGCCTGCCGTGGCGCCTGCGACGGTGCTGGGGTTCTGCGCCCTGGTGCTGGCACCGTTCGCCCCGCCGGCCGCGGCGGCCGTGGCGTGGCTCGCCGGCTGGCCGACCCGGTGGATCGTGACGGTCGCGCGGCATGGCGCGGCCCTGCCCGGGGCGGAGATCGGGTGGCCCGGCGGCTGGCCGGGCGCGGCATTGCTGGTCGCGCTGACGGTCGCGCTGGCGGTGGGCGGCAGGGCGCTGATCGGGCGGCCGTGGCCCGCGGCGGCGGGGGCGCTGCTCCTGCTGCTGGCGCTGGTGCGCCCGTTGCCGCTGCCCGGTCTTGTCACGGCGTGGCCGCCGGGCGACTGGCGGTTCGCGATGTGCGATGTCGGCCAGGGGGATGCGCTGGCGCTGTCCGCGGGGCCCGGCAGCGCCGTCGTGGTGGACACCGGGCCCGACCCGGCCCTGGCCGACCGCTGCCTGCGGGCGCTGCGGGTGACGACGATCCCGCTGCTGATCCTGACGCATTTCCACGCCGACCATGCGGACGGCCTCCCGGGTGTGCTGCACGGGCGCAGTGTCGGCGCGATCGAGACGACGGTGCTGGACGAGCCGGCGGCGCAGGCCGCCCGGGTGCGCCGGGAGGCGGCCGCCGCGGGGGTGCCGACCCTGCGGGCGAGCGCGGGGGAGCGGCGCTCCTCGGGACCTCTGTCCTGGCGGGTGCTGTGGCCTCCCTCGACCCCGGACGCGCTCCCTGACGACGACCCGAACGACGCGAGCGTGGCGCTGCTGGTCCGCACCGGCGGCCTGACGCTGCTGCTCGCGGGGGACCTGGGCCCGGTGGCCCAGCAGGAGGTGCTGGACGCGACGCCGGACCTGCCGAGGGTCGACGTCCTCAAGGTCGCGCACCACGGCAGCGGCTATCAGGACCCGGCGCTGTTCGCCCGTACGAGGCCGCGGCTGGCACTGATCTCGGTGGGCGCGCTCAACCGGTACGGCCACCCGGCGGACCGTACGGTCGCCGCGTTGCGGGCTCTGGGCGCGGCGGTGCTGAGGACCGACACGGACGGCCCGATCGCGGTGGCGGGCGACGGTCCTGCCGGGTTGCGGACGGTCCTGGCGGGCTCGGGGTGAACCGGGCCTGGGATGAAGCGGGCTCGGGGCGGCGCGGGACCGGGACCGGGGGGCGGGGACCGGGCCGGCACGGGCCCGAGGCGCCACGGGGGGCTCTAAAGGTCTGTTGATAAAGGAACCCTTGTAAAGAACTCTTTAGAAAGCTAGCTTTAGACACATGACGGAGAAACCATGGGACCACCAGGTCCACCTCACCGACCCGCGCGCCCTGCGCGCGTACGCCCATCCCACCCGGATGGCCCTGGTCGGACTGCTCCGGCTTGAGGGGCCGTTCACCGCGACCCGGGCCGCGGAGCTGACGGGCGAGTCCGTTGCCAGCTGCTCGTACCACCTGCGGATACTGGCCAAGTACGGCCTGGTGGAGGAGGCCGACCCGGGCGGCCCCGGCCGGGAGAAGCCGTGGCGGGCCACCGCCGCGTACACGAACTGGCCCAACTATTCGGAGGACCCCGCGGTCGCCTCCGCGGCCGAGGCGCTGAACGCGGCGGTCGCGGAGAACCAGTTCCACCGCATGATGCGGGCGCTGGAGACCCGGCACGCCCTGCCCGCCGAATGGCAGCAGGCCGAGCGCCACTCCGACGCGATCCTCTACCTCACCCCGCAGGAGCTGCGCGATCTCGGCGAGCGGCTGGACGCGATGGTCGGGGAGTTCGCCGGCCGCAACCACGACCCCGGGCTGCGGCCGGAGGGCGCCCGCCGGGTCGCCTATCTGAACGTCGCCTATGTCGCACCCGAGACGTTCACGGACGGCGCCCGGCCCGAGGCCGGGCAGGACCGCCCGGAGGAGCAGCCGTGAGCACGGCCACCGCGGTGCGCTCGCTGGCCTCCCGCGCCCCGGCGCTGCTGCACGAACGGCAGTTCCGGCGCTACTGGACCGGCCAGACGGTCTCGCTCTTCGGTGACGAGGTCAGCTACCTTGCCGTCCCGCTGACCGCCGTCCTCGTGTTGCACGTCGGACCCACCGGTATGGGCTGGCTGCGTTTCGCCGGCCTGCTGCCCGCGCTGCTGTTCTCGCTGCCCGCCGGCGCCTGGGCGGACCGGCGGGGGCGGCGCCGGCAGACCATGATCGCCGCCGACCTGGTCCGGGCGGCGCTGATGGCCTCGCTGCCCCTCGGCTACGCGCTCGGTGTGCTCACCTTCGCCCAGCTCTGTGTCGTCGTCTTCGCGGTCGGCACGCTGGCGGTCGTCTTCGACGTGTGCAATGCCACGCTTTTCGTGTCGCTGGTCACTCCCGAGCAGTACGTGGCGGGCAACTCCCTCACCAACGGCAGCCGGGCCTTCTCGTTCGTCGCCGGGCCGAGCGCGGGCGGCCTGCTGGTCCAGCTGCTCGCCGCACCCCTCGCGTTGCTCACCGACGCGCTGTCCTATCTGGCCTCGGCCTCCCAACTCGCCCGGATAGCCCCCGTCGAACCACCCGCCGCCGAGCGCGGCAAGGGCCAGCTGACGGCCGGGCTGCGGTTCATCGCCCGCTCCCCGCTGCTCCGGGCGATGCTCGCGAGCGTCGCGACCATCAACTTCTTCAACTTCATCTTCAACACCCTGCTGGTCCTCTACGTCGTCGGCGAACTCGGCCTGAGCGCCGGGACGCTGGGCCTGGTCATCGGCGCGGGAGCCTTCGGCAGCCTGCTCGGGGCGGTGATCAGCGGGCGGATCGTCCGGGCGATAGGCGTCGGCCCCGCGCTCACCGTCGGCGCCGTCGCCTTCCCCGCGCCGCTCGTCCTCGTGCCCCTGGCCGGCGGCCCGACCCCGCTGCTCCTGGGCACCTTCGCCGCCGCGGAATTCCTCGCGGGCCTCGGCGTGATGCTGCTGGACATATCCGCGGGTTCGCTCCAGGCGGCGATCATCCCGAACGCCCTGCGCTCCCGTGTCAGCGGCGCCTTCCGCACCGTCAACTACGGCGTCCGGCCGCTCGGTGCCCTGGCCGGCGGCTTCCTCGGATCCACGATCGGCCTGCGCCCCGCCCTGTGGGTGGCCACCCTCGCCGGCACCCTCGGCTTCCTGTGGCTGCTCCCGTCCCCCGTTCCCCGCACCCGGGAACTGCCCACGTCACCGTGACCGGCCCCCGACCTCACTGGTGCGCGGACCGGGTGAGGCGCCCTGTGCGGCTACTCCAGCCAGCCGTCGTGCGACGCCGCGAGCGCGTCGAGCACGGCGGTGTCGAGGCGCCCGCCGGGGTCCTCGACGACCACCAGCCACTGGGCGTCCTCCGCGTCGTCCTCGCCGGCGAGGGCGTCACGCACCAGCCGGGGCTCTTCCGCGAGGGAGAAGCGGTCGGCGAGGTCGGCACCGACCTCCTCCGCGGCATCGCGGTCGGGAAGTACCAGGACATGGCGTACGTCGGTCACCCGGACATTGTGCCGTGGGGAGCGGCGGCCCGGATGTCACAGGGGCGTGGGATGCTGGGCGGCGATGGCAAGGAAGACCGCTCAAGACGACCCGCTCGCCGCGCTCACGCTCGCCGTGGGGCAGGAGGACCTGCTGCTCGACCGTGCCGTGCGGGAGGTGGTGCTTGCCGCCCGGGCGGTGGACGCCGACACCGACGTGCGCGACCTGGCGCCGGAGGCGCTGCAACCGGGCACCCTGGCCGAGCTGACCAGCCCGTCCCTCTTCGCCGAGCGCAAGGTCGTCGTCGTGCGCAATGCGCAGGACCTGTCCAGCGACACGGTCAAGGACGTCAAGGCCTATCTGGCCGCGCCGGCGGAGGAGATCACCCTGGTGCTGCTGCACGCCGGCGGGGCCAAGGGCAAGCCGCTGCTCGACGCGGCGCGCAAGGCGGGCGCCCGGGAGGTGGCGTGCCCGAAGATGACCAAGCCGGCCGACCGGCTGGCCTTCGTACGCGGCGAGTTCCGCACGCTCGGCAGGTCCGTGACGCCCGAGGCGGCGCAGACCCTGGTCGACGCGATCGGCAGCGACCTGCGGGAGCTGGCCAGCGCGTGCTCGCAGCTGGTCGCGGACACCGAGGGCACGGTCGACGTGGAGGTGGTCGCCCGCTACTACACCGGCCGCGCCGAGGCCACCGGCTTCGAGGTCGCCGACCTGGCGGTGACCGGGCGGACGGCCGAGGCGCTGGAGCGGCTGCGCTGGGCTCTGTCGGTGGGCCAGCCGCTCCCCGGCATCACCTTCGCGCTGGCCTCCGGGGTCCGCGCCATCGGCAAGCTCGCCTCGGCCCCGCGCGGTGCCAACCCGGGCCAGCTGGCCCGTGAGCTCGGCATGCCGCCGTGGAAGATCGACCGGGTACGGCAGCAGATCCGCGGCTGGAGCGCGGACGGGGTCTCGGTCGCGCTGCGCGCGGTCGCGGAGGCCGACGCGGCGGTCAAGGGCGCCGCCGCGGACCCGGCGTACGCCCTGGAGAAGGCCGTGGTCATCATCGCCCGCGCCGCCCGCAGCCGCACCTGACCTGACCGCACCTGACCTGACCTGGACCCTACGGCCGGCCCGCGCCCGCGAGCCGCCCAAGCGGCTCGAACCGCCGAAACCGGCCGAAACCGGCCGAGTCGGCCGGGCCGCACGAGCCACCCGAGCCGCATCGGCCGGCTGAACGGCCCCCTGCCTACTTGAGCTTGGCCATGGTCGCCTTGGTGGACGACTTCACCCAGTCCGTCGCCTGGTCGAGTGTCGCGATCTTGTCGCTGCCCTCGTCCAGCGAGGAGGCGTAGCCGTTCCACGACAGCGTGAAGGTCATCCAGCCGTCCCGTACGGCGAGCACCACCTCGCGGCTGCCGCTCAGGTCGGAGCCCGACGTGGTGGCGGTGTCCTTGGTGACCAGGTACGCCTCGTCGCCGAAGCCGTCGACCGGTGTGGTCTTGTACTTGTCGTCGGGGGCCGAGCCGTGGTCCTCGAAGCTCTTCCAGTGGTCGCTGAACTCCGGCTGCGGGTCGCTCTTGCGGTGCAGGTCCGCCTCGATGGAGACGTAGGAGTAGGAGTAGTCCGAGCCGGAGGAGGTGGAGTCGTCCTTGTCCAGGCTCTCCGAGCAGAACATCTGCACCACGGTGGGACGGTCGCTGGTGTAGGAGGTGGGGTCCGGGTCGGGCTTGGGGTATTCGGTCTTGAAGGCGCTCAGGTCGGAGGAGTCGCACAGGTCCTTCTTGGCGGTGTAGCCGCGAAGATCGGCCTTGCCCGAGTCCTTGCGGAGCAGCACCAATCCGCCGCCCCACAGCGCGGACGCCACGGCGGCGCCGACCACGGCCCACAGCACCGCTTTGCCCGCCCCGCCCCGCAGACCGCCCGCGGGGACGGCACCCGGCTGCTGCGCGGGACCGTAGTAGGCGGGCGCCGGCGCACCGTAGGGGCCGGCCGATGTCTGGGCGTAGGGATTGTGCTGCGGGGGTACGGGCGCTCCGTATCCGCCGGCCTGCGGCTGGCCCGGTATCTGCCCCGGCGGCCCCGGCGGGGGCACCGCTCCCGGGCCCTGCGGGGGGTTCTGGTAGGGATTGGCGCCCGGCTGGTCAGGCGGCGGCGGCATCGACATGCCGTGAGGATATCGACACTGTCAGCTGAACGTACTGCCCGTCCGGGAATCCCGGACGGGCAGCAGAGGTGTGTCGGTGCGCCGCAGGCACGTGGCGAACGTCCGCGTGCGGCACGGGTCTTGGGCGATGCGGGTCCGGGCGGTAGAGGGGCCGCTGATTCCGGTTGCCCGCGGTGCCGCCGACCCTGGTGCGCGGAAACCGCGCGGGCCGTACCGGCAATGCAGGTCGTGCGGGTCTCACAGGTCGTGCGGTGGTGCTCGGGTGCTGCGAAGGGTGATCAGCCCTGGAGCGCGGCGACCGACTGCGCGATGGCCGACTTCTTGTTCGCGGCCTGGTTCTTGTGGATGACGCCCTTGCTCACGGCCTTGTCGAGCTTCTTGGACGCGGCGCGCGCGGCGGCCTCGGCCTTGGCGGCGTCACCGGAGGCGACAGCCTCGCGGGTGCGGCGGACCGCGGTCTTGAGCTCGGACTTGACCGCCTTGTTGCGCAGGCGCGCCTTCTCGTTGGTCTTGTTGCGCTTGATCTGGGACTTGATGTTCGCCACGAAAGAGCCTTCTCAGGTTCGTTTACCGAAAGGATCAGCGCCTCGGGTCCCGCGGTACTCGACCGGAGGGGTCACGAGGCACAGCGCCCCAGGTTACCAGCAGCACTCGGGCGCTCCCAAACCGTCCGGCGGCCGCCGGCCATGGGACTATGGACGCCTACGTATCGATCCGACCAGCCAGCAGAGACCGCGTCCCGCGCCGAGCGCGGCGGCGGGCGTCTCGAGAAAATGGACCCTGCGTGCCCGCGACTCCCTCTTCCGTGCCGGCCCACGTGCCGGAGCCGAGCCGTACCGACCCGGCGCTGATCCGCAACTTCTGCATCATCGCGCACATCGACCACGGCAAGTCGACGCTCGCCGACCGGATGCTCCAGCTCACCGGAGTCGTCGACGCGCGGCAGATGCGCGCTCAGTACCTCGACCGGATGGACATCGAGCGCGAGCGCGGTATCACCATCAAGTCGCAGGCCGTCCGGCTGCCCTGGCAGCCCACCGGCGGTGGCGGTACGCACATCCTGAACATGATCGACACCCCGGGGCACGTCGACTTCACCTACGAGGTGTCCCGCTCGCTCGCCGCCTGCGAGGGCACCGTCCTGCTGGTGGACGCGGCGCAGGGCATCGAGGCCCAGACGCTGGCCAATCTCTATCTCGCGATGGAGAACGACCTCACGATCATCCCGGTGCTGAACAAGATCGACCTGCCCGCCGCGCAGCCGGAGAAGTTCTCCGAGGAGCTGGCGAACCTCATCGGCTGCGACCCCGACGACGTGCTGCGGGTCTCGGCGAAGACCGGCGTCGGGGTGGACGCGCTGCTCGACCGGGTGGTCAGGGACGTCCCCGCCCCGGTCGGCATCGCCGGCGCGCCCGCCCGCGCGATGATCTTCGACTCGGTCTACGACTCCTACCGCGGCGTGGTCACCTACGTCAGGGTCATCGACGGGCAGCTCACCAAGCGCGAGCGGATCCGGATGATGTCCACCGGCGCCACCCACGAGCTGCTGGAGATCGGCACCAACTCGCCGGAGATGCTGCCCGCCGACGGTCTCGGCGTGGGCGAGGTCGGCTATCTGATCACCGGTGTGAAGGACGTACGGCAGTCCAAGGTCGGTGACACCATCACCACCCTCACGGCGGGCGCCACCGAGGCGCTGGGCGGCTACAAGGACCCGAAGCCGATGGTCTTCTCCGGCCTGTACCCGCTGGACGGCTCCGACTACCCGGAGCTGCGCGAGGCCCTGGACAAGCTCCAGCTCAACGACGCGGCGCTGGTCTACGAGCCGGAGACGTCCGCCGCGCTCGGCTTCGGCTTCCGGGTCGGCTTCCTCGGCCTGCTGCACCTGGACGTGATCCGCGAGCGGCTGGAGCGCGAGTTCGGCCTCGACCTGATCGCGACGGCGCCCAACGTCGTCTACCGGGTCCTGATGGAGGACGGCACCGAGCACGTCGTCACCAATCCGAGTGAATTCCCCGAGGGCAAGATCTCCGAGGTCCACGAGCCGGTGGTGCGGGCCACGGTGCTCGCCCCGACCGAGTTCATCGGCGCGATCATGGAGCTGTGCCAGAACCGGCGCGGCTCGCTGCTGGGCATGGACTACCTGTCGGAGGACCGGGTCGAGATCCGCTACACCCTGCCGCTGGCCGAGATCGTCTTCGACTTCTTCGACAACCTCAAGTCCAAGACGCGCGGCTACGCCTCGCTGGACTACGAGCCCACCGGGGAGCAGAGCGCCGACCTGGTCAAGGTCGACATCCTGCTGCACGGCGACAAGGTGGACGCCTTCTCGGCGATCACCCACAAGGAGAAGGCGTACGCGTACGGCGTCCGGCTGGTCGCCAAGTTGCGCGAGCTGATCCCGCGGCAGAACTTCGAGGTGCCGATCCAGGCCGCCATCGGCGCCCGGGTGATCGCCCGCGAGACGGTGCGCGCCATCCGCAAGGACGTGCTCGCCAAGTGCTATGGCGGTGACATCTCCCGGAAGCGCAAGCTGCTGGAGAAGCAGAAGGAGGGCAAGAAGCGGATGAAGATGGTCGGCAGCGTGGAGGTGCCGCAGGAGGCCTTCATCGCGGTGCTGTCCACCGACTCCGACGGAGAGTCCAAGGCGAAGAAGTAGGGCGGCGGACGCGGGGCGCGGCGCGAGCGTACGGCGCCCCCGCCCGCGCCGCGCGGGGGTACTCCCAGGTGAAGCCGCCGGTGGGAGTGCCCGGGGCGGGGCTCCTGGGGAGATGCGACGCGCAGGTCGCACCCTCTTACGCGCGAGGCGTCGGCCCTCTACTCTGATCCGACGGATAGGTTACTGGTGAGTTAAGAACGCCCGCGCGTGCCCGGAGGTTGCGGTGACCGACACACAGACGTTGCTCGAGAATCGGCCGCCCTCCGTGGCGACGCTCTTCCTTGACCGGGTGGCGGCCACGCCGGACGCGGAGGCCTACCGCTACCCGGTGCCGCCGGAGAGCGGTGAGGGCCCCGACGGCTGGAAGTCGCTGACCTGGGGGGAGTCCTCCCGCAGGGTGTACGCCATCGCGGCCGGCCTCATGGACCTCGGGGTGCGCCCCGAGGAGCGCGTCGCCATCGCCTCCAACACCCGCGTCGAGTGGATCCTCGCCGACCTCGGGGTGCTGTGCGCCGGGGCGGCCACCACCACCGTCTATCCGAGCACCAACGCCGACGAGACCGCCTTCATCCTCGCCGACTCCGGCAGCCGCGTCCTGATCGCGGAGGACGCCGCGCAGCTCGACAAGGCCAGGCGGCGCAGGGCAGAGCTGCCCGAGCTCGCCCATGTGGTCGTGATCGACCCGGAGGGCGCGCTCGACGAGGCGGGCGACGGTTGGGTGCTCTCGCTCGCGGAGCTGGAGAAGCGCGGCGAGGCCTATCTGGCGCAGCACCCCGGCGCGGTGGTCGACGCCGTCGCGGCGATCACCGGCGACCAGCTCGCCACGCTGATCTACACCTCCGGCACCACGGGCCGCCCCAAGGGCGTCCGGCTGCCGCACGACTGCTGGTCGTACATGGCGCGGGCCATCCAGGCGATCGACCTGCTGGAGCCCGAGGACGTGCAGTATCTGTGGCTGCCGCTCGCGCACGTCTTCGGCAAGGTGCTGACCGCCGGGCAGATCTCCGTCGGGCACATCACCGCCGTCGACGGCCGGGTCGACAAGATCATCGAGAACCTGCCGATCGTGCAGCCGACGTACATGGCCGCGGTCCCGCGGATCTTCGAGAAGGTCTACAACGGTGTGGCGGGCCGCGCGCGTGCGGGCGGCGCGGCGAAGTACCGGATCTTCCAGTGGGCGGCGGCCGTCGCGCGCGACTACGCCAAGGCCACGCAGACCAGCATGCGGCTGACCGGGACGCCCTCGGCGCCGATGGGGCTGCGGACCAAGCACGCGCTGGCCGACAAGCTCGTCTACGCCAAGCTGCGGGAGGCCTTCGGCGGCCGGCTGCGGGCCTGCGTGTCCGGCTCCGCCGCGCTCGCCCCCGACATCGGCTACTTCTTCGCCGGCGCCGGCATCCACATCCTGGAAGGCTACGGCCTCACCGAGTCCAGCGCCGCCAGCTTCGTCAACCCGGGTGAGAGCTACCGCACCGGCACGGTCGGCAAGGCGCTGCCGGGCCTCGAGGTCCG
This sequence comes from Streptomyces sp. NPDC049040, assembly GCF_043197715.1. Lineage (NCBI taxonomy): Bacteria > Bacillati > Actinomycetota > Actinomycetes > Kitasatosporales > Streptomycetaceae > Streptomyces > Streptomyces sp. NPDC049040. The sequence goes on from NZ_JBICTO010000002.1 coordinate 415,462, forward strand.
CATCGCCGAGGACGGCGAGATCCTGCTGCGCGGACCGGGCATCATGCAGGGCTACCACGGGCTGCCCGAGAAGACCGCGGAGGTCCTCGAACCGGACGGGTGGTTCCACACCGGGGACATCGGGGAACTGTCGCCCGACGGCTTCCTCAAGATCACCGACCGCAAGAAGGACCTGATCAAGACCTCGGGCGGCAAGTACATCGCCCCGGCGGAGGTGGAGGGGCAGTTCAAGGCGGTGTGCCCCTTCGTCAGCAACGTGCTGGTCGTCGGCGGCGGGCGCAACTTCTGCACGGCTCTGCTCGCGCTCGACGAGCCGACGATCCTCGACTGGGCGGCGGAGCACGACCTCGGCGGCAAGTCCTACGCGGAGGTCGTCGCCACGGCCGAGGTCCGCGAGCTCATCGGCGGCTACGTGCAGCAGCTCAACGAAGGGCTCCAGCGCTGGCAGCAGATCCGGCAGTTCCGGCTGCTGCCGCGCGACCTCGACGTCGAGCACGGTGACCTCACGCCCAGCCTGAAGCTGAAGCGCCCGGTCGTGGAGCGGGAGTTCGCCACGCTCATCGAGGAGATGTACGCGGGCGCCCGCGAGGCGTAGCGCCTTTCGGGCAGGGCGGCGGGGGCCACTCCGCCCCCCGCCGCCCTGCGGGCTGCCCGCGCGGCCCGCGCGACGCTGACGGCTGCCCTCCGCCACGCAGGGGCGGGGCGCCGCCACGGGCCGACCCCTCCCGGAACCAGAGGAGTGGAACCGCGCGCGCCCTTTCCCGGCCGGGCGGGAGGGGGATGACGCGGGATGTTAGTGGGTCGCCGTCCGGGGCGGGCGGTGTTCGCGGGAAAGGGACCCACGCGGGTGTCACGGAGTGACACCGAGCGGTGGCGGCCTGTAACCATGGAGTGGTGAGGCTCCCCCCTGCTCGCCGTGCGGGCGAGGCCCGCGAGACGGCCCCGGACCCGGCAGAACCCGTGTCGCGGACGAGTCTGCCCGGCACCCAGCAGGCGGCCGGTGCCGCCCGCCGCTTCCTGCGGGCCGCGCTGGCGCAGTGGGCGGAGACTGGGCCGCCCGAGGCGGCCGGCATCGGCGACCGGCTGATGGACGACGGCACGCTCCTGGTGAGCGAGCTGGTGACGAACGCCGTGGTCCACGCCGGCACCGCCGTCGAGCTGGCATGCCGCCTCGACACCCGGGAGTGGCCGCCCGGCGTCGTGGTCGAGGTGTCGGACCACCACCCGGCGCGGGTGCTCCGCGACGACGAGGGTCCCGACATCCCCGACGACAGCCGGGAGGGCGGCCGCGGACTCCAGCTCGTCGCCGCGCTGTCCGACGCCTGGGGCATCAGCTACCGCCGCGACCGCAAGACGGTGTGGTGCCGCTTCGACCTGCCGGACGGCGGGCCCGCAGCCGACACCCCGCTGCCGGCTCCCAGCCCGGAACCGCCCGCGGAGTTGTTCGCGCCCGAGCCGCCGCCCGCCTGCCGGGGCTGCGGCTCGGACTGGGTCGAACGCGGCGCGCTGTCCTTCCTCGCCGAGGCCTCCGACCTGCTCGCGGGCCAGCTGGACGAGGACAACGTGACCTCGCTCGCGGCGCAGCTGCTGGTGCCGCGGATCGCCGACTGGTGCGCGGTGTGGGTCTACCCGGCGGATGCCGAGCCGCGGCTGGCGAGCGTGTGGCACAGCGAGGAGCAGCGGATCGACGGGCTGCGGGCCGTTCTCGAGAAGTCACCGCCTGAGGCGGCCCCGCGGCCCGGGGCTCGGCGGGCGGCCTGGCCCGCGTCCGACGGCGCGGGGTGCGGCGGTGGCGGCGCCCTCGTGGTGCCGCTGACCGTGGCGGGGCGCTGCCACGGCACGCTGCTGCTGGGCCGGGCGGGGGAGCTCGGCCTGCCCGACGAGATGACCGGCCTGGTCGAGGACTTCGCCCGCAGGGTCGCCCTGGCGATGGACACGGCCCGGCAGTACGCCCGCCAGGCGATGATCAGTTCGGTCCTCCAGCGCGGCCTGCTGCCGCCGGCGGTGGGGAGGATCCCGGGTGTCGAGCACGCCGTCGTCTACGAGCCGCTGGCCGGCGACTGGGTCGGCGGTGACTTCTACGACCTGTTCCCCGCAGGGGACGGCCGCTGGTGCTTCGCGCTGGGCGACGTGTGCGGCAACGGCCCCGAGGCCGCCTCGCTCGCCGGCATCGCCCGCCCGATGCTGCGGTTGCTGGCCCGCGAGGGCTACGGCGTCTGCGACGTGCTCGACCGGCTCAACAAGGCGCTGGCCGACGAGGCCGCCGCCGCGCTGGTGGGCGGGACCGCGGCCTGGGACGGCGGCCAGGCCCGCTTCCTCTCGCTGCTCTACGGCGAGGTCACGCCCTACGCCCCGGAGCGCGGCGCCCACTGCACGCTGGCCTCCGCCGGGCACCCGCTGCCCCTGGTGCTCGGCCGGAACGGCACGGTCAGGGAGGCGGCCACCCCGCAGATACTGCTCGGGATCTCGGATACGACGCAGTACGTGAGCGAGTCCTTCGGCCTGGCGCCGGGCGACACCCTGCTGTGCGTCACCGACGGCGTCACCGAGCGCCGCCGCGGCCGGCGGCTGTTCGACGACGACGACGGCCTGGCCGCGGTTCTCGGCGGCTGCACCGGCCTGGACGCGGCCGGTATCGCCGAACGCGTCCGGCACGCGGTGCACGCCTACGACATCGCGCCGCCCGCCGACGATCTCGCGGTGCTCGTGCTCCAGGCCCGCTGACGTGCCGGGCAACGGCCGCGGTGCCGGATACTGGGGGAATGCCCTCCGTACTGCCCGACGGCGAACCCGTGCCCGACAACGGCGCCCTGCCGCCGCAGGCGCTGACCGGCGCCGCGGGACGGCCGCTCGGCTTCTACCTCCACGTGCCCTACTGCGCCACCCGCTGCGGCTACTGCGACTTCAACACCTACACCGCGAGCGAGCTGCGCGGCTCCGGCGGTGCGCTGGCGTCCCGCGACAACTACGCCGACGTCCTCATCGAGGAGATCCGGCTGGCCAGGAAGGTGCTCGGGGACGACCCGCGGCAGGCCGAGACCGTCTTCGTCGGCGGCGGCACCCCCACCCTGCTGCCGGCCGCCGACCTGGTGCGGATGCTCGGCGCGATCCGCGACGAGTTCGGGCTCGCGCCGGACGCGGAGATCACCACGGAGGCCAACCCCGAGTCCGTCGACCCGGCGTACCTGGCGGAGCTGCGGGACGGCGGCTTCAACCGGATGTCCTTCGGCATGCAGAGCGCCCGGCAGCACGTCCTGCAGGTCCTCGACCGCACCCACACCCCGGGGCGGCCGGAGGCGTGCGTCGCGGAAGCCCGCGCCGCCGGCTTCGAGCACGTCAACCTCGACCTGATCTACGGCACCCCCGGCGAGTCCGACGACGACTGGCGGGCCTCGCTGGACGCGGCGACGGCCGCCGGGCCCGACCATGTGTCGGCCTACGCGCTGATCGTCGAGGAGGGTACCGGGCTGGCCCGGCGGATCCGGCGCGGCGAGGTGCCGATGACCGACGACGACGAGCACGCCGACCGCTACCTCATCGCCGACGAACGGCTGTCCGCGGCCGGATTCGGCTGGTACGAGGTCTCCAACTGGGCCACCACGGAAGCGGGCAGGTGCCGCCACAACGAGCTGTACTGGACCGGCGCCGACTGGTGGGGCGCCGGCCCCGGCGCGCACAGCCACGTCGGCGGGGTGCGCTGGTGGAACGTCAAGCACCCCGGCGCCTACGCGCAGGCGATCGCCGAGTCCCGCACCCCCGGCGCGGGACGGGAGGTCCTCGGGGAAGAGGACCGCAGGATCGAGCGGATCCTGCTGGAGCTGCGCCTTTCCGCGGGCTGCCCGCTGGACCTGCTCACCGAGGCCGGCGCGCGGGCCGCGGTCCGCGCGGTGGCGGACGGCCTGCTGGAGCCCGCCGCGCACGCGGCCGGACGGGCCGTCCTCACCCTGCGCGGCCGGCTGCTGGCCGACGCCGTGGTGTGCGACCTCACCGACTGAGCGGCGCCCCGCCGCCGGCTCAGGGCACCGTCACGAAGTCGATCAGGTGCTCCACCGATCCCAGCAGTTCGGGCTGGAGGTCCTTGTACGTGCGCACCGACGCCAGGATCCGCTGCCACGCCTCGCCCGTGGACATGTCCCAGCCCAGCGCGCGGCACACCCCGGTCTTCCAGTCCTCGCCGCGCGGCACCCGCGGCCACTGCCGGATGCCGACCGAGGCGGGCTTCACCGCCTCCCACACGTCGATGTAGGGGTGCCCCACCACCAGGACGTCCGCGCCGCTCACCGACGCGGCGATACGGGACTCCTTGGAGCCGGGCACCAGGTGGTCGACCAGCACGCCCAGGCGGGCGCCGGGGGCCGGGCCGAAGTCCGCCACGATCGCGGGCAGGTCGTCGACGCCCTCCAGATACTCCACGACCACCCCCTCGACCCGCAGGTCGTGGCCCCACACCCGCTCGACCAGCTCGGCGTCGTGCCGCCCCTCCACGTAGATCCGCCCGGCCCGCGCCACCCGTGCCTTGGCGTCCGGCACCGCGACGGAGCCCGAAGCCGACAGCAGCGGACCGCGGGGCGCCGCCACGGCCTGCGGGCGCACCAGCGTGACCGTGCGGCCGTCGATCAGGAAGCCGCGGGGCGTCATCGGGAAGACCCGGTGCTTGCCGAACCGGTCCTCCAGGGTGACCGTCAGCCCCTCCGCGCTCTTCTCGCAGCGCACCACCGCCCCGCAGAAGCCGGTGGCGGCCTCCTCGACCACGAGGTCGGCCTCCGCCGCCACCTCGGGCGCCGGGCCGCTCTTCTTCCACGGCGGGGTCAGATCGGGGTCGTAGCTCCTGCTGCGCATGGTGGCGATCGTAGCCAGCCGCCCCTGCCGCTCCCTAGGACGTCCCGAAACGCGCCGCCAGCGCGTCCCGCTGGGCCCGCAGGAAACGCGCGTCGACCACCGCCCCGTGGCCCGGCACGTAGCGGCCCGTCTCGCCGCCGAGCGCCAGCAGCGCGTCCAGGGTGGCCGGCCAGCGGGCCGGGTCCGCGTCGTCGCCCGCCTGCGGCTCGCCGGACTCCTCGACCAGGTCGCCGCAGAAGACCACCACCGGGTCGCTCGCGGTGGCGCCGGGCACGACCACCACCAGGTCGTGGTCGGTGTGCCCGGTCCCCGGGTGCACCAGCCGGACCGGCCGCTCGCCCAGGTCGACGGCGACCTCCCCGGTCACCTGCCGGGTGGGCGGCACCAGCGCCCGCGCCGCGCGCTCCGCCTCCGCCGGGTCGGTGCCGTGCCCGACGGCGCTCTCCCGCAGCGCCTCGCGCTCCCGGCGCAGGTGATCCCCGAGCGAGCGCTGCCCGAACACCTCGGCCCCGGGGAAGGCCGCGGTGCCGAAGACATGGTCGAAGTGGCCATGGGTGAGGGCGATGTGGGTGACCGCCCGCCCGGTCAGCGCCTCGACCTGCGCGCGCAGCTCCTCGCCCTCGCGCAGCGTCGAGGCCGTGTCCACCAGCAGCACGCCGTCGGACCCGACCACCAGGCCGATCGTCACATCGAGATGGGGCATCCTGCGCCGGGCGACCCCGGGAGCCAGCTGCTCCCAGACAGAACCACCCGAACCCGGATCCTCCGTGCGCTCCACAGATTCCACGGGGTGACGCTATCGCCGCCGCGGGGCCGCGGGCCGCCACCTCCGCGTACCCGGTGTGCCGCACCCTTGCCGAGCCCTTGCCGCCTCGCCGTACACTTGCTGCGGGAAAGCTGGCACTCGAAACGGCGGAGTGCCAGGCCGGGAACATGGCGGTTGGAGGTGCGCGATGCTGAGCGAACGCAGACTCGAAGTCCTGCGTGCCATCGTTCAGGACTACGTCGGCACCGAGGAGCCGGTCGGTTCCAAGGCACTCACGGAGCGTCACCGGCTCGGCGTGTCCCCGGCCACCGTGCGCAACGACATGGCGGTGCTGGAGGACGAGGGCTACATCGCCCAGCCGCACACCAGTGCCGGCCGTATCCCCACCGACAAGGGATACCGGCTGTTCGTGGACAAGATGGCCGGCGTCAAGCCGCTGTCGTCCGCCGAGCGCCGGGCGATCCAGAACTTCCTGGACGGCGCGGTCGACCTGGACGACGTCGTGGCCAGGACCGTGCGGCTGCTCGCGCAGCTCACCCGGCAGGTCGCCGTCGTGCAGTATCCGTCGCTGACCCGGTCCTCGGTGCGGCACGTGGAACTCCTGGCGCTCGCGCCCGCCCGCATCATGCTGGTGCTCATCACCGACACCGGACGGGTCGAGCAGCGGCTGATCGACTGCCCCGCCCCGGTCGGCGAGACGGTGCTCGCCGACCTGCGGGCCCGGCTCAACAGCCGGGTCGTCGGCCGCCGCTTCGCCGACGTGCCGCCGCTGGTCCAGGACGTGCCGGAGAGCTTCGACCCCGACGACCGCCCCGCGGTCGCCGGAGTGCTCGCCACCCTGCTGGAAACCCTGGTCGAGCAGACGGAAGAGCGCATCATGCTCGGCGGCGCTGCCAACCTGACCAGGTTCAACCACGACTTCCCGCTGACGATCAGGCCGGTGCTCGAAGCATTGGAGGAGCAGATGGTGCTGCTCAAACTGCTCGGCGAGGCCAAGGACTCCACCATGACCGTCCGGATCGGTCATGAGAATTTTCACGAGGGCCTCAACTCCACCTCGGTGGTGGCGGTCGGCTACGGTTCGGGCGACGAGGCAGTCGCCAAACTCGGCGTGGTCGGACCGACCCGCATGGACTACCCCGGAACGATGGGAGCGGTACGCGCAGTGGCACGTTACGTCGGACAGATCCTGGCGGAGTCGTAAGTGGCCACGGACTACTACGCCGTACTAGGCGTGCGCCGCGACGCAGGTCCGGACGAGATCAAGAAGGCTTTCCGCCGTCTCGCCCGGGAACTGCACCCTGACGTCAACCCCGACCCCAAGACGCAGGAGCGGTTCAAGGAGATCAACGCCGCTTACGAGGTGCTCTCCGACCCGCAGAAGAAGCAGGTCTACGACCTCGGCGGCGACCCGCTGTCCGCCGCCGGCGGTGGCGCGGGCGCGGGCTTCGGGCAGGGCTTCGGGAACTTCAGCGACATCATGGACGCCTTCTTCGGGCAGTCGCAGCAGCGCGGACCGCGCTCGCGCACCCGGCGCGGGCAGGACGCCATGATCCGGCTGGAGATCGACCTCGAAGAGGCGGCCTTCGGCACCACCAAGGACATCCAGGTCGACACCGCGGTGACCTGCGGGACCTGCAACGGCGAAGGGGCCGCGCCCGGCACCGCCGCGCAGACCTGCGACATGTGCCGCGGCCGCGGCGAGGTGTCCCAGGTCACCCGCTCCTTCCTCGGCCAGGTCATGACGTCCAGGCCCTGCCCGCAGTGCCAGGGCTTCGGCACCGTCGTGCCCACGCCGTGCCCGGAGTGCGCAGGCGACGGACGGGTGCGGTCCCGCCGCACGCTCACCGTCAAGATCCCCGCGGGCGTGGACAACGGCACCCGTATCCAGCTCGCGGGCGAGGGCGAGGTCGGCCCCGGCGGCGGCCCCGCCGGCGACCTCTACGTCGAGATCCGCGAAGTCCCGCACCTGGTCTTCCAGCGCCGCGGCGACGACCTGCACTGCACGGTCACCATCCCGATGACGGCCGCCGCACTCGGCACGAAGTGCCCGCTGGAGACGCTCGACGGTCTCGAGGAGATCGACATCCGGCCCGGTACGCAGTCAGGCCAGTCGATCCCGCTGCACCAGCGCGGCATCACGCACCTGCGCGGCGGCGGCCGCGGTGACCTCGTGGTCCACGTCGAGGTCGTGACCCCGCACAAGCTCGACGCCGACCAGGAGGACCTGATCCGCCGCCTCGCCAAACTCCGCGGCGAAGAACGCCCGACGGGCCAGTTCGCGCCGGGCCAGCAGGGCCTCTTCTCCCGCCTGAAGGACGCCTTCAACGGCCGATAGCCCCGGCCGCATCCCCTTCCCCGCCCCGGGCGCGGGTGGCGCGCACTCCCTTCCGCCAGAGGGATCGCCGTCCCCCCCGGGGCGCGGGCGCCCCGGTTCCCCTTCGGCAGGGGGTGGCCGCCGGGGGCGGGGAACCGCGCGACAACCCCCGCACGGGGCGCGGGTCGTCACCGACCCCAAGGGGCTGCTGCTGTCGCGGACGGCCCACCGGTCGTGGTGGGTTGCCCGCGCTGTTCCCCGCGTCCCTGGGGGTGGTCGTGGTCGTCGTCACGCGATGGTCGTGGTGGGTTGCCCGTGCCGTTCCCCGCGCCCCCGGCGGGCACCGGCGGGCGTGGCGCGAACCGGGCGGGTGGGCACCCCGGCGCCGGGGGCGATGTGCGGCCGCGCGCCGAGCGCATGGCAGGCTAGCCCCATGTCCGCGCCCAGTCTGACTTCCTTCTCGGCGTACCCGATCGTCCAGGCCCCGATGGCCGGCGGTGCAGCCAACCCGCGGCTGGCGACAGCGGTGGCGGCGGCCGGCGGGCTGGGCTTCCTGGCGGCCGGGTACAAGACGCCGGAGGCGATGTACGAGGAGATCCGGCAGCTCCGCGACCAGAGCACCCACCCGTTCGGGGTGAATCTGTTCATGCCCCAGCCCGGGGCCACCGACCCTTCCGCCGTGGCCGTCTACGCCGAGCAGCTCGCCGGCGAGGAGGCCTGGTACGCGACAGCGCTCGGCGACCCCGACGCGGGCTCGGACGACGCGTACGACGCCAAGGTCGCGATCCTGCTGGAGGACCCGGTGCCGATGGTGAGCTTCACCTTCGGCTGCCCGGCCCGGTCGGTGCTCGACGCCTTCCGGAAGGCCGGTACGTACACGGTGGTCACGGCCACCTCGGTGCCGGAGGCGCTGGCCGCGCAGTGGGCCGGCGCCGACGCGGTGTGCGTGCAGGGCGTGGAGGCCGGCGGCCACCAGGGCACCCACCGGGACGAACCGCAGTTCGACGGCGCGGGCACCGGTCTGCTGGCGCTGCTGCCGCAGGTGCGCGAGGCGGTGCAGCTGCCGCTGATCGCGACCGGGGGCCTGATGCGGGGCGGCCAGATCGCGGCGGTGTTCGCGGCGGGCGCGGACGCCGCCCAGCTCGGTACGGCCTTCCTTGTCTGCCCCGAGTCCGGCGCGGACCCGCTGCACAAGCGGGCGATCACCGACCCGGTCTTCGCCAGGACCGAGCTGACCCGCGCCTTCTCCGGCCGCCCGGCCCGCGCGCTGGTCAACCGCTTCGTCCGCGAGCACGGTCCGTACGCACCGCGCGGCTATCCGCAGATACACCATCTGACCGCACCGCTGCGCAAGGCCGCGGCCGCCGCCGGTGACCCGCAGGCGATGGCGCTGTGGGCCGGGCAGGGCCACCGGCTGGCCCGCGAGGTGTCCGCAGGGCACCTGGTGGAGCTGCTGGTCGCCGAACTCCAGGCGGCCAGGGAGGTCGGACCGTGACCGCACCTGTCTTCCTGGTGGAGCCCGCCGCTCTGGACGGCGGCCCGTCCAGGATCACCCTGGACGGGCCCGAGGGCCGGCACGCTGTGTCCGTACGGCGGTTGCAGCCCGGCGAGGAGGTCGTCCTGACGGACGGCGCCGGGCGGGGCGCCCACGGCGTCGTGGCGGCGGCACGCGGCAAGGACGAGCTGGATGTCGACGTGCGCGGCGTCCGGGAGGAGGACGAGCCCGCTCCGCGGATCACCGTCGTCCAGGCGCTGCCCAAGGGCGACCGCGGCGAGCTGGCCGTCGAGACGATGACGGAGGCGGGGGTCGACGCGGTCGTGCCGTGGGCGGCGTCCCGCTGCGTGACGCAGTGGCGGGGGGAGCGCGGCGCCAAGTCGCTGGCGAAGTGGCGTGCCACCGCCCGGGAGGCGGCCAAGCAGGCGCGGCGGCTGCGCTTTCCCTCGGTCGGTGAGCTGATGACGACCCGGCAGGTCGCCGCGCTGCTCGGCGGCGCGGACTTCGCCGGGGTCCTGCACGAGGAGGGTGCCGCCGCGCTGGCCGGCGCGGCACTGCCCTCGTCGGGGTCCGTGGTGCTGGTCGTGGGCCCCGAGGGCGGGGTGTCGCCTGACGAACTCGCGGCCTTCGCGGCAGCGGGCGCCGCCGCCTACCGTCTCGGGCCGACGGTGCTGCGTACCTCCACGGCAGGCGTCGCCGCCACCGCGCTGCTGCTCACCCGCACCGGTCGCTGGTCCTGACGTCCTGGCCCGCGGGGCCTGCGGGCGGCTTCCCGCGATCCGCGGCCCGCGGCCCGCGGCCCGCGGCCTCAGGATTCGGACAGGAATCCGGTGAAGGCCGAGTTCAGCTCGTCCGCGTGGGTCCAGCCGATGTTGTGCGGGCCCCCTTCGATCTCGACGAACCGGCAGTCCTTGAGCAGTGCGGGCAGCCGCCGCCCGGTCGAGGCGATCGGGAGGATGCGGTCGTCGTTGCCCTGGACCACGAGCGTGGGCACGTCGTTGCGCTGGACGTCGGCGCGGAAGTCGGTGAGCCAGGACGAGACGCAGGCCAGGGTGGCGATGGGCGACGCACCGGCCGCGACGTTCCACTGCTGCTGCCACGCCTGTTCGCTGATCCGCCCGCCGCCGAGCTTGTCGACGTTGTTGAAGTCGTCGAGGAAGGCCTTGAGGAAGGCCGGCCGGTCGGCGACGATCCCGTCCCTGAGGCCGTCGAAGACCGACTGCTCGACCCCGTCGGGATTGTCGTCGGTGCGGAGCAGGAAGGGCGGGATCGGCCCGAAGAGCGCCGCCTTGGCGACCCGCTCGGAGCCGTAGCTGCCCAGGTAGCGGGTGACCTCGCCGCTGCCCATGGAGAATCCGGCCAGGACCGCGTCGCGCAGGTCGAGCCGGTCGACCAGGACCTTGAGGTCGGCGGCGAAGGTGTCGTAGTCGTAGCCGGCCGAGGGCTGGCTCGACCTGCCGAAGCCGCGCCTGTCGTAGGTGATGACGCGGTGTCCCGCCTTGAGCAGGACGGGGATCTGGCGCTCCCAGGAGGCCCCGCTGAGCGGGTACCCGTGGATGAGGACGACGGGCTGCCCTTCGCCGTGGTCCTCGTAGTACAGCTCGACCGTGGTCGAGTTCTCGCTGCCGACGGTGATGTACCCCATGGGTCTCCTCCGGGCGGGATCGCGGGCCGTCCCTCCACCGCACCGCGCGGCCGCGGTGATCGCATCTCGCGCGGACCACTGGATGAGACGCCGACCGCACAGTGAGACGCTGGGGTGGCGGGTCGGGCCCGGTCCCGTAAGGGTGCGAATCGGCCGTGTGGGGGATGGACCGGCGGGCAGGGCCGCAGGACCGTTGGGGGATGGGAAAGAGCGGCAGAAGATGGGCGGTCGGGACGCTGCTGGCCGCCGCGGCGGTGTCGGTGGCGGCATGCGATCCGGCGGACGGACTCGGCAGCAGCGCGGTGTCCGCGACGACGGATCAGTTGGCCACCCACGCCTTGAAAGCGGACGACGTGAAGGTGCAGTGGCTGTCGTGCAGCGCGTCGACGGGCACGAAGCAGGCGTCCGTCGACTGCCTGGGGCGGACGGACGACCAGCAGAAGATCTCGGTGAAGGGCAAGGTGACCGAGCAGTTGGACAACACCTGCGTGCGCGGCCACTTGACCGCGACCGTCGGCTCGCGCCGGGTGTTCGACGTGACGGGGCTCGGGGACTGCGGAAAGCGCACTCCGGCGACGAGTTGATCGAAGTTAGGCTGGCCTGGTGACGCACCCGACACCGAAGCAGCCGAGCGTGAACCGCCAGGCGCCGCAGCCCTCGTACCTCAGGCACCCGCACCCGCACGGCGAGTTGATCGCCTTCACCGCGGAGGACGACGTGTGGGTCGCGCCGCTGGACGGCGGGCGTGCCTGGCGGGTGAGCGCGGACAACATGCCGGTCGGGCGGCCGAGAGTGGCGCCGGGCGGCGACCTGGTGGCGTGGACGTCGACCAGGGACGGCGCCCCCGAGGTGCACGCGGCGCCGCTCGACGGCGGCCCCTCACGCCGGCTGACGTACTGGGGCGACCCCCGGACGGCGGTGCGCGGCTGGACGCCGGACGGTGAGCTGGTCGCGACCACCGCGCACGGCCAGCCGTCATCCCGCCGCACCTGGGCGCGTACGGTCCCGCTGGACGGCAGCCAGGGCGCGACGCTGCCCTACGGCCCGGTCGGCGACCTGGCGTACGGCCCCGGCGGCGCGGTGCTGCTGCTCTCGGTGCCGATGGGGCGCGAGGCGGCGTACTGGAAGCGCTACCGCGGCGGCACCGCGGGGAAGTTGTGGCTCGACCCGGACGGCAGCGGGGAGTTCGGGCGGCTGCACGCGGGGCTCGACGGGAATCTCGAGTGCCCGATGTGGGTGGGCGGGCGGATCGCCTTCCTGTCCGACCACGAGGGCGTCGGCGCGCTCTACTCCAGCCTCCCGGACGGCTCCGACCTGCGCAGGCACAGCGCCCTCGACGGTTTCTACGCCCGGCACGCGGGTACGGACGGCGTCCGGGTGGCCTGGACCGCGGGCGGGCGGTTGCACCTGCTGGACGACCTGGCGGACGCCGGGCCGCGCCCGCTGGACATCGCCCTCGGCGGCCAGCGCACCGACCTCCAGCCGCACCCGGTGCGCGCCGCGCACTACGTGGGCGACGCCCGCCCCGACCACACGGGCCGCGGCAGCGCGGTGGAGATCCGCGGCACCACGCACTGGGTCACCCACAGGGGCGGTCCGGCCCGCGCGCTGGCCGCGCAGCCCGGGGTGCGGACCCGGCACCCCCGGGTCTTCGCGCCCGGCGGTGCGGACGGCGAGCAGCACGTGGTGTGGGTGACCGACGCGGACGGCGGCGAGGACGCCCTCGAAGTGGCCCCCGCGGTGGGCGTGCCGGCCGGCACCGCACCGCGGCGGCTGGCCGCCGGGCGGCTCGGCAGGGTGCTGGAGATCGAGGTGTCGCCCGACGGGCACCGCATCGCGGTCGCGTCGCACGACGGCCGGGTACTGCTGGTGGAGACGCAGACCGGCGAGGTCCGCGAGGTCGCGTCCAGCGATGCGGGGGACGCCACCGGGCTCGCCTTCTCGCCGGACTCCGCGTGGCTCGCCTGGTCGGCGCCCGGCCCCGGCACGCTGCGGCAGCTGAAGCTCGCCGCCACCGCGGACCTCGCGGTGATCGACGCGACACCGCTGCGCTTCAACGACTACGCCCCCGCCTTCACCGCCGACGGGCGCCATCTGGCGTTCCTGTCCGAGCGGGCTTTCGACCCGGTCTACGACGCCCATGTCTTCGACCTGTCCTTCGCCAACGCCTGCCGCCCGTACCTGATCACGTTGGCCGCGACGACCCCTTCGCCCTTCGGGCCGCAGCGGCACGGCAGGCCGTACGAGCCGGACGAGGACGAGGGGGACGGCGGCGGCAAGGGCGACGAGGACAAGGGCCGCGACAAGGGCGACGGCGACAGCAAGGGCGACGGCCCGCGCACCCCCGTCACCCGGGTGGACACCGAGGGGCTGGCCGACCGGATCGTGCCCTTCCCGGTCGAGGCGAGCCGCTACTCGGGGCTGCGCGCGGCCAAGGGCGGCGTGCTGTGGCTCAGGCACCCGCTGGTCGGCACCCTCGGCTCGGCCCTCGCCACACCCGAGGCGGAGCCGCCCGGCACCCTGCTGGAGCGCTACGACCTGGCGCAGCTGCGGATGGAGGAGATCGCCGAGGACGCCGACGACTTCGCGGTGACGGGCGACGGCTCGAAGGTGCTGCTCAGCGGTGGCGGCCGGCTGCGGGTGGTGCCGGCCGACAGCAAGGCGGACCCGGACGACGAGTCGGGCGGCTCGGTCACCGTGGACCTGTCCAGGATCCGGGTGACCGTGCACCCGCAGGACGAGTGGCGGCAGATGTTCGCCGAGACCCACCGGCTGGCCAGGGACAACTTCTGGCGAGCCGACATGGGCGGCCTCGACTGGGACGGCGTCGCCGACCGCTACCGCCCGCTGCTCGACCGGATCGCCACCCACGACGACCTGGTCGACCTGCTGTGGGAGCTGCACGGCGAGCTGGGCACCTCGCACGCCTACGTCACCCCGCCCGGCGGCTACCGCGACCCGCTGCACCGGCAGGGGCTGCTCGGCGCGGACATCTCGCCCGCGGGCGACGGGCGCTGGCGGGTCGACCGGGTGCTGCCCGGCGAGTCCTCCGACCCGCACGCCCGCTCCCCGCTCTCGGCGCCTGGCGTGGCGGTACGCGCGGGCGACGTGCTGCTCGCGGTCGACGGCCGCCCGGTGGACCCGGTGGCCGGCCCCGGCCCGCTGCTGGTGGGCACCGCGGGCAAGCCGGTCGAGCTGTCGGTCGCCGCCGCGGCGGGCGGACCTGTCCGGCACGTGGTGGCGGTGCCGCTCGGCGACGAGGAGCCGCTGCGCTACCACGACTGGGTGGCCGGGCGCAGGGCCCGCGTGCACGAGGAGTCCGGCGGCCGGCTCGGCTATCTGCACGTGCCCGACATGGTCGGCAGCGGCTGGGCGCAGCTGCACCGCGACCTGCGGGTGGAGGTGACGCGCGAGGGCCTGGTGGTGGACCTGCGGGAGAACCGCGGCGGCCACACCTCGCAGCTGGTGATCGAGAAGCTGGCCCGGCGCATCGTCGGCTGGGACCTGCCGCGCGGCGCCCACCCGGTCAGCTACCCGCAGGACGCCCCGCGGGGGCCGATCGTCGCGGTGGCCGACGAGTTCTCCGGCTCCGACGGCGACGTGGTCAACGCGGCGATCCGCGCCCTGGGCATCGGCCCGGTCGTCGGCACCCGCACCTGGGGTGGTGTGATCGGCATCGACAGCCGCTACCAGCTGGTCGACGGCACCGGGGTGACCCAGCCCAAGTACGCCTTCTGGCTGGAGGGTTACGGCTGGGACGTGGAGAACCACGGCGTCGACCCGGACGTGGAGGTGGTCCGCGCCCCGCAGCACTGGGCCGCGGGCGAGGACCCCCAGCTCGACGCGGCGATCTCGCTGGCGCTGGCCGCCCTGGAGACCTCCCCGGCGAAGACCGCGCCGTCGCTGCCCCCGCTGCCCGGGCAGTGACGCGCACGGGGGCCGCCGGGCGCGGGACAGCCCTCAGCCGGGGCCGCTGTGGTAACTGCCGTCGGCGAAAAGCAGCGCGGGCCCGGGCGTGCGGCTGTGGCTCTCGACGGTGCCGAGCAGCAGCAGGTGGTCGCCCGCGGGCAGCACCCTGGTGCGGCGGCAGAGCAGTACGGCGACCGCGCCCGGCAGCAGCGGCAGGCCGTGCGGCCCGCTGTGCGGCGGCAGGCCGGCGAAGCGGTCGCCCGGGCAGGTGAAGCGGGTCGCCAGATCGCCCTGGCCGGCCGCCAGCACGTTCACCGCGAAGTGCTCCGCGCCGGTGAAGGCGGCACGGCTGCCGGACGCCGCGTTCAGGCACCACAGGACGAGCGGCGGGTCGAGGGAGACCGAGGTGAAGGAGTTGACGGTCACCCCGGCCGGCATGCCGCGGTATCGCGTGGTGACGACGGCGACCCCGGTGGCGTAGCGGCCGAGAACGTCGCGCAGTGCCCGCTGTTCCGCAGGGCCCGCAGGCGCGGGCCGGGCCGGGGGGAGCGGCGGGCCGGCCGTCGCGCGGACGGCCGGCCCGGTGGTGGTCACGCCGCGCCCGTCGTCACACGACAGGTCTTGAGCGCGGCGGCGATGTCCTCGTCGTCGGGGGCCAGGGCCGCGGCGGCCTCCAGGTCGGCGATCGCGTTCTGCCAGTCCTCGCGGGCCTGGTGGAGGAAGGCCCGGTTGTAGCGCAGCGCCGCGTCGTCAGGGGCCAGCTCGACGGCGCGGGTCAGGTCGTCGAGCGCGGCGTCCGGCCGGCCGCGCTCGTAGCGGACGGTGGCCCGGCCGGACAGCGCGGCCACCAGCGTCGGGTCCGCGGCGACCGCCCGGTCGTAGGCCTCCTCGGCTGCCGCGTGGTCCTCCCGCTCGGCGTGCACCTGGCCGAGGACGACGTGCAGGTAGGCGTTGTCGGGGTCGAGCAGCAGCCCGGTCTCGGCGTCCTGCCGGGCGGCGTCCTGGCGGCCCTCGTCCAGGTGCAGCCCCGCCCGGTTGATGTAGGCGTCCACGAAGTCCGGTTCGAGGTCGATGACGTAGCTGAAGTCGTCGAGCGCCCCGTCCGTGTCGCCCTCGGACAGCCGCAGGTCGCCGCGGTTATAGCAGATCTCGGGGAAGGGCGGGGAGAGCCGCATCGCGCGCTCGTAGTCGGCGAGTGCCTCCGCGGGGCGGCCGAGGCGGCGCAGGATGTTGCCGCGCTCCAGGTAGTGCTCGGCGTGGTTGGGGTCCTGGTCGATGACCACCGCGTAGTCGGCCAGCGCCTCGTCCAGTCGGCCGAGGCCGACGTAGACGCGTGCGCGATTGTTCTTCAGCACCGACCGGTGCAGGCGGTGCTCGTCGGGGTTCAGCCGCCGGTCCAGGTCGTCGATGCATTCGGTGACCAGCCGCAGCGCTTCCTGCGGGTCGCCGAGATTGACCTCGACCAGGGCACGGCCGTTCTTGTAGAAGGCGCTCTGGAAGGCGCGTTCGACCCGGTCGGGCAGCAGCGATGCGGTGGCCACCGCGCCGTTCAGCAGGGCTTTTGCTTTCTTCTCGTCACGGTCGGCCGGGTCATTGTGGCGGGTGTAAAGCATTGCCGTGGAATAGGCGCATGCCATGTGGACCGCCGGATCCGTGTACTGCAGTCTTGCGCGGTCGTATATTTCCTCGGCCTCCCGGGTCCTGGACAATATCGAGAGGGCGAGCCCTTGTTTGACCGCGAACTTCCACCACAACGTGTCGTCCGGTGCGTCGTCGAGCAGTGCGAATGCCCGGGTGCCGTATTCGACGACGGCGTCGTAGAAGCCGTTCACCAGGCAGTGGTCGGCTGCCGCCAGCAGCACGGGGAGGGCGGCGCCCGCCGGGTCGCTGCCGAGGGCGAGGTGGTAGGGGAGCGCGCCGAGGCCGTAGGAGAAGTCGCCGGCATCGCGGAGCTCCGCGGCCCGCCGGTCGTGGAGCGCGGCCCTTTCCGCGGGCGCCAGCGCGTCGTAGCCGGCCCGCGCGCCGGGCTCCTGCGCCAGGCACTCGCCGCTGACGTACGCCCAGGCGTCCCGGTGGTCCGGCTCGGCTTGTCCCGCGGCGCCGTCCGCGGCGGTCCGCAGGGCACGCGCGTCCAGCACCGACCGCAGGCGCTCGTCCAGCCCTTCGCCCTCGCCCGAGCAGATCACGACGCTGAGCCGGGCCGGGTCGATCCGCCGTACCAGGGCGGCCAGGAACTCGACGTCGGTGGCCTCGGCGTGCTCGGCGTTCTCCACCACCAGGGTGCGCGGGCCGTCCGCGGGGAGCGTGTCGCGGACGAGTTCGGCCAGGCCGTTGGCGATCCGCTTGGTCCGCAGCCGGGCGTAGTAGCGGGTGCGCTCGGCGGGCAGCGCCATCGAGGTCAGCGTCTCGCGCGAGTTGGGCACCTGGTCGCCGAGTTCGGGCGCCACGGAGAGCACCTCGATGTCGTAGCGGCGTACCGGGGCCGCGTCCCGCCGCAGCACCTCCGGCACCAGCGCACGGACCACGGCGTTGGCCGCGGTGTACGGGCCGCGCAGCCTGCGGTGCGCGTCGACGGGCGGCAGCAGGCCGGACGGCAGGAGCGGTGGCGCCAGGGTGAGGGCGCGTACGGTCGCGGCCCGGTCCTGCCGCGTGCCGCCGTGCACCCAGTGGTGGCGGGATTCTGCCTGGTCCATGCGACGGTCTCCTTGGCTGGTGGCGGGGTGCCCGGCGGGTCAGGCGGCCTGCGCGGGTGACGCGGCGGGGGCCGCCGCTGTCCTGGTCCTGCGCCGCCGGCTCCGGACGGCCAGGTAGCCGGCCAGGATCAGCTCGCCGAAGTTGAGGATCAGGAAGACGATCACGTCGGCGACGCTGGCCGGCGAGAGGTTCGTGTGGAGCTTGTGCACGGCCATCCGCGTCACCTTCACGCCGGTCGGGATGACGGCGGTCAGCAGGGTCGTGGTCAAGAAGACGTAGCCGGCCAGCATGAGCCAGGAGTACCAGCGGGCGACGTCGCGGTCCCGGTCGGTCCAGCCGGACTCGTCGACCGCGCGGTCGGGCCGCCTGACCAGCCGCGCGAAGCGGTTGCGGAGCTGCTGGCGGGCGACGGTCTGCAGGTCGTTGCAGCCCAGGACGGTGATCGCCAGGTAGTACAGGTCCGTGCGCAGGAAGAAGTAGAACTGCCAGGCCAGCCGCAGCACCACCGCGAAGGCCATGGACAGCAGCAGCCGGTAGACCACACCGGCCGCACCGCCGGAGCCGTGCAGCCCTGCCGCGCCGAGGGTCAGTCCGCAGATCACCAGGACGTCCAGCAGCATGCCGGCCAGCATCGGCAGGTAGCGCTTGCGGCGGGGCACCGCCACCAGGCCGTCCAGCGCGGTCACGAAGACGACGTAGTAGAAGCGCCGGCCGATCGACAGGGTCGAGTTCAGGCCGAGCCTGCGGCCCGCGAGGGCGTGGAAGGCCTCGTGGGCGAGGATCCACGGCACCTGGCCGAGCACGATGCCGAGGGTGAGCACCACCAGCGAGGAGTGGGTGAAGAACAGGTGCTGGTAGCGCGGCACCAGGTCCGGGGTGCGGATCGCGGCGATCAGGGCGGCGACGACCAGCAGGCCGTAGGCCGCCCAGGCGACGGGTGAGAAGACCGCCCGCCCGAGGCGCTGCCAGCGCACGGGACCGGCCGCGGCGACCGCTTCCTCGCCGTCCTTGACCAGCAGCTCGAGCTCCTCCAGGACCTCGAGGAATTCCGCGACGTCCACCTGCTCGCCGTAGGTCTCGGTGTACCAGCGGGCGGCGGCGTTGGGTGATTCGCCGGCTTCGAGGCGGCGCAGCAGCGCGGCGCCGTCCACCGGGAAGAGTCCGTAGGAGTCGATGTCGGCACGGCCGACGGTGACCTCCTCGCCCTCCTCCAGATAAGTCAGCGGGTGCAGCCGCACCGGCCTGTCGAGATCCGGGGAAACCGTTGCCATATCTGCCTCACTGGTACGGGTCGCAGGCGGCTGTCGGGACTGCGGTCGCGCTGTATGGGGCTGTCGTGCTCAGGTGGCCCGGGCCGTGCGGGCTCGGCCCGGGCCGTCCCGAGTACGGGACCGGCCCGGGCCGGTGACTCAGCTGGCGCCGCAGCAGTAGGCCGAGGCGGCGGCCGAGGTCAGACGTACGGTGCCGGCCTTGCGAACGGTGATCTTCTTCATGGCGGACTCCTTCTCTCAGGCGGTGCACTTCGCCGTCCGACAATTCGGCGGCGTCCCGATTTCTCGGGCGTATCAGAAAGAAAAGGGAATGCTTTGGCCACAAGATGGTGCGTTCACCGGTCCATTCGGAAACGGGGCTTCCCTCGTCTCCGGCCCCGACAGATTTACATGGGACACGGAAGCGTGTCAACGGGTCAACGGAGCGTATTCGGCCGCTCGCGGCCAAGATCAAATCCTATTGGGAAAGCCGCATTATGCGTTCCGTGATGATCCGGGTTCCGTGGACGGAAGCGCGGCGGCGGTGTCATAGTCGGCGCAGGATCCCGGAATGCTCGGGAGTCATCGACGGGGAAGGTGTCTCACGTGGCTGTGTTTAGTGGGAACGATGTTTTACCGGTGTCGCATGGTGTTTGATCTGGCTCAGCGATTGGTGACCGATGACTTATGGGACCTGGTGGAGTCGCTGCTCCCGGCCTTTACCGGCCGGCGCCAGGGCGGGGGTACCGCGCCACTGGACGAGCGCCGGGTGTTCACGGCCGTGGTGTACGTCCTGATGTCCGAGTGTCCGTGGCGGCAGCTGCCGCCACGCTTCGATGTCTCACCCGCCACCGCTCACCGCAGGTTCACCGCGTGGACCAGGGCGGATCTGTGGCGGCGGCTGCAAGTCAGGGCCGACGACCCGTACTTGTCCTTCCGTGAACAGCGCTGGGTCGCCGCGATAGTGGCGGCGGCCGACCGGAGGGGCGTTTCGGCGGCAGCCACGCGAGACGCCCCACCATGACCGCAAATGTCCCGTTGTTTTGCCGGGTCGCCCGAGCGGCGCCCCGGCCTCCCTGGCCGGCCGGCGGGCCGGTGCCACCCGCGGGAGTGGTGACCCCCCGTGACCGAACGGGCGGTCGGGGCCGAGGGCGGATCCGGCCGGTTGACGGCGGTTCCGGCCGAGAGGCGACAGGCCCGGCCGGCGCGCGGCGCATCCCGCCGGCCGCGGCGGGTCCGACCGGCAGGGGTGGATCTTGCGGAGGTCGCGGGCCGGTACGATGCGAAGCCCCGTACGCCCCGAGAAGGGAGCCCCGCCATGGCGGGAGAGCCCCAGGCCGACTGCCTGTTCTGCAAGATCGTCGCGGGTGAGATCCCCGCCACGATCGTCCGCGAGACGCCGACCACCCTCGCCTTCCGGGACATCAACCCGCAGGCGCCGACCCACGTCCTGGTCATCCCCCGGGTGCACTACCCGGACGCCGCGGCCCTGGCGGCGGCCGACCCCGGCGCGGTCGTCGACGTCCTGCGCGAGGCCGGGGAGGTCGCGGCGCAGGAGAAGGTCGACGGCAGCGGCTACCGGGTCGTCTTCAACACCGGCCCCGGCGCTGGGCAGACCGTCTTCCACGCCCACGCCCATGTGCTCGGCGGCCGCGACCTCCAGCGGCTGGTCTGAGGCGGCCCCGCCGCCGGAACCGATGTCCGCTCGCGAACTCGTCGTCCTCGGCACCGCCAGCCAGGTCCCGACCCGGCAGCGCAACCACAACGGCTACGTGCTGCGCTGGGACGGCGAGGGCATCCTCTTCGACCCCGGCGAAGGCAGCCAGCGCCAGATGCTGCACGCCGGGGTGTCCGCGCACGACCTGACCAGGATCTGCGTCACCCACTTCCACGGCGATCACTCGCTCGGCCTTGCCGGGGTGATCCAGCGCATCAACCTCGACCGGGTGCCGCATCCGGTCACCGCCCACTACCCGGCCGGCGGGCAGCGCTACTTCGACCGGCTGCGGCACGCCACCGCCTACCGCGAGACGGTGCCCTTGCGCGAGCAGCCCGTCACCGGCGACGGGGTGCTCGCCGTGACACCGGACTTCACCCTGGAGGCGCGCCGGCTCTCCCACCCCGTCGAGGCGTACGGCTACCGGCTCACCGAACCCGACGGGCGCCGGATACTGCCCGCCCGGCTGGCGGAACACGGCATCGCGGGACCCGACATCGGCCGCCTCCAGCGCGAGGGCGAGCTGAACGGCGTCACCCTCGCCGAGGTCAGCGAGCCGCGGCCGGGCCAGCGGTTCGCCTTCGTGATGGACACCAGGCTCTGCGACGCGGTGCCGGAGCTGGCCGAAGGCTGCGACCTGCTGGTGATCGAGTCGACCTTCCAGGACCAGGACGCCCGGATGGCCGAGGAGTTCGGCCACCTGACCGCCGGTCAGGCCGCGGCGGTGGCCCGCGACGCGGGCGTGCGCCACCTGGTGCTGACGCACTTCTCGCAGCGCTACCCGGAGCCCGCGGGCTTCGAGGAGCAGGCCAGGGCGGCCGGCTACACCGGCGGCCTGACCATCGCGGCCGACCTGGTGCGGGTCCCGGTGCCCAGCCGCCGCTGAGCCCGGGACCGCCGCGCTCCCACTCCCGTCGTGGCTGACCACGGGGACGGGTTCGGCTGCGCCTACGGCAGGAAGTACATCGGGTTGGGCAGCTTGAAGGACTTGTCCGCGTAACCGCCGGACAGGTCGCTGTACTGGTCGCCGAAGTTGCCGATGATGTCGTAGCCCAGCGACTCGATGTGCGCCCGGGTGCCGGACTTGTACTGGATGGTGGTGCAGGTCGAGCCGCAGCTCAGGTACGCCGGCGGGGCCGCGTTGTTCTTGAGGTAGAGGTGCGCGGTGTCGGGCGCGGCCTTGTAGCCGACCGCGGACAGGTTGCGTACGGTGTCGGCGCGCTGGGCCTCGGGGCGGCCGGTGATCCAGAAGACCGTGACGCCCTGGTCGGCGGCCCAGTTGGCCAGGGTGTCCATGCCGAAGACCGCCGGCATGTTCTTGGTGTCCAGGTAGGCCTGGTTGCTGGCGGGGGTGTAGTTGAAGCCCACCTCCAGCTCGTAGTTGTAGGTCAGCACGCTGGTGTCGTCGACATCCAGCACGATCGCCGACTTCCTGCCCCGGCTGCCGTGCCCGCCGTGGCCGTTGTCGCGCAGCGCGTGCGCCAGGTCGGCCTTGGCCTTGGCCTCGATGCCGGCCAGCTGGCGGGCGTAGCTGCTGTCGGCCGACGCGAAGTGCTCGCCCGAGGCGTCGACCGTGTCGCCGTAGTAGGCCTTGATGTCGTTCACCACGTCGGTGAGGTTGGGGATCTCCTTGTCGCTGCGCGGCACCGAGTTGTCCGCGGTGGCGGCGCCGACGCCGTAGAAAGTGGCGCCCAGGGTGACCGCGGCGGCGGTCAGTGCCAGCGAACGGCGGGACAGACGGGCACGGGACATGACGGTGCTCCTTCAACGCTGGTTGGTGCGGCGAAAGTTAGACCCACTGATCCGGGCAGGTCAAGCAAGGTCTACGCGCGTATCGTCACATCGCAGGTCAGAAGCTGTTTCCCTGATGTTTCACCGGAGTTCGCCGATGTGTCACCAACCGGCGGCGTCGAGGATCCGCGACGCCGCCGCGGCCGAGTCCACCAGCGGGTGCAGTGCCAGCGCCCGCAGCGCGGCCCGCCGCGATCCCCCCGCCGCCGCCTCGATGGCCGCCCGCTCCACCGCCTTGACCGCCAGCATCAGCCCGGCCTGGTGCTCGTCCGGCGCCGCCACCGGCAACGGGCGCGCCCCGAACGCCCCCACCTCGCACGGCACTTCCACCACCGCCCCGGCGTCGAGGAAAGGCAGCGCCCCGCCACCGGGAACGTTGAGGATCAGCACGGTCCGCTCGTCCCGCGCGATCGCGCGCATCAGCGCGAGCGCCACCCGGTCGTAACCGCCGCCGTCCAGGTCGTGCGGGTCGCGCTGCCAGCCGCCGCTCGCCGCACGGCTGTCCGCGCCGTACGTTTCCTCCCGCTGCCGCCTGGCACCCTCCCACAGCTCGAACGCCCGGGACGGCTCGCGGTCCGCCGCCGCGAAGAAGGCGCCCTGCTGCCGGTCGAGGTACTCCCCCCTGGTGTGCTCGGCGGACCGCACCGCGGCCAGCGTCTCGCGGCGGAAGTAGTAGTAGTGCAGGTATTCGTTCGGCAGCGAGCCGAGCGCCGCGAGCCACTCGGGACCGAAAAGCCGCCCCTCCTCGAAGGTGCCGAGCGCCGCCGGGTCCGCCAGCAGGCCGGGCAGCAGGTCGCGGCCCGCCACGGTGAGGCGGCGCAGCCAGCCCAGGTGGTTCAGGCCCACGTAGTCGTAGCCGAAGTCCGGCGCGTCCGGGTCGGCGCCGGCCGCCCGTGCGGCGCGCCGCACCAGGCCCACAGGGGAGTCGCAGATCCCGATCACCCGCGGCCCCAGCACCCGGGACATCGCCTCGGTGACCATGCCCGCCGGATTGGTGAAGTTGATCACCCACGCGTCGGGCGCAAGTGCCCGGACCCGCTCGGCGATCCGCACCGCGACCGGCAGCGTCCGCAGCCCGTACAGCACCCCGCCCGCGCCCACCGTCTCCTGCCCGAGCACCCCCTCGGCCAGCGGCAGCCGCTCGTCGCGGACCCGCCCCGCCGTCCCGCCGACCCTGATCGCGGAGAAGACGAAGTCCGCGCCCCGCACCGCGTCGTCCAGATCACCGGCGAGCCGCACCTGCGGGCCGCCCGGCCCCGAGCCCGCCAGCACCGCCGCCACCACCCGCAGCCGCCGCGGGTCCTCGTCGTGCAGCACCACCTCGGTGATCAGCGGGTCGCCGGCCAGCGCCCGGTGCACCAGCGGCACCCGGAAACCGCCACCGCCCAGAATCGTGAGCTTCACCCCTGCTCCTCCCCGTGGATCCCCGTCACTGTCAGTGCTGTCGTGCACAGTGTGTTCCATGGACGACCAGCCCGTTCTCGACCCGCTCGGCACGCTGCGTGCCGCGGGGGACCCGGCGACCGATGTCTACCTCACCGGCACCGTCTTCCTCGACGTCATCTTCACCGGCCTCGACAGCGCGCCCGTGCGCGGCACCGAGTCCTGGGCGCGGGGCATGGGCTCCAGCCCCGGCGGGGTGGCGAACATGGCGACGGCGCTCGCCCGGCTCGGCCTGCACACCACCCTGGCCGCGGCCTTCGGTGACGACGTCTACGGCGACTACTGCTGGGAGAGCCTGTCGGTGGGGGAGGGGGTCGACCTGGGGCCCTCCCGCCGCATCCCCGGCTGGCACTCCCCGGTCACCGTCTCGATGGCCTACGAGGGCGAGCGCACCATGGTCAGCCACGGGCACCGGGCGCCGCCGCCCGAGGAGGCCGTCCCCGCCTGCCCGCCGCCCGCACGGGCGGCCGTCGCCTCGCTCGGCCAGCGCGAAAGGGCCTCGGACGAGGAGCCGGCGCCCGAAGCCGACCGCGAGTGGATCGGCCGCGCCGCCGCGACCGGCACCAAGGTCTTCGCCGACGTCGGCTGGGACGACACCGGCCGCTGGGACCCGGCGGACCTCGACGGACTGCACCACTGCGCCGCCTTCCTGCCCAACGCGGAGGAGGCCATGCGCTACACCCGCACCCCCACCCCGGCCGCCGCCGCCCGCAAGCTCGCGGAAAGGGTCCCGCTGGCCGTGGTCACCCTCGGGGCCGAAGGCGCGGTCGCCGTGGACTCGGGCAGCGGCGAGACCGCCGAGGTGCCCGCGCTCATCGTGGACGCCCTCGACCCGACAGGGGCGGGGGACGTCTTCGTGGCCGGATTCGTCACCGGCACCCTGGCCGGCTGGCCGCTCACCGACCGGCTCGCCTTCGGCTCGCTGTGCGCCGCGCTGTCCGTCCAGGAGTTCGGCGGCTCGCTGTCCGCGCCCGGCTGGCCCGAGGTCGCCGCCTGGTGGACGCGGGCCAAGACCGCCGCGGGCAGCCCCGCGGAGGCGCTGCGGAGGTACGCCTTCCTCGACGACCTGATCCCGCCGGCCCCCCGCCGCTGGCCGCTGCCGCGGGCGGTGCCCACCATCGGCTTCCGCCGCGCATGACCCCAGGCCGCCCGGCCGCCGGGCGTCGCGGGCCCGGCAGGATCCGCCGGACGTCCCCTAATCCCCTCGGCGGCCGACGGCCCACGTCGTAGGCTTGGTAACCCAAGGCCCGAACGGGCTTTCCTCGATCAGCAGAAAGCGGGATGAGCAGGCCCTAGCGCCGGCCCATGACACAGACACCGACAAAGCAGCAGCCGCAGCCGCCACAGGCGCGCGCCCACTTCGTCGTACCGGCCAAGCACCCCATGGTGACCGTCCTGGGATCTGGCGACGCTCTCCTCCGCGTGATCGAGCAGGCGTTCCCGGCCGTCGACATCCATGTACGGGGCAACGAGATCAGCGCCGTCGGCGAGGCCGGCGACGTGGCACTCGTCCAGCGGCTCTTCGACGAGATGATGCTGGTCCTCCGCACCGGCCAGCCCATGACCGAGGACGCCGTCGAGCGCTCCATCGCCATGCTGCGGGCCAACGGCGACGCCGCGGACCAGGACGCCGAGACACCCGCCCAGGTGCTCACCCAGAACATCCTGTCCAGCCGCGGCCGCACCATCCGCCCCAAGACGCTCAACCAGAAGCGGTACGTCGACGCCATCGACCGGCACACCATCGTCTTCGGCATCGGCCCCGCGGGTACCGGCAAGACCTACCTGGCGATGGCCAAGGCCGTGCAGGCGCTCCAGTCCAAGCAGGTCAACCGCATCATCCTGACCCGGCCCGCGGTCGAGGCGGGCGAGCGGCTCGGCTTCCTGCCCGGCACCCTCTACGAGAAGATCGACCCGTATCTGCGCCCGCTCTACGACGCGCTGCACGACATGCTCGACCCGGACTCGATCCCCCGGCTGATGGCCGCCGGCACCATCGAGGTCGCCCCGCTGGCTTACATGCGCGGGCGTACGCTCAACGACGCCTTCATCATCCTGGACGAGGCGCAGAACACCAGCGCCGAGCAGATGAAGATGTTCCTGACCAGGCTCGGCTTCGATTCCAAGATCGTCATCACCGGTGACGTCACCCAGGTGGACCTGCCGAACGGCACGAAAAGCGGGCTGCGCCAGGTGCAGGACATCCTCGCCGATGTCGAGGACGTCCACTTCTCCCGGCTGACCAGCACCGACGTGGTGCGCCATAAGCTGGTCGGACGCATCGTGGACGCCTACGAGCGCTACGACAACGAGATCGCCGCGGAAGACGGCGGCAGTGGCGCAGGCGGCGGCCGCAACGGCGCACGGACCAAGAGAAAGTAACCGACCACATCATCATGGCGATCGACGTCAACAACGAGTCCGGCTGGGATATCGACGAGCAGGCGGTCCTCGACGCCGCCCGCTACGCGCTCCAGCACATGCGCATCCATCCGCTGTCGGAATTGTCGGTGATCGCGGTGGACGCCGACGCCATGGAGCAGCTGCACGTGCAGTGGATGGACCTGCCGGGCCCCACCGATGTGATGTCCTTCCCGATGGACGAGCTGCGTCCCGGCAAGGAGGACGAGGAGCCCGCACAGGGGCTGCTCGGCGACATCGTGCTGTGCCCCGAGGTCGCCAAGCGGCAGGGGGAGGAGGCGCCGACCGGGCACTCCATGGACCAGGAGCTGCAGCTGCTCACCGTGCACGGCGTCCTCCACCTGCTCGGGTACGACCACGAGGAGGCGGACGACAAGGCCGAGATGTTCGGCCTGCAGAAGTCCATCCTCGACGCCTGGCGCGCCGAGCGCGGCATCGAGGGGCCCTCGCCGGCGCCCACCACCCACTGACGGCGGCGCGCACCGCATGATCGTCTCCGCAGTCCTGCTCGTCATCGTCGCCTGGCTGGCCGCCTGCGCCGAGGCGGCCATCGCCAGGATCTCCCGCTTCCGCGCCGAGGACGCGCTGCGCTCGGGCCGCAAGGGCGCCGCGAACCTGCTGGCGGTGGCCTCCGACCCGACCCGCTACCTCAATGTCGCGCTGCTGGTCAGGGTCGGCTGCGAGACCGCAGCCGCCGTACTGATCACCGTGGTCTGCGACCGCGGCTTCGACCGCACCTGGCAGGTGCTGGCCGTCGCCATCGGCGTGATGGTGCTGGTGTCGTACGTCGCCGTCGGCGTCTCGCCGCGCACCATCGGCCGCCAGCACCCGATGAACACCGCGACGGCCGCCTCCTACGTCCTGCTGCCGCTGGCCCGGGTGATGGGTCCTGTGCCGGGGCTGCTCATCCTGCTCGGCAACGCGCTGACACCCGGAAAGGGCTTCAAGCGCGGCCCGTTCGCGAGCGAGGCGGAGCTGCGGGCGATGGTCGACCTGGCCGAGTCCGAGTCGCTGATCGAGGACGACGAGCGCCGGATGGTGCACTCGGTCTTCGAGTTGGGCGACACCATCGTCCGCGAGGTGATGGTGCCGCGGCCTGAACTGGTCATGATCGAGCGCTTCAAGACCATCCGTCAGGCCACCACGCTGGCGCTGCGCAGCGGCTTCTCGCGCATCCCGGTGACCGGGGAGAGCGAGGACGACGTGGTCGGCTTCGTCTACCTCAAGGACCTGGCAAGGCGCACCCACATCAGCCGGGAGGCGGAGAGCGACCCGGTCTCCACGCTGATCCGGCCTGCCGCCTTCGTGCCCGACACCAAGAACGCCGGCGACCTGCTGCGCGAGATGCAGCGGGACCGCAACCATGTCGCGGTCGTGGTCGACGAGTACGGCGGCACCGCGGGCATCGTCACCATCGAGGACATCCTGGAGGAGATCGTCGGCGAGATCACCGACGAGTACGACCGGGAGACCCCGCCGGTGGAGGAGCTGGGCGACGGCCGCCACCGGGTCACCGCCCGCCTCGACATCGGCGACCTCGGCGAGCTTTACGGGGTGCTGCTCGACGACGACGACGTCGAGACGGTCGGCGGGCTGCTCGCCAAGTCCCTCGGCCGGGTGCCGATCCCGGGCGCCACCGCCGTGGTGCCGCTGCCGGAGGACGGCTCGGGCGAACGCTCCACCGTGGCGCTGCGGCTGACCGCGGAGACGCAGGCGGGCCGCCGCAACCGGATCGGCACGGTGCTGGTCGAGCCGCTGGACGCCGCGGAGGCCGCGTCGCACGAGCAGTCGCCCCCGCCGGACGACGAGGTATGACCAGCACTTCTGGTAAGCAGCAGAAGCGGTCCTTGGACTTCTGATCAAGTCGGCGCCAGGCTGGAAGCAGCCCGGCAGCAAGCACCCGACGCGAGAAGCAGGAGCCCGACCATGCCCGACACCACCCGCGAACGCGCCCGCCACCCCGAGGACATCGCCCGCCTGCTCGTCGCCCGGGTCAACGCCCGCGACCTCGACGGCATCCTGGAACTCTTCGAACCCGACGCGGTCGTCGCCTACCCGGTCGACCGCCCCTCCCAGGGCACCGCGGCCCTGCGCGCCCTCTACGCCGGCCTGCTCGCCACCGACCCGGTCTTCGAGGTCGAGGACCCCCTCCCCACCCTGACCACCGGCGACCTCGCCCTCACCTCCACCGCCCCGAAGGACGGCACCGCTGGCCGCGTCCAGGTGGCCCGCCGCCAGCCCGACGGCACCTGGCTCCGCGTCATCGACCGCCCGGAGGCGTGAGGGCGATACGGCGGGGATGCCCAGAGCCCTCACCCCGGGCCGGTGAGCTCGTAAACTGAGGGTGCACAGCCGTACACCCTCAGCTCACCAGCCCCGAAGGGAAACGCCGTTGCCCCGGTCGGATCTCCGCTCCCTCTTTCGCTCCAACCAGCAGAACCTGACCGCCGAGGACGTCTTCGCGGACCGGATGGACGAGTGGGGCGCGGTGGCGCGCAGTCTGGAAGCCCACGCCGCCGCGGTCCGCCGACCCGACTTCAGCCTCGAGGACTTCGAGAGCGCGCGCCGCAACGTGTTGGTCTTCTACGGCGTGGGCGGCATCGGCAAGTCCACCTTCTCCAGGCATCTGGAAGAGCATCTGTCGGCCGACGGGCAGAGCACGGCGCAGTGGACACCGGTGCCCGACGGGGTCGGCCGCTTACTTCCCGTTCGCATCGACCTCTCGCGGCAGTCCGGCCTCGACTTCGAGGATGTAGTGCTGGCACTGCGACTGACGGTCGGACGTCTGGGACGACCGATGCCTGCGTTCGACCTTGCACTGCGGCGCTACTGGGACGTCAATCACCCCGGTGATCCGCTGGAGGCGTATCTCCGCCGCCATGGCTTCCTGCGGCGCTTCGCCAGCGCAGTGTCGCTGCCCGAGCAGGTGCAGTCCGTCCTCGGGGACATCGCCCAGGCCGTTGCCTTGCCCGGCACGCTCGGTGCGCTGGTGGGGCAGAGCCTGCGCTCCGTGGTCGGCTCGTTGCGCGAGCACCGTCAGAGCGTGAGAGCGCTGGCAGGCTGCGCCCGCCTCGCGGATCTGCTGGAAGCGGAGGCCGACCCGGACGCGCTCTCGTACTACGCCCACCTGCTGGCGTGGGATCTCGACCAGCTCCCCGCCGATCAGTCGGGCACTCCCGTGGTGCTGCTCGACACCTTCGAAGACGTCGGTGATCGCTCGCATCGCGAACTGGAGCGCCTTGTCCAGCGCGTCGCCTGGCTGATGCCCAACGCCCTGTTCGTCATCACCGGGCGAAACCGCCTCCAGTGGGACGACGACCGCCTCGACGGCCAACTCGACTGGACCGGCCCGTCGGCGTGGCCGCAGCTCGCACCGGGCAGCACTGCCGAGCCCCGCCAGCACCGGGTCGGCTACCTCTCCGCCCAGGACTGCGAACAGTACCTGTGCAGGCGACTCACTCGCGACGGACAGCCGCTGATGGCCGCGGACACCCGGCACGAGATCGTCCGGCGCTCCCACGGACTGCCGCTGTATCTCGACCTGGCGGTCATGCGCTACCTCGACCTTTACCAGCGCACCGGACATCAGCCCGGCGCCGGCGAATTCCACTACGACTTTCCCGCGCTGGTGGCCCGCACGTTCCGTGATCTTTCCGCGGGCGAGCGCCAAGTGCTCCGAACGATCAGCCTGTTCGACTCGTTCTCGGTCGACCTGGCGACGGCGGCCTCCGGCCTGGCGCGGGACGCACCCGCACTCCAACTGGTCGAGCGGCCGTTCATCGACTCCGACACCGCGGCTCCCTGGCCGTACCACCTGCACAACCTGATACGAGAAGCGGTCCGTGACGCCGACGAGACTGCGGAGGACCGCTGGTCCGCGGCGGACTGGCATCGGGCGGCGCAGCGGGCTCTCGACGCGCTGGGCGCGGAACTACCGGCCCTCGGTGCGGACCGGCCCCGGCTGCTGGCATGCCTCAACCAGGGGCTGCGGCTGGCCCGGGACCACGGGCTCGAACTCGGATGGCTGGTGGACGCTGCATACCGCTATGTCGCCGACTTCGTATGGGAGCCGGTGGAGCTGCCGCCGAGTACGCAGGCCGGACCGGCGTCCGCGCTCGCCGACACCATCAGCGCCATCGCGCGACGGCAGCGAGTCCACCGGCAGGAAGTGGTCAACGAACTCACCGACATTCTCGCCGCCGGCAGGCTTCCGTACTCCGCACAGGATCTCGCCCGCTACTACCTTGCCGAGTGCCAGCGGGACCTGGGCCGCCCGTACGAGTCCGCGGCAGGCATGGAGCTGGTCGCCGCGGGAAGCAGCCCACTGGCCTCGGCCGCGGCCCGCGGACTCGTCCATCTCGGCCGGCGACTCGGCGACTTCCCTGCGGTGCTGGCCGCCACCGAGAGGCTCGGCAGCGACAGCCGGCACCACCGCACGCTCGGCGACCTGTGGTGGACGCAGGGCAATATCGCCCTGGCCTGCTCCGCCTATGACGACGCCTGCCGCCAGGCGGAGGCCGAATCGGCCGAAGGCGAGGCCGCATTGAGCCGGGCCTGCCTGTCCTTTGCCGCCGCCTTCCAGGATCGTGCCCGCGCCGACCAGCAGATTCAACTCGCGGAGCACCTACTCCAGGGTGCCCGCATCCGCTGGGCCGAGATCCAGGCCAGGAACGCCGCTCTGCTCAGGGACGCGGGGGCCGAATCCGACATGCCGGTGCGCGCAGGCGAGGTCGAAGCCGACGCCCGAGCCAGCGGCCTCACCTCGTCTGTCGCCTACGCCCGGCTGGCGGTCTGCTTCCACCACGCTGTCCGCGGCGACCAGCCGGCACTCGATGCGGCGCGCGCCCGGTTGCGTGACTGCGTGAACGGAGCCGAATTCGCCTACCTCCTGGAGATTTCCCACTTCTTCGACTCCAGCGAGCCACCGGCGGATCTGCCACGGGCCAGCTGGATCGACGGCACTCCGGCGACGGCTGCCCGGTGGGCAGCGATCGCCGCGGACCGCCGAGCCGCCCTCGGCCTGCGCTGAAAATCCCGACCGCCTCCCGACCACCGTCGCCGACCGCTACCGTGCAGCCGTGGCCACCTACACCGCCCTCGGCGATCTCGACCTGCCTGCCCTTGCCGCCTGGTACGGACTGCGGGAGCCGGCCGTGCGGCCGATGAAGGGCGGAGCCGCGAACTCCAGCTTCCGGCTGGACACCCCGCACGACGGTCGCGCTTACGTGTTGAGCGCCCTCGACAACCACGACGAGGCCAGCGCACGGCACCTGGCGGGGATGACCCGAGGTTTCGCGCGTCTGGGGCTGCCCACCGCGCAGGTCGTGGCAAACCGAGACGGCGACGATGTGACCGTCGTCCGAGGCCGGCCCTTCCTCCTCAAGGAACTGATCGCCGGCGAGGTGGAGGACCCGTTGCCGCGGGCCCTGCTCGGCGCTGCGGGAGAACTCCTCGCGACGCTGCACGGCTTCTCGCCTGGGAGTCTGGACCTGCCGGTCGGCACGCGGCGCCTCTCCTCCGAGCACCGGGCCGCCGCCGCGGCCTTCCCCGACCGGGACTTCGCAGGCTGGCTGAACGGGCAGCTGGCCGAGGTCGGACGCCACGAGGCCGCTCACCGCCGGACGCCGACTGCGATTCACGGTGACCTCTTCGCGGACAACCTCATCGTCCGCCCCGACGGGCAGTTGTCCATCATCGACTGGGAAACCGCGTCCCTGGACGACCCGCTGCTCGACCTCGGCATGGCAGCGGTCGGACTCTGCCAGGACGCCGACGGGCACCTCGCCGCGGACCGCCTCGGTCTCCTGGTCGAGGGGTACGCCGATGTGCGCCCACTGTCGGCCGAGGACAGGGCGGAACTGCCTGTCGAGATCGCCCACGCGGCGACCATCATCGCGTTCCACCGTTACCACCGGCACAACGTGCGCTTTCCCGACCCGGCTCGTGCGACGTACTACCGGCGGATGGTCGACTTCATGGAATCCGTCCCCCGGGGCCCCGCCGGCTGAGCCGGCCGGGTCAGACGGTGAAGGTGCCGAGCATGCCCAGCAGGTTGGCGCTCGCCTCGTGGATCGAGCCGGCCAGGCCGGTGTCGGCCAGGTAGAAGCCGAGGGCGCCGCAGGCGAGGGCGTGGCTGGACTTGAGGGCGCTCTTGCGCTTCAGGAAGATCGTGACGGCCGCGAGGGCTATGACAAAGGGCATGTGCAGGAGCATGCGGGTCACCTCCAACTGACACACACTGCTCAGTCAGGCTAGGCTCCGGTCGCCGAGCGCGCATGTTCGGACACGGAGAGCCATGCCCGGCGGAACGCCCTATGATCGCGCGTATGAGTGATCAGCAGCCGGCCACCGACCTGCCGGACCCGGAAGACCGCAAGCTCGTCACGCTGGCCAGGTCCGCACGGGCGCGCAACGGGGTGCCCGAGGGGGCGGCCGTGCGCGACGAGACCGGCAGGACGTACGTGGCGGGCACGGTCGCACTGGAGTCGCTGCGGCTGAGCGCGTTGCAGACCGCGGTCGCGATGGCGGTGGCCAGCGGTGCGACGTCGCTCGAGGCGGCCGTGGTGGTCACCGCCGCGGCCGGGGCGGACGACGCCGACCGGGCCGCGGTCCGCGACCTGGGCGGCGCCGCGGTGCCGGTGATCGTGGCGGGCCCCGACGGGTCCGTACGCGGCGTCGTCAGCGCGGGCTGAGCCGGCTCACAGGGCGTCGGGGCCGCGTTCACCGGTCCTGACGCGTACCGCCGTGTCGACCGGCACCGACCACACCTTGCCGTCGCCGATCTTGCCGGTACGGGCCGCCGCGACCAGCGCGTCGATGACCGCGTCGGCTTCCGCGTCCTCGACCAGCACCTCGATCCTGGCCTTGGGGACCAGGTCGACGCGGTATTCGGCACCTCGGTAGACCTCGGTGTGGCCGCGCTGCCTGCCGTAGCCGCTGGCCTCGGTGACCGTCATGCCCTGCACCCCCATCTCCTGCAGGGCCGTCTTCACGTCGTCCAGCTTGTACGGCTTGATGACGGCGGTGACCAGCTTCATCCCAGTGGGCTCCTGTCGTGGGCGGCCTGCGCGCCGGCGTGCACGGCGGCGCCGTGGGACATGCCGTGCGTGAGTACGCCGTGATCGTAGGCCGTCTCCGCGTGCACCGTGAGGTCCAGGCCGGTCCTTTCGTGCTCCTCGCTCGCCCGGAAGCCCATCACCTTGTCGATCGCCTTGCCGAGCCCGTAGGTCACGGCGAAGGCGTACGCCCCCACCGCGGCGACGGCGACGGCCTGCCTGCCCAGTTGCGCGAGCCCGCCGCCGTACAGCAGGCCCTCGGGTCCGCCGGTCATCGACTCGGTGGCGAGCAGCCCGATGAGCAGGGTGCCGACGATGCCGCCCATCAGGTGCACGCCGACCACGTCCAGCGAATCGTCCACGCCCCAGCGGAATTTCCAGCTCACCGCGTACGAGCACAGCACGCCCGCCGCGAGCCCCACCACGGCCGCGCCCGGCACGTCCACGCTGCCGCACGACGGGGTGATCGCGACCAGGCCGGCGATCGACCCGGACGCGGCGCCCAGCGTGGTGGCGTGCCCGTCCCTGCGCTTCTCGACGATCAGCCAGCCCAGCAGGCCCGCGCAGCCCGCGGTCTGGGTGTTGAGGAAGGCGGCGCCCGCCATGCCGTTGGCGCCCAGCGCGGAACCGGCGTTGAAGCCGAACCAGCCGAACCACAGCAGCCCCGCGCCCAGCAGCACCAGCGGCAGGTTGTGCGGCCGCATCGAGTCCTTGCGGAAGCCCAGCCGGGGCCCGAGCACGATCGCCAGCGCGAGTCCTGAGGCGCCGGAGCACACCTCGACGACCGTGCCGCCCGCGTAGTCCAGGGCGTGCAGTTTCGCCGCGATCCAGCCGCCGTCGGCGAAGACCCAGTGCGCCACGGGGACGTATACGGCCAGCGTCCACACCACGACGAAGACCACCCACGCGCCGAACCGGGCCCGGTCCGCCACCGCGCCGCTGATCAGGGCCGCGGTGATCACCGCGAAGGTCAGCTGGAAGGTCGCGAAGAGCAGGGTGGGGACGTGCCCGTGCATCGAGGTGGGGCCGATGCCGTGCATCCCGGCCTGGCGGAGGTTGCCGATCAGGCCGAGCCCGCCGGCGTCGTGGCCGAAGGCGAGGGAGTAGCCGGCGATCAGCCAGACCATCGTGACCAGCGCGATCGACACGAAGCTCATCATGAGCATGTTGAGGACGCTCTTGCTGCGGACCATGCCGCCGTAGAAGAGCGCGAGTCCCGGCGTCATCAGCAGCACCAGGGCGGTGGCGGCCAGCAGCCAGGCGGTGTCGGCCGCGTTCACGGCCGTCTGGTCGGCGGTCAGCAGCAGCACGAGGGGGTCCCCTTCCACGGGCGGGTAGTGGAAGCGTCACGGGCGCGCGTTACCGTACGTGGGCGGTCGTGTTTCCGCGGTGTTTCGTGTTGCGCGGGCGTTTCGACACCCTCACGTGGGCGCCCGCCGGGCGTACCCGGGGCCTGCCCCGGGTACGCACCGGCCGCGGGCGTCACCCGCATCCCCGTTGTCGGGGAGAATGAGGCACATGAGCGCTCGTACCCCCTCCGCCGCCGGCCCCGTGCACCGGTCCGGCTTCGCCTGCTTCGTCGGCCGACCCAACGCCGGCAAGTCCACCCTCACGAACGCTCTGGTCGGCCAGAAGGTGGCGATCACCTCCAACCGGCCACAGACGACCCGGCACACCGTGCGCGGCATCGTGCACCGCCCGGAGGCCCAGCTCGTCCTGGTCGACACCCCGGGCCTGCACAAGCCCCGCACCCTGCTCGGCGAACGCCTCAACGACGTGGTGCGCAGCACCTGGTCCGAGGTCGACGTGATCGGCTTCTGCCTGCCCGCCGACCAGAAGCTCGGCCCTGGTGACACCTTCATCGCGCGCGAGCTGGCCGGGATCCGCAAGACCCCGAAGGTCGCGGTGGTCACCAAGACCGACCTCGTCGACTCCAAGGCCCTGGCCCACCAGCTCCTGGCCGTCGACAAGCTCGGCCGCGACCTCGGCTTCGAGTGGGCGGAGATCGTGCCGGTCTCGGCGGTCGCCGGTGAGCAGGTCGGCCTGCTCGCCGACCTCCTCGTCCCGCTGCTCCCGGAGGGCCCCGCCCTCTACCCCGAGGGCGACCTCACCGACGAGCCCGAGCAGATCATGGTCGCCGAGCTGATCCGCGAGGCGGCGCTCGAAGGGGTACGCGACGAGCTTCCGCACTCGATCGCGGTGGTGGTCGAGGAGATGCTGCCGCGGGAGGGCCGGCCCGCCGACCGCCCGCTGCTGGACATCCACGCGAACCTCTACATCGAGCGGCCCTCGCAGAAGGGCATCATCATCGGGCCCAAGGGCGCCCGCCTCAAGGAGGTCGGCGTCAAGTCCCGCCACCAGATCGAGGCGCTGCTGGGCACGCCGGTCTTCCTCGACCTCCACGTCAAGGTGGCCAAGGACTGGCAGCGCGACCCGAGGCAGCTCAGGAAGCTGGGCTTCTAGAGCTTCCCCGCGCGGCGGGCACCGCCCACCCGGGCCGGGCCCGGGTAGGGGCTCGGGCCCTTCAGGGTGCGGTGGATCGGCGCCGTCTCCGTCCTGCGGACCCCGGGAATCGCCGCCACAGGACCGCTGAGATAGCGGTAGAGCGCCCGCGCGTCGCGGCACAGCAGCGACGCGTAGACGTTCGCCGTCCCCGTGGTCGCGGCCGCGAAGGCCACCTCCTCGTGCTCGGCCAGTGCGGCGCCCGCCGCGGCGAGGCTGGCCGGCTCGACCTCGAGCAGCAGCACCGCCCGCATGTCGGGTGCGAGCAGCCCCGACCCGAAGTCGAGGTCGTAGTAGAGCGCCCCGGCCGTGCGCAGCTCTGCCATCCGGCGCCGCACGGACGTCGCGGACCAGCCGGTGATCGCGGCCAATTCCGCCGCGGGGACGCGCCCGTCCCTGGCGAGCTCCGTGAGCATCCGACGGTCGGCGTCGCCGAGCGGCACCGGATCACCGTCCGCCGCGACGGGCGGCGGCCGCAGCGCCCGTACCCGCGCGGGCTCCAGCGGCCCGGTCCTGCTGAAGGGGCTGAGGTCGTGGCCGAAGAAGACGTGCA
The DNA here is from genome assembly GCF_043197715.1 of Streptomyces sp. NPDC049040. NCBI lineage: Bacteria > Bacillati > Actinomycetota > Actinomycetes > Kitasatosporales > Streptomycetaceae > Streptomyces > Streptomyces sp. NPDC049040. Next base: position 451,859 of record NZ_JBICTO010000002.1, read on the forward strand.
GCAGCGCGTGCGCTGTGACCTGCACCACCTGCGGTGTCCTGGGCAGCTTCTGCAGCAGCAGCGCGTCGGCGTCCGTGTCGGGACCCGAGGCGTAGGTGAGGCAGCAGATCTCCGTGCCGCCGGACAGCAGGCTGACCCAGCGGGTGTCGGTACGCCTGGCCAGCGCCTCGCCGATGGACCCGGCGGCGTCGGGGGTGCAGCGGACCCGGACGAACCAGGGGGTGAGCCCGACCCGCAGCGGGTCGGTCAGCCCGAGGACCCGCAGGCCCGCGGACGCCCGCAGCCGGGCGTAGCGCCGGGCGACCGTCTGGTCGGACACGCCGAGCACCTCGCCGATCCGCCGGAAGGGGGCCCGGCCGTCGAGCTGGAGCGCCTGCGCCACCTGCCGATCGAGCAGGTCGAGATCGCCCAGCGGCTCCCACCGAGTGTCGGATTGCATCAGGACAGGCTATGCGGTGTCGGATTCCGCCGTCAGAGCCCCGTCCGCTGTGGTGGGTGAGCGGCGCCCCGCAATCTGGGGCCGTCCACCCCGCACAGCCGCACCACAGTGAGAACGGAGTCCCCCGATGCGCAAATGGCTGCCCCTCGTGACGATCTGCCTGGGCGCCTTCATCCTGCTCGTCGACGTCACGATCGTGAATGTCGCCCTGCCGAAGATGGCGTCCGACCTCGACGCGCCCTTCTCCTCCCTGCAGTGGGTGATCGACGGCTACGCCCTCGCCCTGGCCGCGCTGCTGCTGGTCGCGGGCTCGCTCGGCGATCTGCTCGGCCACCGGCGGATCTACGTCGCCGGGCTCTGCGTCTTCGCGGCGGCCTCGCTGGGCGCCGCGCTGTCGCCGAACGCGGGCGCGCTGATCGCGGCGCGGGCCGTGCAGGGGGTCGGCGGGGCGGCGATGTTCGCCACCTCGGCCGCGCTGGTCGCCCTGACCTACCAGGGACGTGACCGCGGGGTCGCCTTCGGCGTGTGGGGCGCGGTCAATGGCGCGGCGGCCGCGGCCGGGCCGATACTCGGCGGCCTGCTCACCCAGGGCTTCGGCTGGGAGGCCGTCTTCCTGGTCAACTTGCCCGTCGCCGCCGTCGCGATCGTGATCGCCCAGCGGGCCCTGCCGCCGGCCGGCAGGCGCGGGAAGGGCCGGCTGGACCTGCCGGGCGCCGCCACCTTCACGCTGGCAGCGGCCGCCCTCACCTACGCCCTGATCCGCGGCGGCGACGACGGCTGGGCCGGCGCGCCGACACTGGCCGCCTTCGCGGTGACCGTGGCGGCGGCGGTCGCCTTCGTCGCGGTCGAGGCCCGCTCCGGCCACCCCATGATCGACCTCGCGCTGCTGCGCCGCCCCGGCTTCTGCGGCCTGCTCGGCGGTGCCCTGCTCTACCAGGCCGCGGCCTTCAGCGGCCTGGTCTACTTCTCGCTGTGGCTGCAGGACGTGCTCGGCCTCAGCCCGATCCGCGGCGGCCTTGCCCTGATGCCGATGGCGGGTACCGCCTTCGTCGTCGCCGCGGTCGCCGGGCGGCACATGCACCGCGTCCCCGCGCGGGTCCCCATCGCCGGCGGCCTGCTCGTCATCGGCCTGGGCTGCGCCCTGCTGGCGCTGACGGTCCGCACCTCCTCCGGCCAGTCCGCGATCTTCACCGGGCTGGCGGTGATCGGCGCCGGCGTCGGCCTCACCACGCCGGTGCTGGCCTCCGCCGCCAATGACGCGGTCCCGCCGCACCAGGCGGGCATGGCGGGCGGCGCCGTCAACACCGCACGCCAGCTCGGCATGACCATCGGCGTCGCGCTGCTCGGCGCGGTCTTCACCGACCGGCTGCGTACGGTCGCCTCCCTGGGCGGGAGCGAGCACGCGGCCTACGCCGCCGGCCTCGACCGGATCTCCTGGTACGCGGCCGCCGCCGGTCTCGCGGGCGCGCTCGCCGTCTTCGCCTTGGTCCGCCCCTCCCGGACCGCGGCCCCCGCCCTTCCCGCGCACGGCCCGGACGCCCCGGCCGCAGCGGAGCGCAAGCCCGCCGCCCGCTGACCCGCTTCTGCCGAGGGGCCGTGACACCGGGGGCGGGCCGCGCCCCGCCCCGCCCCGCCGCTGGTGGAGCCCGCCGTATGTACAGCCGCACGTATATACGGGTCAGCGTGCTGACCCGTATATACGTGCGGCTGTCGGCTTCACTACGCTGAGGCCGGCGAAAGGCGGGACATGAAGCAGCGCGGGGGGAGCGGCCCGGTTTCCGGGCCGCTGGAGATCGGGCCCGGTGCCATCAGGTGGCAGCTGGTGAGCATCGTGTGCAGCAGCCTGGGCGTGCTGCGGCTGGCCGGACGGCACGACCACATCGTCGCCCTCGTCGGAATGTCGCTGATGGGCCTGATACTGGCAGCCGTGCTGCTGATGGTCGTGCGCCAGCTGCGGCTGCGCTCGCTGGGCCCGCTGCTGCGGATCGACGAGGCTGGGATCGCTCTCTTCGACGGCCGCACCGTCCGCTGGACCGAGATCCGGGAGGTCCGCGAGGTCGGCAAGGGCACCGGCCTGGCCTTCCTCCCCGCGGGCCCGGCTGAGCTGCCGGTCCTCGCCCCCGCACTCTTCATGGCGAGCCCTGAGGGCGTCGCCCGCCGCAGGACCGAGCGCTACGGCACCCCGCTGGTGGTCTTCCCCGCGGCCCTGGACACCTCCAAGGAGGAGATCAGCGCCGCGGTCCGCCGTTTCGGCGTTCCGCTGACCGGCCCGGACGGCGAGGCCGCCACCGCCTAGCCGGTGCGGTCCGTTTCAGCCGTCCTTCCGTGCTTCTGTCCTGATTCGACCCCCCGTTTTCGGTGACCGGGGTCACATATTCTCCTCACGTAAAGCGCCCCTTCGTTCACCCGCCGTGAATGAAAGGGCGCCCCCTTGTGATCCCCTCGATAGGGCGTGGGTCACATACTAAGCCGCTTAGTGAATACCCGGCCCGGTATCGCAGGGAGGATCGCCCTTCCATTCGACCGCTACGAATGCGTTGCGTAGACGGGGTCTTTGACCCGGCCTTCCGCCACCTCTAACAATTCAGGGGTCCCGCTACGGAAGAGGTAAATCCCTAATGCAGCTCCCCACGATCCCGAAGAAGCTCCCGACGTTCGCGAAGTTCAACCAGATGTCGAAGAAGCACAAGGTCACCGCAGCCGGCGCCGTCGCCGCAGCCGCGGTCGTGCTGACGGTCACCGGGCTGGAAGCGACCGCAGGAGCCGGTTCGGCGACCGCGGCGGCTGACCCCACCGGGTTCTCCGTCTCCACCGGTACGCACGCCAAGGAACTCGGCGCGCAGACCGGTATGGCGTCGCAGCACGTGATCCACGAGTCCACGCAGCAGAAGGCCCAGAAGAAGACCGACCTGGCCGATGCCGCGAAGAAGGCGACCGCCGAGCAGGCCGCCAAGAAGAAGGCCGCAGCCGACGCCGCGCAGCGCACGAAGCAGAAGCCCGCAGCCGAGCGCTCCACCCACCGTGCGGCCGTGGCCGCGCCGAAGAAGGCGCACTCCGTCACGCCGAAGAAGGCGCACTCCATCACGCCGAAGAAGGCCGTCGTCGCGAAGAAGGCCGCCGCGCCGAAGAAGGCGACCGTCAAGAAGTACGCGAACAACCTGGACGGCTGGATCAAGCAGTCGCTCGACATCATGCACAAGAAGGGGATTCCCGGCACCTACGAGGGAATCCACCGGAACATCATCCGCGAGTCCAGTGGTAACCCGAAGGCCATCAACCTGTGGGACATCAACGCCCGCAACGGCATTCCCTCGAAGGGTCTGCTCCAGGTGATCAACCCGACCTTCGACCGCTACCACGTGTCCGGAACGTCCCACAACATCTACGACCCGGTCGCCAACATCACCGCCGCGTGCAACTACGCGGCCGACCGGTACGGCACGATGGACAACGTCGACTCGGCGTACTGATCGCCCTCACCCGAGGGTGACAACGAAAGGGCGGCGGGGGGGGGCCGGCCCCCCCCCCCCCGGCGGGCCCCCCCCCCCCCCCCCGCCCCCCCGGGGGCGGGGGCGGGGCGCCGGGGGGGGCGCCCCCCCCCCCCCCCCCCCCCCCCCCCCCACCAAACC
>NZ_JBICTO010000002.1:455936-531532 GCF_043197715.1 Streptomyces sp. NPDC049040
GCCTCCCGCGTGGCCCCCGCCCCCCGCGGGGCGGGGGGGGGCCCCCCCCCCCCCCCCGGGGGGGGCCCCCCGGGGGGGGGGGGGCCCCCCCCCCCCCCCCCCCCCCCTTCGGCGTCCCCGCAACCGGACCAGGGCCCGCAGGTGCCCGGATCAGGCGCGCGGGCTCGGCCTACGCGCCCTCGCCCAGCACCTCCGCGATCAGTTCCCGCTGGGCCGGTGTGAGGTCGCCGTCGGCGCAGTGGACGGTGCCCCCGTCCGCGGTGATCGTGTACGAGTAGCCGTCCGGATACGGGCCGCGGTTGGCGCCGGAGGGCGCCAGGGCGGCCTCGGCCAGCGCGTGGAGGCGGCCCGCGTCGGGGCGGTCGCCGGTGTCCAGGGCGGCATGCCTGGTCAGGCCCGCGAAGCCGCCCGAGCGGGTCACCTCGATACGCATGGGGCTGCTCACACCTCCTGTGGCTGGCCCGGCTGCTGGCGGGGGACTTCGGCGCCGGCCGCCGGGGTCACGCCGACCTCCGTCCAGGCGGCGCGCACCGCCTGGCTCTGCTCCCCTTCACCGTAGCGGGCCACGGCCGCAGCGACGGTGGCCGCCGCGAAGTCCGCGAACTGCGCCCGCGAGGACAGGCGGCCGCCGGTGAGGGTGTCGTACCAGATCTGCCCGGCCTTCTCCCACGCGTGGCCGCCGATCGCGGTGGCGGCGAGGTAGAAGGCCCGGTTGGGGATGCCGGAGTTGAGGTGGACGCCGCCGTTGTCCTGGCTGGTCTTGACGTAGCCGGACATCGAGGCCGGCTGCGGGTCCTTGCCGAGTCGCGGGTCGTCGTAGGCGGTGCCCGGTGCCTTCATGGAGCGCAGCGCGGCGCCGTGGATGCCGGGGGCGAGCAGGCCGGCGCCGATCAGCCAGTCGGCCCGGTCGGCGGTCTGGCCGAGGGTGTACTGCTTGATCAGGCTGCCGAAGACGTCGGAGACCGACTCGTTGAGCGCCCCGGACTGCCCCTGGTAGTCGAGGTTGGCGGTGTACTGCGTGACCCCGTGCGTCAGCTCGTGGCCGATCACGTCGAGCGGGATGGTGAAGTCCAGGAAGATCCGGCCGTCGCCGTCCCCGAAGACCATCTGCTCGCCGTTCCAGAAGGCGTTGTTGTAGCCCTTGAGGTAGTGCACGGACGCCTTCAGCGGCAGGCCCGCGCCGTCGATGGAGTGCCGCCCGTAGGCCCGCAGGTAGGTCTCGAAGGTGGCACCGAGCCCGTCGTAGGCGCGGTTGGCGCTGGCGTCCTTGGTCGGCTGCGCGCCCTCGGCGCGCACCTTGTGGCCGGGCAGTGCGTCGTGGTGGCCCGCGTCGTAGATCGTGCGCTGCGGGTGGTCGGGGGCGGCGGCGTCGGCGTCGGCGGTCGGTCCCGTCGGACCGAGAAGGCTGTTCAGCGTGCGCCGGGTGCGCTCGCGGGCGTCGTGTTCCAGGGTGTGGCGGGCGGCGGCGGACACCGCGGCGTCGTCGGTCCTGGCCAGCCGGTCCAGGACGTGCGGCGGGACGATGGTGCAGAAGACGGGGGTCGAGGCAGTCGAGTCCATGCCACGCACTGTGGCACGGCAGACACACAGTGTCACCAGGTCGGCACCGGAATTGACGAGAAGGAGGGAAGGATCAGGATTCTGGTGGACAGAACCGTACATCTTGCATACTGAGAGGGACTACGCACCGGCTACGTGATTCCGCCGCCCTCGGCTATGGTCTTGGCATCATGCGTTTCGGGCTGCTTCTCCTTAGCTGCCGCGGCGAGGGTCTGTAGTCGTAGGCCGACCCCCTCCCCGCGGAGTTCGGCGTTTCCAGCCGTCGGCCGTTCCCCGAACGGACTCCCGAGGAGCCAGAGCCCCCATGACCAGCCCCAACAGTGTCGGCCGCGCCACGCCCATCACCGCCGCGACGGTCACCCAGCGCGCCACCGCGATGCCGGTCCACAAGTACGGCCGGTACGAGCAGGTGGACATCCCCGACCGCACCTGGCCCGACGCCCGGGTCACCAAGGCACCGCGCTGGCTGTCCACCGACCTGCGGGACGGCAACCAGGCGCTGATCGACCCGATGTCCCCCGCCCGCAAGCGGGAGATGTTCGACCTGCTGGTCAGGATGGGCTACAAGGAGATCGAGGTCGGCTTCCCGGCCTCGGGCCAGACCGACTTCGACTTCGTGCGCTCCATCATCGAGCAGGGCGCGATCCCGCAGGACGTGACGATCTCCGTCCTGACGCAGGCCCGCGAGGAGCTGATCGAGCGCACCGTCGAGGCGCTGCGCGGCGCTCCCCGGGCCACCGTGCACCTCTACAACGCCACCGCGCCGGTCTTCCGCCGCGTGGTCTTCCGCGGCACCCGTGACGAGGTCCGGCAGATCGCGGTCGACGGCACCCGGCTGGTGATGGAGTACGCGGACAAGCTGCTGGGCGACGAGACGGTCTTCGGCTACCAGTACAGCCCGGAGATCTTCACCGACACCGAGCTGGACTTCGCGCTGGAGGTCTGCGAGGGCGTGATGGACGTCTGGCAGCCCGAGGAGGGCCGCGAGATCATCCTCAACCTGCCCGCGACCGTCGAGCGCTCCACCCCGTCGACGCACGCCGACCGCTTCGAGTGGATGTCGCGGAACCTGTCGCGGCGCGAGTACGTCTGCCTGTCGGTGCACCCGCACAACGACCGCGGCACCGCGGTGGCCGCGGCCGAGCTGGCGCTGATGGCAGGCGCCGACCGGATCGAGGGCTGCCTGTTCGGGCAGGGCGAGCGCACCGGCAACGTGGACCTGGTCACGCTGGGCATGAACCTGTTCAGCCAGGGCGTCGACCCGCAGATCGACTTCTCGCAGATCGACGAGATCCGCCGCACCGCCGAGTACTGCAACCAGATGGAGATCCACCCGCGCCACCCTTACGCGGGCGATCTGGTCTACACCTCCTTCTCCGGCTCCCACCAGGACGCCATCAAGAAGGGCTTCGAGGCGATGGAGGCCACCGCCGCCGCCGCGGGCAAGACCGTGGACGACATCGAGTGGGCGGTGCCCTACCTGCCCATCGACCCCAAGGACGTCGGCCGCTCCTACGAGGCCGTGATCCGGGTGAACTCGCAGTCCGGCAAGGGCGGCGTGGCCTACGTGCTGAAGAACGGGCACAAGCTGGACCTGCCGCGCCGGATGCAGATCGAGTTCTCGAAGATCATCCAGACCAAGACCGACGCCGAGGGAGGCGAGGTCACACCGGCCCAGATCTGGTCGGTCTTCCAGGACGAGTACCTGCCGACCCCCGACAACCCCTGGGGCCGGATCGCCCTGCGCTCGGCCCAGGCGTCAACGTCGAGCGACGGCACCGACGCCCTCACGGTGGAAGCTGTCGTGGACGGCGTCGAGACGGTGCTGAGCGGCAGCGGCAACGGCCCGATCTCGGCCTTCTTCGACGCGCTGGCCAAGGCCGGCGTGGACGCGAGGCTGCTGGACTACAGCGAGCACACCATGAGCGAGGGCGCCTCGGCGCAGGCCGCCTCGTACATCGAGTGCGCCATCGGCGGCCGCGTGCTGTGGGGCATCGGCATCGACCCCAACACCACCCGCGCCGCACTCCAGGCTGTCGTCTCGGCAGTGAACCGCGCCGACCGCTGAGCGGGGCAAACCAGTACGAATCACCCCAGGCGTACGGGGGCGGTGCGGAATTGCCCCCGTACGCGGTACTGACTGGGCCTCTCTGATGTGGCTAACATCACGGCGTACGGCACCGTTGCCGGGGCGTCTTCGCGCGCGTACGGGCCGATGCGGGTACGTACCGGGACGAAGACGGCCGGAGGGTGCAGCGTGATGAAGCTGGGGCTGTGGATCTGGGGTGTGCGAACGGCCTGGCACACCGAGGACGACGGTGAGTTCTTCTGCCCCGACTGCGGCGGCGACCGCAGCTACCACCGGAGAACGGGCACCCGCAGGCTCACCGTGCTCAACGTGCCGCTGCTCAACCGCGGAACCGCGGGCTCGGTGATCGAGTGCGCCGCCTGCCACCGCCAGTACGACTCGCAGGTACTGCTCTGCCCGACCACCACCCGCTTCTCCGCGATGCTGCGCGACGCCGTCCACACCATCGCCCTCGCCGTGCTCACCGCGGGCGGCTCCAGCGGGCGCCCGGCCCGCGAGGCCGCAGTCGGCGCGGTCCGCTCGGCCGGCTTCAGCGACTGCACGGAGGACCAGCTGCTCGGCCTGCTCGCCGCGATCGTCGCCGACGAGGGCCGCTACACCGCCTCACAGGAGCTCGGCCACCACTCCTTCGCGGACTGCGTGGACGGCTGCGGCAGCTGGCTGTCGATCGAGCTGCACGAGGCACTGGAACCCCTCGCCGACCACCTCGCCCAGCAGGGCCGCGAGCGGGTGCTGCTCCAGGGCGCCCACATCGCGCTCGCCGACGGCCCCTACCTGCCGGCCGAGCGCGAGGTGCTCGAAGCGGTCGGCCGCTGCCTGTCGCTGCACACCGACGACATCGACCGGCTGCTCGCGGCCGCCGCGGCCACCACGAGCTGACCCGGCGGCCTCGCCGACGGCACTCCCCGCGGATACTCCGGGGGGAGTAGCGGGGGGCCGCGGCAGTCCCACGGAGTAGGGCACGGTTCGGCCGTGAGCCCGACGATTCGCGCCTCCCGCCCCGGGACGCTGGTGGAGTGACATCAGCGAATCCCGAGGGGGGACCCCGATGAGGCCGACCGGCACCACCCCAGGCAGCGACACCGCGAGCACGAGAGCGGGCACCGGACGGCGCAGGCTGCCCTGGGCGATGATCGGGCTGTGGATCGTGGTCCTCGCCGTCTCCGCGGTCTTCGCGGGCAAGCTCGACGGCGTCAAGCACGACGACGCCGTCGACTACCTTCCGGCAAGCGCGCAATCCACCCAGGTCGCCAAGATCCAGAAGGACATGTCCGGCGGCAGCGCCACCGACATGGTGCTGGTCTACGACCGGGCGGGCGGCCTCACCGCCGCCGACAGGGCGGCAGCCGACCGGCAGACCGCGGCACTGGAGAAGGCCTACCCGCTGGCGGGCGCCAAGCCCGCCGCGGTCGCCTCGAAGGACGGCCGCACCCTGATCGTGCCGGTGTCCGTCGCCGAGAGCGCGGGCAAGCCGGAGGACGTCGTCAAGGCCGTACGCGACCGGCTCGCCGCCGACCGGCCCGCCGGGCTGACGATCGACGTCGGAGGGCCGGGCGCCGCACAGGGCGACGCCAAGGAGGTCTTCGCCAGCATCGACGGCACCCTGCTGATGTCCACCGCCGGCATCGTCGCCCTGCTGCTCATCCTCACCTACCGCAGCCCCTTCCTGTGGCTGGTGCCACTGGCCGTCGTCGGCGTCGCCGCCGGCACCGCGATGGCCCTGGTCTACGGCATGGTGCGGGTCTTCGGGCTGACCGTGTCCGACATGAGCTCCTCGGTGATGACCGTGCTGATCTTCGGCGCGGGCACGGACTACGCGCTGCTGCTGATCTCCCGCTACCGGGACGAGCTGCGCCGCGTCCCCGAGCCGTACGAGGCGATGCGCGCCGCCCTGCGCGGCGTCGGCCCCGCCGTGCTCACCTCGGCCGCCACCGTCGTCGCGGGACTGCTCTGCCTGCTCGCCGCCGACCTCAACAGCAGCCGCGGTCTCGGCCCGGTCGGCGCGATCGGCATCGTGTGCTCGCTGGCCGCCATGACGACGCTGCTGCCCGCCGTGCTGGTGCTGCTCGGCCGCCGGGTCTTCTGGCCGCTGATCCCGGCCCACGGCAGCGAGTCCAGGGCCGGCCGCGGCGTCTACCGCAGGATCGGCGCGTTCGTGGTGCGCCGCCCGGTGGCCGTGCTCGCCGCCTCCGCGGTCGCCGTCGGCGCCCTCGCCCTGGGCATCGGCAATCTGCCCGGAGCCCTGCACCAGGACGACACCTTCACGAGTACGCCCGAGTCCGTCACCGCCGACCACATCCTGCACCGGGCCTTCCCCGAGCGCAGCACCCAGGCGATCGTCATAGCCGTGCCGACCGCCCGCGCGGACGCCGCGCAGGTCGCGGTCAGCAGCACCAGAGGGGTCGCGGGCGCCGCAGCCGGACGGTCGGGCGGCGGCTGGACCGAGATCTCCGCCTACCCGGCCGCGGCGCCCGACACCGCGGCGGAAAAGGACACGATCAAGCGGCTGCGGGTCGTCACCGCCCCTGACCACGGCCTGGTCGGCGGGGCCAGCGCCCAGCGGATCGACACCGCCGACACGTCCTCGCGGGACAGCCGCCTGGTCATCCCGCTGGTGCTGGCTGCCGTCTTCCTGCTGCTCGCCGCACTGCTGCGCAGCCTGGTGGCACCGCTGCTGCTCACCGCCGCGATGGTCGGGGTCTGGGCCGCCGCCCTCGGCATAGGCGGGCTCATCTTCGGCCCCGTCCTCGGCTTCCACGGGATCGACCCCGGGCTGCCGCTGCTCAGCTTCGTCTTCCTGGTCGCACTCGGTGTCGACTACGGCATCTTCCTGATGCACCGGATGCGGGAGGAGGCCCGCGCCGGTGCGGGCCCGCGCCGCTCGACGGTGGCCGCGCTGGAGTCGACCGGCGGCGTGATCGCCTCCGCCGGCATCGTCCTCGCGGCGACCTTCACGGTCCTGGCGTCGCTCCCGCTGGTGATGATGGTCGAGATGGGCCTGGTCATCGCCCTGGGTGTGCTGCTCGACACCTTCGTCGTCCGCACCTTCCTGGTCCCGGCGGCCACGACGCTGCTGGGCGAGCGCGTCTGGTACCCGGGCAGCCCCGGCCCCGCCACCCCGACCCCGCAGGAGGGCACCCCGGCCCCCGCAGCGGTGGGCGCCGCCTAGGGCCTGTCGCCCTGGGGCACGCGGGGGACCGACCCGCGTGCCCCTGTGCGGCATCACCTCACGCAGAGGCACCCCTGTCCCGGAAGATGGAGCCGTGCGCAGACGACCACCGCCCGGCCGCGCAGCGGCCGAGACCGAAGCCCCGCGGGTCACGTACCAGGACGTGGCCCTGGCCGCAGCGGTCTTCGCGGTCCAGGCCACCTTGGCCCTGACGCTGCCGGAAGCGGCACGGAGCCACCGCCCCGACGCGGCCGGATGGATCTGGCTGGCGTCCAGCGCAGCGGTGCTGACATGGCGCCGCCGGGCCCCCATGTGGTGCGTGCTGGCCATGATCGCGGTCGTGGCGCCCTACCACTACCTGGAGAACATCCAGGATGCCCCGGTGCTGTCCAGCATGATCGCGCTGTACTCCCTGGCCGTGGCGGGCCCGCCGATCAGGACCTTCCTGGTGGTGCCGACCATGGTGGGCACCATGGCCGTCGTGATGTCGGCCATCGGCAAGCCCACCTCCGGCACCCCGATACTCCAGGGCGCCGGCTGGGTGGTGGCGGTCGCGGTGGCAGGCGAGCTCGTACGGATGCACCGCAACTACATCGCCGCGATCATGGAGCGTGCCGAGCGGGCCGAGCGGACCCGGGAGGAGGAGGCGGCGCGCCGGGTCGCGGAGGAGCGGCTGCGGATAGCCCGAGACCTCCACGACCTGCTGGCGCACAGCATCACGCTGATCGGTGTGCAGACCTCGGTGGCCGCGCACATCCTGCTCGCGGACCCCGAACGGCTCGACCGGACCGCGGTGGCCGGCGCGCTGGACAACATCGCGGAGACCTGCCGGGAGGCGCGTTCCGAGCTGCGCACCACCCTGCGGGTGCTGCGCGCCGACAGCGACGGGCCGCTGCCCGACCTGGCGGGCATCCCGGCCCTGGCCAGGGCGGCGGAGGCGGCGGGCGCCAGGGTCACGCTGGTCCTGGACACGGACGGCGAGCCGGTGCCGGCCGCGGTGGGCGCGGCGGCTTACCGCATCGTCCAGGAGTCGCTGACCAACGCGGTACGGCACACCGGCGCCCCCGACCCGCGGGTGCGGGTGGCGGTCGGGCACAGAGGCGTCGCCCTGCACGTGTGCGTCGAGGACGAGGGGCCGGAAGCGGTCAAGCCGCCCGCCGCCGACCGGCCCGAGGGCTTCGGGATCGTCGGGATGCGGGAGCGGGCCAGGAGCGTCGGGGGGACCTTCGCGGCGGGGCCGCGGACGGACGGCAAGGCGGGCTTCTCGGTCACCGCCGTCCTGCCCTGCGCCTCCGACCCGAGCGACCGCGACGCTGCCGCCCGGTCCGCCACCGACCCCGCTCGCACCGGCGTCGGCGCCGACCGCACTGCCCACCCCGCCGCCCCGGCCGGCCCCGCCGCCCCCGCCCCGGCCGACCGCACCGCCGCGGCCCCTGCCGCTGACCGCACCGCCGCTGACCGCACCGCCGCCCCGGCCGACCGCATCCCGGCCGCCCTCGCCCCGGCCGACCGCACCGCCGCGGCCCCCGCCGCTGACCGCACCGCCGCCGACCGCACCGCCCCCGCCGCAGCCCCGGCCGACCGCATCCCGGCCGCCCTCGCCCCGGCCGACCGCACCGCCGCGGCCCCCGCCGCTGACCGCACCGCCGCCGACCGCACCGCAGCCCCGGCCGACCGCATCCCGGCCGCCCTCGCCCCGGCCGACCGCACCACCGCGGCCCCCGCCGCTGACCGCACCGCCGCCGACCGCACCGCCCCCGCCGCGGCCCCGGCCGGCCCCGCCGCCCCCGCCCCGGCCGACCGCACCGCCGCGGCCCCCGCCGCTGACCGCACCGCCGCCGACCGCACCGCCCCCGCCGCGGCCCCGGCCGAGCGCCTCGCCCGAGCCGACGCCGCCCGTACCGCTGCGGCCGCCGACCGTACGGTCCGCGCCGCCGGCGCCGACCGTCCCGACCCCGTGCCCAGCGCCGACCCCCAGGGAGACCGCACATGACCACACCCGAGCCGATCCGGGTGCTGCTCGCCGACGACCAGACGCTGGTCCGCGCCGCCTTCGCGATGCTGGTCGAGTCCGCCCGCGACATGGCGGTGGTGGGCCAGGCGGCCAACGGCCTGGAGGCGGTGGAACGGGCCCGCAGCGCCAGGGCCGACGTCATCGTGATGGACATCCGGATGCCGGAGCTCGACGGCATCGAGGCCACCCGGCGGATCGCCGCGGACGACGACCTCGCAGGGGTGCGCATCCTGGTGCTGACGACGTACGACGACGACGAGCACGTGGTGGCGGCGCTGCGCGCCGGCGCCTCCGGCTTCATGGTCAAGGACACCAGGCCCGCGGAGCTGCTGGACGCGATCCGCACGGTCGCGGCCGGCGACTCGCTGCTGTCGCCCGGCCCGACGGCCCGGCTGATCGCCCGGGTGCTGCGGCTGCCCGACCGGCCGCCGGCCACCACGTCCCCTGGGCCGGGCCGGCTGGCCTGCCTGTCGGACCGGGAACGCGAGGTGCTGACGCTGGTGGCCCGCGGGTTGAACAACACGGAGGCCGGCGAGGCGCTGGGCCTGAGCCCGCTCACCGCGAAGACCCACGTCAGCCGGATCATGGGCAAGCTCGGCGCCAGGGACCGCGCCCAACTGGTCATCGCGGCCTACGAGTCGGGCCTGGTGGCACCCGGCGCCGAGCGCTGAGCGGGGCGGAGTCACGGGCCGCGCCCCCGGGGGCACCGGGGTAGGCGAGAATGGGCCGCATGAGTCTGTTCCGCGACGACGGCATCGTGCTGCGCACCCAGAAGCTCGGTGAGGCGGACCGGATCATCACCCTGCTCACCCGGCGGCACGGCAGGGTCCGCGCGGTGGCCAGGGGGGTGCGGCGGACGAAGTCGAAGTTCGGTGCACGCCTGGAGCCCTTCACCCACGTCGACGTGCAGTTCTTCGTCCGCGGTGGCGAGCTGGTCGGCCGCGGGCTGCCGCTGTGCACCCAGAGCGAGACGATCGCGCCCTACGGCAGTCCCATCGTCGCCGACTACGACCGCTACACCGCGGGCACCGCGATGCTGGAGACCGCCGAGCGCTTCACCGACCACGAGGGCGAGCCCGCGGTGCAGCAGTATCTGCTGCTGGTCGGCGCCCTGCGCACGCTCGCCGCCGGCGACCACGACCCGCGGCTGGTGCTGGACGCCTTCCTGCTGCGCTCGCTTGCGGTCAACGGCTACGCGCCGAGTTTCGACGACTGCGCGAAGTGCGGGATGACCGGGCCGAACCGGTTCTTCTCGGTCGGCGCGGGAGGAGTCGTATGCGGCGAGTGCCGCGTACCGGGAAGCGTCGTACCCTCACGGGAGGCACTGGATCTCCTGGGTGCGCTGCTCGGCGGCGACTGGGAGACCGCGGACGCCTGCGAGCCGCGGCACTGCCGTGAGGGCAGCGGGCTGGTCGCGGCGTATCTCCAGTGGCACCTGGAGCGCGGCCTGCGCTCCCTGCGGTTCGTCGAGAAGTAGGAGAAGTACGACCATGGCACGTCGCGGGATTCTGGGCCGGAACCGGACCTCTTACCGGACGCCCGATCCGCACCCCTCGGGTGCCCAGCCGCCGAAGCTCCCGGCGGAGCTGGTGCCCAAGCACGTCGCCGTGATCATGGACGGCAACGGCCGCTGGGCGAAGGAGCGCGGGCTGCCGCGCACCGAGGGCCACAAGGTCGGCGAGGGCGTCGTCCTCGACGTGCTCAAGGGCTGCCTGGAGATCGGCGTCAAGAACCTGTCGCTCTACGCCTTCTCCACCGAGAACTGGAAGCGCTCGCCCGACGAGGTGCGCTTCCTGATGAACTTCAACCGGGACGTGATCCGCCGGCGCCGTGACGAGATGGACGAGCTGGGCATCCGCATCCGGTGGGTCGGGCGGATGCCGAAGATGTGGAAGTCGGTGGTCCAGGAGCTCCAGGTGGCCCAGGAGCAGACCGTCGACAACGACGCGATGACGCTGTATTTCTGCGTGAACTACGGCGGCCGTGCGGAGATCGCCGACGCCGCCCAGGCGCTGGCGCGGGACGTGGCCGAGGGGCGGCTCGACCCGTCGAAGGTCAACGAGAAGACCTTCGCCAAATACCTCTACTACCCGGACATGCCGGACGTCGACCTCTTCCTCCGCCCGAGCGGCGAGCAGCGCACGTCCAACTACCTGCTGTGGCAGAGCAGCTACGCGGAGATGGTCTTCCAGGACGTCCTGTGGCCGGACTTCGACCGGCGCGACCTGTGGCGGGCCTGCCACGAATTCGCCCGCCGCGACCGTCGTTTCGGCGGCGCCCTCCCCAACGAGGATGCCGCCCTCTAGCTGGTGCCGTGACCGGGAAGGTCCACCGGCTCGGGCCGCGGCGGCCGGGGGCAGCCCTTCTGTGAGGGGGGGCCGACAGGGCGCGGGCAACCGCGCGACCACCCCGCCACCACCGGTGGTGGGCGCGACCACCCCGCCACCACCGGTGGCCGGCGCGATCGGCCCGCCACCGGCCGGTGGCCCGTCTCCGGCAGGAGGAGCCCCTTCTGGCCGGTGGCGACCCGCGCGCGGCCGGCGGCCGGGGTCAGGACGGTGGGGGCGAGGTGGTCAGCGCTGCGCGGCCGCGCAGTCGGCGCAGGTGCCGAAGATCTCCATCGTGTGGGCCACGTCCACGAAGCCGTGGTCGGAGGCCACCGCCTCGGCCCAGCTCTCCACGGCGGGGCCCTCGACCTCGACGGCCTTGCCGCAGCTGCGGCACACGAGGTGGTGGTGGTGGCCGCCACCGGAGCAGCGGCGGTAGACGGACTCGCCCTCGCCGGTGCGCAGCACGTCGATCTCGCCGGCGTCGGCGAGGGACTGCAGCGTGCGGTAGACGGTGGTCAGGCCGACCGAGTCGCCCCGGTGCTTGAGGATGTCGTGCAGATCCTGCGCGCTGCGGAATTCGTCGACCTCTTCCAGGGCCGCCGCGACCGCGGCCCGCTGCCGGGTGGCCCGGCCCGCGACCGGCGGCCCTGAGGGCCCGGGGTGCTTCATCGTGGTCACCGGTGCCTCCTCATCACGGCCTGCGCGCTCTGACGCCCCCATTGTGCCAGCCCGCGGCCCGCAGCCGTCCGGCCGCCGCGGTGAAGAGCAGGAACACGGCCATCGACGCGAGGACGATGCTGGACCCGGGGGGCACATCGACGTAGTAGGAGAAGACCGTGCCGGACAGGGAGACGGTCACGCCGACCGCGACAGCCACCGCGAGCGTCCAGGCGAAGCCGCGGGTGACCTGCTGGGCGGCGGCCACCGGGATCACCATCAGGGCGCTGACCAGCAGCAGTCCGACCGCCCGCATGGCGACGGTCACGGTGACGGCCGCGGTGACCGCGAGCAGCAGGTTGAGCGCCCGCACCGGCAGCCCGCCGACGTGGGCGAACTCCTCGTCCTGGCAGATGGCGAAAAGCTGCCTGCGCAGGCCGAGCACGACCAGCAGCACGAAAGCGGCCAGCGCGATCATCGGCGGGATGTCCTGCGGGGAGACGGTGCTGATGGACCCGAAGAGATACGTGGTGAGGTTGGCGTTGGAGCCGTTCGGCGCCAGGTAGATGATCATCACGCCACCGGAGATGCCGCCGTAGAAGAGCATGGCGAGCGCGATGTCGCCGCGGGCCTTGCCGTAGGAGCGGATGAGTTCCATGCCGATGGCGCCCGCGACCGACACTCCCACCGCCGTCCAGACCGGGCTGACCTGGAGCAGGAAGCCGAGGGCCACACCGGTGAGGGCGACATGGCCGATGCCGTCGCCCATGATCGCCTGCCGCCGCTGGACCAGGAAGATGCCGACGGCCGGCGCGGTGATGCCGACCAGCACCGCGGCGAGCAGAGCGCGCTGCATGAAGGCGTAGTTCAGGAGATCCATCGGTCGAGGTGTCCCTTCACCGGTGCGGTCGCGGGGTCGGCGTGCGGGTGGACGTGGTCGCGCAGGGGCAGCACGGCAGGGCCCGACGGGCCGTCGTCGGCGACGCGGCCGTCCCGCAGCAGCACCGTCCGGTCGATCAGCGGCGCCAGCGGGCCGAGCTCGTGCAGCACCAGCAGCACGGTGGTTCCGCCCGCGACCTGGGTGCGTACGGTCTCGGCGAGCACGTCCTGCGACGGCAGGTCGACGCCCGCCATGGGCTCGTCCATGATCAGCAGGTCAGGCTCGGTGGCGAGCGCGCGGGCGATCAGCACCCGCTGGTGCTGGCCGCCGGACAGGGCGTCGACGGAGTCGGCGGCGCGGTCCGCCATGCCGACCAGGTCGATCGCGCGGGCGACCGCCGCCCGGTCGGCCCGGCCCGGCGGCCGCAGCCCGGTCCTGGCCAGCCGCCCGGCGGCGACCACCTCGCGTACGGTCGCGGGCACCCCGCCGGCCGCGGTGGTGCGCTGCGGCACGTAGCCGATCCTCGCCCACTGCCGAAAGCGGTCGCCGGGGGTGCCGAACAGCTCCCGGGTGCCCGCGGTCAGCGGCACCCGGCCGACGACCGCACGGACCGCCGTCGACTTGCCGGAGCCGTTCGCACCGAGCAGCGCGACCACCTCGCCGCGGTCCACCGTCAGGTCGACGCCGTGCAGCACCTGCCGGGCGCCGAGCGAGGCCGTCGCGCCGCGCAGACTCACCACCGTGTCCATCAGCGGGGCACCCCCAGGGCGGTCTGCAGCGCCGCCAGATTGCTGCGCTGCACCGCGAAGTAGTCGGTGCCCTTCGACTTCGGGGTGATGCCCTCGATCGGGTCGAGCACGTCGGTCCGCAGGTGCAGGTCGCCCGCCACGGTCTTGGCGGTCTTGTCGCTGACCAGCGTCTCGAAGAAGACCGTGGTGACGTGCTCGCGCTTGGCGAGGTCGAGCAGCGCCTTCATGCGGGTGGCGCTCGGCTCGCTCTCCGGGTCGATGCCGTTGATGGCCTCCTCGACCAGGCCGTAGCGCTCGGCGAGGTAGCCGAAGGCGGCGTGCGTGGTGATGAAGGTGTCGGTGGCGCGGTTCTTCAGGCCGTCGCGGAACGCGGTGTCGAGCGCGCCGAGCTGGGCGACCAGCGTGTCGGTGTTCTTCGCGTACGCGGCCGAGTGCGCCGGGTCCGCCTGGGCGAGGGCCTTGCCGACGCCCTTGGCGACCTCGGCGTACCTGACGGGGTCGAGCCAGATGTGCGGGTCGGCGCCGGCGTCCTCCTCGCTCTGGCCGCCGCTGCCGTTGTCGCCCGTGGTGTGGTGGCGGCCGTCCACCTCGGTGCCGTGGTCCTCGAGGCCGGTGAGCTTGGCGGCGTCCACGGTGTGCTTGACGCCGGACTGGCCGATGGCGTCGTCGACGGCGGGCTGCAGGCCGTGCAGGGAGATGATCACGTCCGCCTTGCCGAGCGCGGCGATCTGCTGCGGTGCCAGCTCCAGGTCGTGCGGTTCGACGCCGGGCTTGGTCAGGTCGGTGACCTGGACGTTGCTGCCGCCGATGCGGTCGGCGAGGAATTCGAGCGGATAGAAGGACGCGGTGACCCTGAGCTTCCCGCCGGCCTTGGCGTCGTCGGCCGCGCCGGCGGAGCCGGAGCAGGCGGTGAGGGCGGGGAGGGTGAGGGCGGCGACGGCGAGTGCGGCGGCCGGTATCGTCCGGCGACTGTTGTTCATGACAGTCATTTTCAACTTAGATGGAAACGATTGTCAATTGCGCTGGGGTGGCCGCCAGGTACGGGCGTGTCCTTGCCGCCGGCGGAACGGATTTGATATGCGCCCCGTCCCCGCCGGTAATCTGGGACAACTGACCCCTTCGTCGTACTGAAGAGAGCACCGTGGCCGCCGACAAGATCGACACCATCGTCAGCCTGAGCAAGCGCCGTGGCTTCGTTTTCCCGAGCAGTGAGATCTACGGCGGCTCGAAGGCCGCCTGGGACTACGGGCCGCTGGGCGTCGAGCTCAAGGAGAACATCAAGCGCCAGTGGTGGCGCGCGATGGTGACCTCCCGTGAGGACGTGGTGGGCCTCGACTCGTCGGTGATCCTCGCCCCCGAGGTGTGGGTCGCCTCGGGTCACGTCGCCACGTTCTCCGACCCGCTCACCGAGTGCACCTCCTGCCACAAGCGCTTCCGCGCCGACCACCTGGAGGAGGTGTACGAGGCCAAGCACGGCCGGCCGCCGGCCAACGGGCTGGCCGACATCAACTGCCCGCACTGCGGCACCAAGGGCGCCTTCACCGAGCCCAAGCAGTTCTCCGGCATGCTCCAGACCCACCTCGGCCCCACCCAGGACGCCGGCTCCGTGGCGTATCTGCGGCCCGAGACCGCGCAGGGCATCTTCGTCAACTTCGCCCAGGTGCAGACCACCTCGCGCAAGAAGCCGCCGTTCGGCATCGCCCAGATGGGCAAGTCGTTCCGCAACGAGATCACCCCGGGCAACTTCATCTTCCGCACCCGCGAGTTCGAGCAGATGGAGATGGAGTTCTTCGTCAAGCCCGGCGAGGACGAGAAGTGGCACGAGTACTGGATGCAGGAGCGCTGGAACTGGTACACCGGCCTCGGCATCCGCGAGGAGAACATCCGCTGGTACGACCACCCGAAGGAGAAGCTGTCCCACTACTCGAAGCGCACCGCCGACATCGAGTACCGCTTCAACTTCGGCGGCCAGGAGTTCAGTGAGCTCGAGGGCGTCGCCAACCGCACCGACTTCGACCTCAGCGCCCACTCCAAGGCCTCGGGCCAGGACCTGGCCTACTTCGACCAGGAGGCAGGCGAGCGCTGGTTCCCCTACGTGATCGAGCCGGCGGCAGGCGTCAACCGCGCCATGCTGGCCTTCATGCTCGACGCGTACAACGAGGACGAGGCGCCCAACGCCAAGGGCGCCATGGAGAAGCGGACCGTGATGCGCCTCGACCCGCGGCTCGCCCCGGTCAAGGTCGCGGTCCTGCCGCTGTCCCGCAACGCCGAGCTGTCCCCGAAGGCCAAGGGCCTGGCCACCGCACTGCGGGCGAACTGGAACATCGAGTTCGACGACGCCGGCGCGATCGGCCGGCGCTACCGGCGGCAGGACGAGATCGGCACGCCGTTCTGCGTGACGGTGGACTTCGACACGCTCACCGACAACGCGGTGACCGTGCGGGAGCGCGACACCATGGTCCAGGAGCGGGTGTCGCTCGACCAGGTCGAGGCCTACCTGGGCAGCCGGCTGCTGGGCTGCTGAGCCATCGCCCCGCGCAGGGCCAGGCTCCCGCAGGCTGTCGCCAGCGGGAGCTCCGCGAGCACGGCCATCGCCACGGCGGCGAGCAGGGCCGCGCCGTGGGAGGTCGCGAGGTCGACAGACGCGTCGAGCAGGAGCAGGGTCGCGGTGCCCGCTGCGGCGGGCGCCAGGGCGCGGTGCGGTCCCCGCAGGGCGAGCAGCCCGGTCGAGACCAGGCCGACGGCCTCCAGCGAGTCGAGTGCCACCCATTGCGGTGTGCCGCTGTCGGCCAGCACCACCAGCCACGGCAGGAGCAGCAGCCCGCATGCCAGCGGCAGATAAGCGAGGCCCTGCCGTTCCCTCGGCCGGGGCGGTGCGCCAGGACCGGCCGCCCGCAAACCGCTGACGGACATCCCGTGCCTCCTTCCGAACCCTGCTCGGACACCAACGCCCCCGCGCCGTCCGATCTTCCTGCGCCCCGCCGGGCGCACCCCCGTGAGCGCGCCCGGCGGAGCCGTCACTTCACGGCACGCGGGAGCCGCACGCTCAGCACCGCGGCCGCCGCCACCGCGACCAGTTGGGCCAGCAGCGCCCAGACCAGGGCGTCACGGAAGCCCACCGACGTGGACAGCGTCAAGAAGAGCGTGCCCAGAGTCGCGACTCCCAGCGCCAGGCTCGACTGCTGGGTGGTCGCCATCGCACCGCTGCCCACCCCCGCCTGCGCCGCGGGCACCTCGCTGAGCACGATGCGGAAGACGACCGGCAGCACCAGTCCCTGGCCGAAGCCGAGCACCGCCATGCTCGGGGCGAGGAGCAGGATCCCGACGTGCGGCCAGCCCCAGAGGAAGGTCGCCGCCAAAGCCACCAGGCCGGCCGCCTGGATCAGCGAGCCCGCGGTGACGGTACGGCGGCCGAAGCGGGCCACCATCCGCGGGCCGAGCAGCGAGGCCACGAAGAAGGCGGCACACAGCGGTGCCAGCGCGGCGCCGGCGGCGAGCGCACCGAGGTGCAGCCCGTCCTGCATGGCGACCGCGAGCACGAACATGAAGCCGCCGAAGCCCAGGCAGAACGGCACGATCAGCAGCAGCCCGCTGCGTACGCTGTGGATGCGGAGCAGCGACGGCGGCAGCAGCGGATTCCCGCCGGTGCGCTCACCGTGCCGTTCGACGGCGACGAAGGCCGCGGCGGCGAACGGGGACGCCGCGAGCAGCACCCACGACCACACCGGCCAGCCGGCCGCCCGGCCCTCGGTGAGCGGCAGCAGCAGGGCGATCAGCGTCAGTGCCAGCAGCACCGTGCCGGCCCGGTCGATCCGCGCCGGGTTCGCCGAGCGGGTCTCCGGTACCGAGGTGAGCGCGAGCACCAGGGCGAGCGCCGCCACCGGCACGTTCACCAGGAAGATCGCCCGCCAGCCGCTGCCCGCGATGTCCGCGGAGACCAGCACACCGCCGAGCACCTGCCCGACGACGCTGGCGATGCCTGCGGTGGCGCCGTAGTAGCTGAGCGCCTTGCCGCGGCTGCTGCCGGAGGTCGCGGCCTGGATGGTGGCCAGTGCCTGCGGGAGCAGCAGCGCGGAGGCCGCGCCCTGGGCGACCCTGGCCGCGACCAGGGTCCAGGCGGTGGGTGCGACGCCGCAGGCCAGGGAGGTCGCGGCGAAGAGGCCGAGCCCCCACAGGAAGAGGTTGCGGCGGCCGAACATGTCGCCGAGGCGGCCACCGAGCACCAGCAGGACGGCGTACGCGACGCCGTAGCCCGCGACGACCATCTCCAAGACCGCGGGACCGGCGTCCAGGTCGCGGTCGATGGTGGGCAGGGCCACGTTGACGATGAAGAAGTCCACCATCGGAAGTGCCGCCCCGAGCAGCACGGTCAGCAGGCCGAGCGTGGTGAGCGCCGGTGCGGCGGCCGGGGTCGACGAAGGGGAGGGGGACGGGGACGGGGAGTGGGACGGGGACTTCGACGGAGCGGAGCGGGACGGGGAAGGTGCCGTGATGCGGGTGACGCGGGGCAGCACCTGCGCCCGGGAAGGAAGGGTCTGGTCCATTCGGTCGTTCACGTGTACACACTGGACCTCTCCCCAAGGGGGTACCAGAGAGCGTTTATCCAGGTATACCGAGCACCTGGCAACCGTTTGCCGGATCCGGCATGCTGGGAGCATGACCGCTCCCAGCGAATCCCCCGCGGCCGGCGCCGAGTCCACCGCGAGCCGCCGGCGGGAGCTGGCGTCCTTCCTGCGCAGCCGCCGCGAGCGCATCCCGCCCGAGCAGGTCGGCCTCGCGCCCGGCCGCAGGCGCCGCACCCCGGGGCTGCGCCGCGAGGAGGTCGCGCAACTCGCCGCGGTCGGTGTGACCTGGTACACCTGGCTCGAACAGGCCAGGGACATCCAGGTGTCGGGCCAGGTGGCCGACGCCATCGCCCGCGCGCTGCTGCTCGACCAGACCGAGCGCCGCCACCTCTTCACCCTGGCCGGCACCGCCGACCCGCATCCGCATCTGGACTGCCCCGGCATGTCCCCGGCGATCCGCGGCATGATCGACCAACTGGAGCCGCTGCCCGCCGCGGTCTTCAACAGCCGCTACGACATCATCGCGTACAACCGCACCTATGGTCGGCTGGTCTGCGACCTGGACGCCATGCCGGTCGAGGACCGCAATGTGATGTGGCTGGCCTTCACCGACCCGCGGTGGCGGGAGCGGATGCTCGACCGGGAGGAGAACACCCGGATGATGGCGGCGAAGTTCCGCACCTCGATGGCCAAGCACCTCGCGGAGCCCGCGTGGAAGGAACTGCTCAAGCGGCTCCAGCAGAATTCGCCGGAATTCCGCCAGGCCTGGGAGCGGCACGAGGTGCTCCAGCCCGGCGGCCACGTGAAGCGCTACCTCAACCCCGAAGTGGGCCTGCTCGCCTTCGACTTCACGCACCTGTGGCTCGGCCCGCAGGACGGGCCGCGGCTGACCACCTACTCGCCGGTGGACGAGGTGACGAGGGAGCGGCTGGAACGGCTGCACCGGATCGTGCTGGCGGAGCAGCAGGCGGTCGCGGCCTGATGTCCGAGCCACGGCCTAAAATGCTCGGATGACATCCTCCCGCTCCAGGGGCTCAGGTCTGCGCGAGCTGACCCGCAAGACCGTACGTGCCCAGATCGCCGAGCAGGCGATCGCACTGTTCATCACCCAGGGCTTCGAGGAGACCACGGTCGAGCAGATCGCGACCGAGGTCGGCATGTCCGCGCGCAGCGTCTTCCGTTACTTCGACACCAAGGAGGACATGGTCGTCGGGAGCATGCAGGAGTCGGGGGCCAGGCTCGCGCGCATGGTGGCGGACCGCCCGGCGGAGGAGGACCCGTGGCAGGCGCTGCGGGGCGCGCTCGGCGTGGTGCTGGGCGCGATCGCCGAGGACCGGGACGGCGCGCTGGCCCGGGCGCGGATGTTCGCCAGCACACCGTCGCTGCGGGCGGCAAGGCAGCAGAAGCACGCCCAGTGGCGGGAGTTGCTGGTGCCCTGCATCCTGCCCAGGCTCGACGGGCCGGAGGAGACGCGTGGACTGCGTGCGGCGGCCATCACCACGGCGGTCCTCGGCTGCGTCGACGTGTCCATCACCGAGTGGTCGGAGGCGGGCGGCACGGGCAGCATCGAAGAGCTGCTGGACATCGCGATCGCGGCGGTGCGGGGCTGACAGGGCGGCCCTGACCGGCAGTTCCGGCCCGCGTGGCCGCCCCTGGCCGGCGGGCCCTCTCAGTCCTCGGGGAGCGCGGCCAGCGCCGTGGTGATCCGGTCGAGCGCCGCCAGGTCCGCCGCGGACAGCTCCAGCAGCGCGGGCGGCGGGGTGCCGAGGATCGCATTCGCCCGGGCGGCGGTCGCCAGGCCCGCGGCGGTGGCCGACACGATCTTGCAGCGCCGGTCCGTGGGGTGCTGGTTGCGCTCCACCAGGCCGCGCTTCTCCAGGTCGTCCACCAGTAGCGTCAGATACGGCCGGTCGGAGGACAGTTCGGTGGCCAGCTCGCTCATCCTGGAGGGCCGCGCGGCGATCCTGCGCAGCGCCTTGACCCGGAAGAAGCTCATGCCGAGGGCTTCCGCGACCTCCTTGCGGCGCTCGTTGCGCTCGAGGACGAGGGCGCGCAGATTGCGCCACACCCGCTCGGCCGCCTCCTGCGGCGGAGCGGGGGTTTCGGCCTCCTCGCCGCCGCCGCTACCGCCGGCCGTGCCGTCGCCGTACGCCGTGCCGTCGTCGTACGGCGTGCTTGTGTCGTACGCCGTGCCCGAGCCGTGGTCGATGTCCCGGTCCGTGCCCGTGTCCGTGCCGTACGCCGAGCGCGTGCCGTGCCCGGTTCGGGCCGTCTTCTGCCGTGCCGTCGTCACACCTTCACCGCCGTCCGGTTGTCCTCCGCCTCGGGAGTCAGCAGCAGTCCCGCCGTACGCGCCGCGGTGGCCTTGGCCCACCGGCCGGTAGTGAGAGTACCGAGCACGAGCACCGAGGCACCACAGCCCGCGATGATCCACCAGGCCCCGTCGTGCAGGCCCGCCGCCAGGGCCGCGCCCAGCACCGCCACGCCCAGCGACTGGCCCACCTGGCGGCTGGTCGAGGCGACGGCCGCCGCCACCCCGGCCTGCGCGCGCGGCATGCCGGACACGGCGGTGTTGGTGATCGGCGCGTTGACCAGGCCGAAGCCGATGCCGAAGAGCACGTAGGAGGTGAAGAGCAGCACATCGGACGACTGGGCGTCCAGCGCCGCGAAGAGCACGCCGCTTGCCGTCATCGCCGTGCCCGCGAGCACCAGCGGGATCCGCGGCCCGCGGGTGCCGACGAGGCGCCCGGAGATCGGCGCGAAGACCAGCGCCATCGCGGCCATCGGCAGCATGTACAGGCCCGCGTCGAGCGCCGAGAGGCCGCGCTCGTTCTGCAGGTAGAGCGTGTTGAGGAAGAGGAAGCCGCCGAGTGCGGCGAAGCCGCTGACCGCGATGACGGTCGCGCCGCTGAAGGGGGCGCTGCGGAAGAAGCGGGTGTCGATCAGCGGGTCCACCCGCCGGTTCTCGTACGCCACGAGAGCCGCCGCGGCCAGCGCGGCCACCACGAAGCAGCCGACGATCGGCAGCGAGGTCCAGCCCGCGTCCGCGCCCTCGATGATGCCGTAGGTCAGGCTGCCGAGCAGCGCGATGACCAGGACCTGGCCGACCGGGTCCACCCGGCGGGCCCGAGGGGCGCGCGACTCGGGGATGAAGCGGGCGGTCAGGGCGAGCGCGGCCAGCCCGATCGGCAGGTTGATCCAGAAGATCGACCGCCAGCCCACCGACTCCACCAGGGCGCCGCCCACGATCGGCCCGGCCGCCATGCTGATCCCGACGACCCCGCCCCACACCCCGATCGCCCGCGCGCGCTCACGCGGTTCGGAGAAGGTGTTGGTGATGATCGACATCGCCACCGGGTTGAGCATGGAACCGCCGACCGCCTGCACCATCCGGAAGACGATCAGCCATCCCAGGCTGGGCGCCAGGCTGCACAGCAGGGATCCCGCGGTGAAGAGCACCAGGCCGGTCTGGAAGACCCGCTTGCGGCCGATCCGGTCGGCCGTCGACCCGGACAGCAGCAGCAGCGACGCGATGACCAGCAGATACGCGTCGATCGTCCACTGGAGTCCGGAGACCGAGGCGTGGAAGTCCTGCTGCAGGGACGGCAGCGCGACATTCAGGATCGTGTTGTCCAGGCTGACGATCAGCAGGCTCATACAGCAGATCGCCAGGATGAGGGTGCGGCGCCGCGCGGTCGGGTCCGACATCGATGGTGCATCCAATGATTGTGCGAGTAGAACGATTATTACTCTACAACGATCGTCACGCTACGACTGCTCGCGTGCGGCGGGCTTTCCGGTGCGGCGGCGCGTCGAGCACGCACCCGCGCCGGGTGCGCGACGGGCCCGTACCGGGTGCGCGACGGGCCCGTACCGGGCGTGCGACGGGCCCGTACCGGGCGTGCGACGGGCCCGCGCAGGACCCGCCCCCGGCCCGCGCCACGGTCCGCGCCCTGCCCGAAGCCCCCGGCCCGCGCCCGGCCCGCACCCGGCCAGCGGGCTTCGGCCAGGGCCTCAGGGCACGGGCTTTTCGTGGCCGCCGCGGGCGTACGGGACAATGGACGGCATGACCGCTGACGCCACCCTGGCCCCGCCCGTGCCCGGCGCCCTCCGGATCGGCCCGCACACCGCGTGGCCGCCGGTCGTCCTCGCGCCGATGGCCGGTATCACCAACGCCCCCTTCCGCACGCTGTGCCGGGAGTTCAGCGGTGGCAAGGGGCTGTTCGTCAGCGAGATGATCACCACTCGCGCGCTGGTCGAGCGCAACGAGAAGACCATGCAGCTCATCCACTTCGACGCCGCCGAGACCCCGCGGTCCATCCAGCTCTACGGCGTCGACCCGGTGATCGTCGGCAAGGCCGTGCGGATGATCGTCGACGAGGACCTGGCCGACCACATCGACCTCAACTTCGGCTGCCCGGTGCCCAAGGTCACCCGCAAGGGTGGCGGCTCCGCGCTGCCGTACAAGCGCAACCTGCTGCGGTCGATCCTGCGCGAGGCGGTCGGCAACGCGGGGGACCTGCCGGTCACCATCAAGATGCGCAAGGGCATCGACGACGACCACCTGACGTATCTGGACGCGGGCCGGATCGCCGTGGAGGAGGGCGTGACCGCGGTCGCGCTGCACGGCCGTACCGCCGCCCAGCACTACGGCGGGACCGCCGACTGGGACGCCATCGCCCGGCTCAAGGAGCACGTCCAGGAGATCCCGGTGCTCGGCAACGGCGACATCTGGTGCGCGGAGGACGCGCTGCGGATGATGCGGGCCACCGGCTGCGACGGTGTCGTCGTCGGGCGCGGCTGCCTCGGGCGGCCCTGGCTGTTCGGTGACCTGGTGGCCGCCTTCGAGGCCCCGCAGGCCGCCCCGGCCGCGCCCGACTTCGGCCGGGTCGCCGCCGTCATGCGCAGGCACGCGGAACTGCTCGGGCTCTGGCTCGGCGACGAGACCCGCGGTGTCGTCGACTTCCGCAAGCACGTGCCCTGGTACACGAAGGGCTTCGCGGTCGGGTCCGACCTGCGCCGGGCCCTGGCCACGGCGTCCTCGCTGGCCGAGCTGGACGAGCACCTCGGCGCTCTCGACCACTCCCAGCCGTGGCCGGCGCACGCGGACGGCCCTCGGGGCCGGACGGCCGCCGGCAAGCGGGTGGTCCTGCCGGACGGCTGGCTGAACGACCCGTACGACTGCGCCGCACCCTCGGACGACGCGGAGTCCGACACCTCCGGCGGCTGACCGTCCGTCGCACCGGCCGCGGGGGACCGGCCGCGGGCGTATCCGGGAGTACGTCCGGAGGGTGAGACCAGGGGCGTGATTCACGCCACGTCTGATGCCCTCTCTGCTCAGATGAGCGCGCATTCGAGCGGTGTACCTCTCGAATGCGGAAGAGGGGGCGGCGCCTGCCGATCGTCCACAGGGTCACGTCAGTCGTCACTCTCCGTCGATGCCGGAAGCGCCGAAGCTCGCGGAGCGGCAAGTTGACTTCGATTCGTGAACGAAAGGTGAAGTCCCGACGGCGACCCGAATACTTTCGATTGGTCGGCAGACGAGCGGTTAAAGCCGTGTGTCGTGCCGATGGACGCACTGCGGAGCCTTGGAGATGGGTACGCTCCCCGCCGTCAGGGCAACCCGGTCGCGAGGAGTCGAGGCCCAGTGTCGGCACGGCAGAAGCAGCAGAAATTCGTCTACGACTTCACTGAGGGCAACAAAGACCTCAAGGATCTGCTCGGCGGGAAGGGTGCGAACCTCGCCGAGATGACCAACCTCGGGCTTCCGGTCCCTCCCGGATTCACCATCACCACCGAGGCGTGCAGGGAGTATCTGGAGTCCGGCGCGGAGCCCGCCGCGCTGTGCGACGAGGTGAGTGCGCACCTCGACGCGCTGGAGCAGCGGATGGGCAAGCGGCTCGGGCAGGCCGACGACCCGCTGCTGGTGTCCGTGCGGTCCGGTGCGAAGTTCTCGATGCCGGGGATGATGGACACCGTCCTCAACATCGGCCTGTCCGACGCCTCGGTGGCAGGCCTCGCGGCCCAGGCCGACAACGAGCGGTTCGCCTGGGACTCCTACCGCCGCCTCGTGCAGATGTTCGGCAAGACCGTGATGGGCGTCGACGGCGACCTCTTCGAGGAGGCGCTCGAAACGGCCAAACAGGCCAGGGGCGCCGACAGCGACCTCGGCCTCGACGCGGCCGACCTGCGGCAACTGGTCGAGGACTTCAAGCGGATCGTCGTCAAGGAGACCGGCAGGGAATTCCCCCAGGAGCCCCGCGAGCAGATGGACCTCGCGGTCCGCGCGGTGTTCGACTCCTGGAACACCGACCGGGCCAAGCTCTACCGCCGCCAGGAGCGCATCCCCGGCGACCTGGGCACCGCCGTCACCGTCTGCTCGATGGTCTTCGGCAACCTCGGCCCCGACTCGGGCACCGGCGTCGCCTTCACCCGCGACCCGGCCAGCGGTGCGCAGGGCACCTACGGCGACTACCTGCAGAACGCGCAGGGCGAGGACGTCGTCGCCGGCATCCGCAACACGGTGCCGCTCGCCGACCTCGAAGGCATCGACAGGACCTCGTACGACCAGCTGATGACGATCATGCAGACGCTGGAGACGCACTACCGGGACCTGTGCGACATCGAGTTCACCATCGAGCGCGGCCACCTGTGGATGCTCCAGACCCGGGTCGGCAAGCGGACCGCGGCGGCGGCCTTCCGCATCGCGACGCAGCTGGTCGACCAAGGCCTGATCACCGAGGCCGAGGCGCTACAGCGGGTCAATGGCGCGCAGCTCAGCCAGCTGATGTTCCCGCGGTTCGACGACACGGTCGCCGACAGCGGATCGGTCAAGCGGATCGGCTGGGGCATCGCCGCCTCGCCCGGCGCCGCGGTCGGCAAGGCGGTCTTCGACTCGTACACCGCGGTGAAGTGGTCGCGCTCGGGAGAGCAGGTCATCCTGATCCGCCGGGAGACCAACCCCGACGACCTCAACGGCATGATCGCCGCGGAGGGCATCCTCACCTCGCGCGGCGGCAAGACCTCGCACGCGGCCGTCGTCGCCCGCGGCATGGGCAAGACCTGTGTATGCGGGGCGGAGGAGCTGGAGGTCGACACCAAGCGGCGCAGGCTCACCGCACCCGGTGGCGTGGTCATAGAGGAGGGCGACCTCATCTCGATCGACGGCTCCACCGGCAAGGTGTACCTCGGCGAGGTGCCGGTCGTACCGTCGCCGGTCGTCGAGTACTTCGAGGGCCGGATGCACGCGGGCGCCGACGAGGCGGACGGCCTGGTGCAGGCCGTGCACCGGGTGATGGCCTACGCCGACCGGGTCCGCCGGCTGCGGGTGCGGGCCAACGCCGACAACGCCGAGGACGCCGCGCGCGCCCGCCGCTTCGGCGCCCAGGGCATCGGCCTGTGCCGCACCGAGCACATGTTCCTCGGCGA
Organism: Streptomyces sp. NPDC049040; assembly: GCF_043197715.1. Classification (NCBI taxonomy): domain Bacteria; kingdom Bacillati; phylum Actinomycetota; class Actinomycetes; order Kitasatosporales; family Streptomycetaceae; genus Streptomyces; species Streptomyces sp. NPDC049040. Next base: position 481,378 of record NZ_JBICTO010000002.1, read on the forward strand.
GCGCCGCGAGATGGTCGAGCGGCTGGTCCTGGCCGACACCGACGCCGAGCGCGAGGACGCCCTCGGCGCCCTGCTGCCGCTGCAGAAGGCCGACTTCATCGAGCTGTTCGAGGCGATGGACGGACTCCCGGTGACCGTGAGGCTGCTGGACCCGCCGCTGCACGAATTCCTGCCGGACATCACCGAGTTGTCGGTACGGGTCGCGCTCGCCGAGTCCCGCGAGGACGCCAACGAGAACGACCTGCGGCTGCTCCAGGCGGTCCACAAGCTGCACGAGCAGAATCCGATGCTCGGCCTGCGCGGGGTACGCCTCGGCCTGGTCATCCCCGGCCTCTTCGCCATGCAGGTACGTGCCATCGCCGAGGCCGCCGCCCACCGCAAGGCGGCCAAGGGCGACCCGCGGGCCGAGATCATGATCCCGCTGGTGGGCACCGTCCAGGAGCTGGAGATCGTCCGCGACGAGGCCGACCGGGTCGTCGCCGAGGTCGAGGCCGCGACCGGCACCCGGCTCAGGCTGGCCATCGGCACGATGATCGAACTGCCGCGTGCCGCACTGACCGCGGGCCAGATCGCCGAGGCCGCAGAATTCTTCTCCTTCGGCACCAACGACCTCACCCAGACCGTCTGGGGCTTCTCCCGCGACGACGTCGAGGCATCCTTCTTCACCGCCTACCTGGAGAAGGGCATCTTCGGCGTGTCCCCCTTCGAGACCATCGACAGGGACGGCGTCGGCGCGCTGGTCCGCAGCGCCGTGGAGGCCGGCCGCGCCACCCGCCCCGACCTCAAGCTCGGCATCTGCGGCGAGCACGGCGGCGACCCGGAGTCCGTCCACTTCTTCCACGACGTCGGCCTCGACTACGTCTCCTGCTCCCCCTTCCGTATCCCCGTGGCCCGCCTGGAGGCAGGCCGCGCGGCCGCCCGACCCCACTGACCCCCTGACCGGGCCGGCCCCGGTCCACCGCCGGCGGCCCCTTGCCCTGGGAGCCGAACCCTCACCGACCGGTGGACCAGCCCCGGCCCTTCCCCGCCGGGGGCGGCGCTTCGTGCGGAAGCGCCGCCCCCGGCATCTTCATCCGCGCTCGGGAGGACCCGGGCACGCAAGGCCCCGGTCGCGGCGACGGGGACGCGGGCGACCGGGGCCGTATGGGGGTCAGAGCATCGGGACGGCCAGAAGCCGGGAACGCAGGGGCTCTCCGGTGAGCGTGTCCGCGAACTGCCAGGTGTAGGCGAGGACCTCTTCGGCCTGGAGAGCGGAGACCTGGGCGTCCGTGCGGAAGAGGAACCGGAAGTCGAAGTGCTGATGGTCCGGTTCGCCCTTGGCGGGGTTGGCCGGGATCGGGTGCACGTCGATGTGCAGGGGGATCGGGCTGACCGGGGTCACCAGGCCCGGGTCGATGCCGGTCTCCTCGGCCAGCTCACGCAGGGCCGCGAGCATGAGCGTCTCGTCCTCGTCCTCCAGATGCCCGCCCGGGAAGAGCCACTTCCCGAGGGCCTTGTGCTCCACGAGCAGGATGCGGCCGTCAGGGCGCAGCAGCAGTGCCCCGGCGGTGACGTGTCCCCGGTACTCACCCCGCCCGACGATGTGGCCGCCCACCTCGTCGAGTACCGGGAGCAGGACGGACAGGGAGTCCTTGTCCTCCGGCCGCTGGTCCAGGTACGCGGTCAGAGTGTCGCGGATGTGCTGCTCGGTGATGGTCACAGGTCCCCTTTAGCGGTTGAAGTACGTCAGCCAGGTATCGGCGATGACAGCCCGGTCGGCGGCGGACACCTCGTGCATACCGTGATCCAGGTTTCCGCGTGTGAGCATGCGGATGGCGGCGAGGATCTCGGCCTGCACGAGGAAGATGAACGGCCCCACGCTGGCGCCGTGCAGGAAGTTGACGGCGTTGCCGCCGTTCAGCAGATAGAAGTAGTGGCCCGTGGTCTGGTAGCGCATGATGTGCGCGCCGTCCGCGTTGCGCTGGTAGACCGCCGGGAGAGCGGCCAGATCGAGTTCGTCCTCGCTGCTGGTCACCGTGGCGACGTACGCCCCGTTGCGGAGCGTCGAGAAGTCCTCGGCACGCAGGGAGAGCGCCCCGGTGGCGCACAGGACCAGGCCCGCGTTGCGCAGTGCCCTGTCCCGGTCGCGGGCGACGGTGAAGCCCTGGGAGAGGGCCTGGGTGCGCCTGATGGGGTCGATGTCGTACACGGTGACCTGCACACCCTTGGCGTGCAGGAGGCGGGCGATGCTTGAGCCGAGCTTTCCGAAGCCGATGACGAGGGCGGGCCGGCCATGCAGGATGTCGCCCCGCCCGCGCATGAGCGCCTCCGTGGAAAAGACCACGGACTGGCCGACGAGAAAGTCCTCGGGGTCCTTCAGCGGAGACCTGGCCACCGAGATCACGGGGCAGGGGAGCTTCTCCAGCTCGGCGTACCGCTTGTGGCCGTTCTCGGTGTCCTCGATCACCCCGAGGATCGTCCCGGAGAAGCGGTCCTGGAGGGCGGTGAGAGTAGGGGCGAAGTAGCCGCCGACGTCGAGCAGGACCAGGCGCTCGCCAGCGGCGCGGTTCTCGAAGTACTCGACGGTCTTGTCGGCGTCGCCGAACAGCTCCCGGCTGAGGTCGTCGCACTGGGCGATGGTCTCCACCTCGCGCTTGGCGGCCGGGGCGATGGACTTCGGCTTGGGGAGCACGGCCTTCAGCGTGGACGCGGCGTTGACCGCGCGGACGAAGCTCGGGCGCTCGGGGAGCAGGTGGGTGACCAGGACGGACGCGGGCAGGTCATCGGGGCGGAAGTGCGATGTGATCTTGCTGAAGTAGGTGTCTAAGCGGGCGACCTCGAACGACTCCACGATTCACCTCTCGGGTTACTAGAACTGGCGGTCTTCGCGAGGGACGGTGACGGTGAGCTGCTCGTCCGAGTCGGCGGTCCACTCCTCCGTGCTCCTGTAGAGCGGGCGGAGCACGAACAGGCCCTGCCGGATGTCGGTCACGATGCCGTCGCGCTCGGCCACCTCATCGCGGACCTGGTCACCGAGCCACGCCTTGCCGTCGCGGGTCATATGGCGGGCTCCTCGGTCAGGACGGCCCAGACCCGCTTGCCGAACGGCAGCAGGTCGGTGCCCCAGCGGTCGGTCAGCAGCTCGATGAGGAACAGGCCGCGTCCGCGCTCGGCGTACTCGTCGGGGTCGCGGTGCTGAGGGCGGATCTTGGAGCGATCCACGACATCGATGCGTACGCGGCCCTCCGCTGGCCGGCTGACGGACACCCGGATCAGGCGGCCCTTGGTGTGGTGGGCGGCGTTGGCCACCAGCTCGGTGACGACCAAGGCGCCGTCGTCCTCCAGGCTCTTCAGGCCCCAGGTGGATAAGGCGGTCCGGACGAGCTGGCGGGCGGGTTCGGCACTCTCCGCCGCGCAAGGCATGGTCTCGGAGTATTTGGGGTGTCCCGTAGGGCTTACGACGCTGATCACAGGCATCAAGACCTCGGTCGGTTGGCGCGGTCGGCGGCCGGAGAAGCCGGTCCATTGGGCCGTCCCGGAGACGGCATCCGTTGCTGAGTGAACGACGACCGTGCCCTGCGCAGGAGGAAAAATTGCTCCACCGTGCAGTCGCGGCAACCGGAAATTTCCGGTCGATCCCTCCTACTGAGGCGCACGGGATGGCTACTTTTGGTCAGTGGAGGCGAACGAAGACCTCATCAGCGCCTTGACCGAGGCGGGGTTCACACAGGCCGAGTTGGCCGACGTCGTGAACGAGTACTTACGGGACCACGGACACGAAGGAACCGTCAGCGACCGGACAGTCCGGCACTGGCTGACTGGGAAAACTCGCTGGCCGCACCCTCGGCAGCGGGAAGCGCTGGAGGCAGTATTCGGCAGTACCGCCGAGGACTTGGGCTTCATCCGACCGGCGGGACGAAGCAGCCCGACCAGTGAACCGGAGCAACCCTTGAGGCGCCGCAACTTCCTGATCGCCACCACCGGTACGGCAGCGACCGTCGTTTCCCCTCTGTCGGCGCGGCCGTCAACGGTCGGCATCTCCGACGTCATCCGCCTGAGAAGCGGCCTCGATGCGCTGATGTTCATCGACGACACCAGGGGCGGCCACGAAACGCTGGAGCGAGCCGCGCTCTCCGGGGCGACCGAAGCCCTCGACATGCAGCACCAAGCCGCCTCCCAGCGGATCCGCCAGCGGCTGTTCTCCGTCGCCGCCGACTACACGGCCACCGCAGCCTGGTCGGCTCTGGATGCCCGGCACTCCGACCGAGCGGAGCAGCACCTCCACCAGGCGCTGTACCTGGCGGGGATGGCCCAGGATCCGGTCGTCGAGCTGCGGGTGTGGAACTCGTACGCGATGCTCGCCCACCAGCGGCAGCACTTCACCCAGGCCGTGGACTCGGCTCAGGCAGCACAGGCCACCGCCATCACCCGCCGCGATCCCCTGTTCGCCTCCCTGGCGCACGCGCGCACTGCCGTGGGGCATTCGAACCTCGGCGACCGGCAGGCCGCCCTGCGGTCCCTGGGGTATGCCGCCGAGGCCCTGGAGAAGGCGGAACCCCAGCAGCCGCGCCCGAGTTGGATCGCCTTCTACGGGCCGGCTGAGCTGAACGCCATCACGGCCATCGTCCGGGACCGCATCGGCGATGCGGCGGAAGCCGAGGCCGCCTCGCACCAGGCGCTGTCCACGATCCCCCAGCAGTTCCGCCGCAATCGCGCGCTGGCCACCACCCGGCTCGCTCTCGCCCAGCTCCACCAGCGCGACATCGAACAGGCGTGCGCCACGGCTGCCACCGTCTTTCCGATGATGTCCAGCAACCCGATCCCCGGCAGAATGCGCTCCCTACTCGGCGACTACTACCGTGACCTGATCACCCTGGCGCCGAAGGCCCCGGTCACGCGAGAGTGGGGAGACCGCTACCGTCTCGAATGGAGCCGTGCATGACGACCGCCGCTGCTCTCGACCTTCGTCACTACACCCACGATGACCTGGCGCAGATTCGACAGACGATCCTCGACATCCACGCGGACGCCTACGCGGACAACATGACGGAGTTCGACGAGCGGTTCCCGTGGTTCGTGGACCACTGGGGCGGCAACCCCGGCTACGCCTGCGTGATCGCATACGACGGGGACGAAGCGGTCGGCTTCGCGTACGGCGCCCCGGCGACCCCCGAGCGCGAGTGGTGGCGCGAGCACCTCGACCCCGCCCCGGAAAAGCACAGGACGTTCTCCTACTCCGAACTGGCCGTCCGCCGGAACTGGCGGAAGAAGGGAGTCGCGTCTTGCCTCTCCCGAGCCCTGATGGATGGCCGGGGCGAGGATCTCGCGGTGCTCTTGGTGGACGTCGAGCACCCCAAGGTGCAGGCCCTGTACGAGACCTGGAGCTTCCGCAAGGTCGGCGAGCGTCAGCCCTTCCCCGACTCCCCGGTGTACGCGGTGATGGTGGCGAATCTTCCGCTGGCGTGAGCCCAGTCTTAGAGTGAGTGGCCCAAATATGCCTGTATGACCAGGAGGTCTGTATGGCTGATCAACCGCTCAAGGCGCACTTCTCGGAGACCGTCGAGATCCCTGACGGTCGGAAGGTGCGCGTCATGGCGTACCCCGACGGCAGCATCCGCTTCCGTGTCGACGGTCTGCCCTACGTGCTGACCGAGGCGTACCTCAGCGGCAACCCCGAGAAGAACCAGGCGATCATCAAGTTGTCGCCCGGCAAGCAGGGGTCCAGCGCGTCGTACAACTACGTCGAGTGGCTGGAAAGCAAGGCCCGGGACTAGGCCGTGTTTTAGATCTGGCTGTCCTGCCTGGTGGGCCGTCCGGGGAAGTCGCGGGCGGCCATCCAGACCGTGAGGTCGAGGGCGATCCGGTCGATGCTGGTCTCGGTGGAGACGTCGTGTTCGCGGCGGGTGGTGTCGCGGCGGACGATCTCGTAGCCGCCTTCGTCGAGGACGGCGACGGAGGTGAACCAGGCCGGGTCGTCCTCGTCGGGCTGGATGACGACGAAGGTGTTGTCCGAGTCGTTGAGGTCGTCGATGAGCATGAACAGCACGTCCTCGGACGGGTCGTCGACGTGGTCGCCGCTCTCGCTCTCGGCCCGGTAGTACGTAGCCCCCATCGGCTCTGGCTCCCCTCACCCCGCTGACCTGATCGCGGTCAGGATGACATGCGGGACCGACTCGTCCGTCAGGTCACAGCCATTCGTTGATCGCGGCGATCAGGACGGTCGCTTCGAAACGGACCGCGAGTTTGTCGAAACGGGTGGCCACCGCCCGGTTCCGCTCAGCCGGTTGATGCCGCACTCGACCGCGTGCCGCGCCTTGTAGTCGTCGCGGTCGAACGCCGGAGGCCGCCCGCCAGCCCGTCCCCGGCGCTTGCGGTGCCCGGCCTGATCAGCAGGTTCGGGGATCGTGCAGCGGATCCCGCGCCGGCGCAGGTAGGCACGGTTCGCCCGCGACGAGTACGCCTTGTCGCCTCGCACCCGCAAGGGCCGGACCCGCGGCCGACCCATCCCGGAACGGGGAACCCTGATGGCTTCCAGCACGGCGGTGAACTGCGGACTGTCACCCCGCTGGCCTGCGGTGACCAGCACGGACAACGGTTTCTGCCCCTGCTCGCAGGCCAGGTGGATCTTCGTGGTCCAGCCACCGCGGGACCGGCCCAGGCCGTGATCGTCGGGTTCGGCCCGGTGGCCGCCCGGGGGTTCCTTCTGAGCTCGGCCGTCGCGCCGGGCGCCGGCCGCGTGCTGATGTGCCCGGCAGATCGTGGAGTCCACGTTCACGTCCCACGTGATCAGGCCGGCGGCGTCCGCACGGGTCTGCAATCCGGTCAGGACAGCTGCCCAAACCCCACCGCGCTGCCAGCGACGGAAGAGTCCGTAGACCGTCTGCCACGGACCGTACTCGGGAGGCAGATCCCGCCACGGAGCACCCGTCCGCACCCGCCAACGGATCCCGTCGATCAACCGCCTCCGTCCCGGCGACGGCCTGCCCATAACCGCGACCGGCAACAACGGCCACAGCACTGCCCACTGATCACCTGAAAGATCTCCCCGCCCCACACAGCGATCATCGCGGTGCAGAGCAGGTAACGAAGCCATCTTTCAAAACACGGCCTAGCTTGATCTTTAACCTCGTGGTCCGAACGAGGTGTCGTACTTGATCACTCGGACCGGGATCTGCGGTACGTGGGGGCGGCCTTCGGCTGAGCATGTGATCCGACCAAGGAACACACAAGCTCAGCACGAAGGCCGTGGGGATGAGTCTGTCGCATGTTGCTGTCCGGGCGGATTCGTTCGCGGAACTGTCACGCTTCCGGGGTGAGTTCTACTCCTGCCTGACCAGGCGTGCGGATGCGCTGTTCGAACTCACGGATGCGGTGTTGTGCGCCGACGGCCCGATCCGCTCGCTCGTGGAGCTCTCGCTGGTGGGTGAACATCGCCGTGGGCACGGCGGGCTCTACGACGCTCTGGCCGCGGGCAGGGTCGATGTGGCCCGGCTGCGGTGGGCGCTGGCGGCTGTGCCGCTGCCGCGGGCGGCCGACGGCCGGCTGGTCCTGGCCGCCGACATCACCTGCTGGCTACGGCCGGACGCTCACACCTCTCCGCAGCGGATCTTGTGCCACACCTACGGGCGGGGCAAGGACCAGCACATTCCCGTTCCCGGCTGGCCCTACTACCACTGGAGCCGGCTGCGGTCAGTGCCCTGGTGGCCGAGTTCTCCGATCGGTACAGAGCGGCGGTGCTGCTCGCCGCTGCTTCCGGGCTACGGCAGGGCGAGGTGCTCGGCATCGAGGTTGGACACATCGACTTCCTGCGGCGCACGGTGCGCGTCGCCCAGCAGCTCGTCGGCCCTGACAGGGGTATATAGGTGTGCCGAAGACGCACGAGTCCTACCGGATGGTGCCGCTCGCGAAGTCGGCCATGGACGCCCTCGCCGCGCACCTCGCGCAGTTTTCCGCTCGCGGGCTACGGGTGGAGGACCGGACGGATCCGCAGAAGCCGACGTGGCGTACGGCCCGGCTGGTGTTCCTCTCGGAGCGCTCGGACACGATACTACGGGGGTCGTGGACAAAGGTCTGGGCGCGTGCGGTCAAGCGTGCGAATACCGCCCTGGAGGCCTCCGGCACCGTCGTGCGAGTACCGGAGGCCGCCACGATGCACGACCTCCGGCACTTCTACGCCTCGCTGCTGATCAAGGACGGTCAGAGTCCGAAGACTGTCCAGAAGCGCCTGGGGCACTCCAAGCCGTCGATCACCCTCGACACCTACACCCACCTGTGGCCCAAGGAGGAGGACGAGACGGCATCCGTCGTCGAGTCGGTCCTCGGCAGTGTGCCCCAGTTGTGCCCCGTGGCAGCCGTCCGCTGACATACTTCCTGGTCAGAGCCGAGGGGCGGCGCTTCGTGCGGAAGCGCCGCCCCCGGCACTTTCGTCTGCACAGCTGCCCCGGCATGGCATCTGACCTGCGAAAAGAGTCTGCCCGCGGCCCGTCTTCCAGGCCGCGAAGTCATCGTCCTCATCGGGGCGCCGTACACGTTCCGGATCTCCACGTGGACGGCCGACGACCGGCACCCGGCGAGTCAGGTGCTGCCGGGTCCCGCTAAGCGGCGAAGACGGTGATGATGACGGAAGACGCCAGGCACGCGATGGCGGCGATCTCCAGGCCGAAGGCGATCAGCACGACGCGCCCTTTGCGGGCTGTGGCCTCGTCCAGACTCGTGAGCACTTGGAGTCGGATCGCCGCAACAGCCTTGCGGGCCTCGACGTCAGGGGCGTCCCAGAACGCGTCGGACACCTGCTCGCTGAGGCTTTGAGGGTTCATGTGGAAAATCCTGCGGGGCACATTGGAAAGAACGCCCGCTACGGCTGCCGCCAGGAAGAAGATCCCGGATATGGCGACAAGGATCTTCGTCGACAGGCCCGGGTCGCTCGACGACTTGTACAAGGTCGAGGCGAAGGCGAACTGAAGCGTCACGAGAACACCTGAGGACGTGACGACGGTGATGCCACGGTTCTCCAGGGAAGATCGCCTGGCCCGTACCGTTTCGAGCTGATCAGTGATGAAGTCGCTGATCACTTCACCGGCAGCCGTCACAGTGACCTCAGGAGATTCCTGATGACGTGCCAGGCCGTCTGTACGAGTTCGGCAATCGAATCCCACACGGGGCGCCCGGTGATCGGCGGATACGGCCGTCGACGGGGAGTCGTCGGGGGGTCGGGCTCGCCAGGTTCGGGCATGCGATGGCTCTCAGGCTTCGGCTCGGGCAGGACCTCGGGTCGGTCAGTTTGCCCGGACCGGAAGGTAGATCACAACTCGTGACGACATGGCCCATGAAGTGTGCTTCGCCCTGAGCGCGGGTGGTCGGCTCGGCCTGGCCGACGTGAGGGGCTGAAGTTCCGGCGTGTCGCCTTTCTGCTTCGCCGGCCTGTTCGCGCTGACTGATCCGAGTCACCCGGACGCAGACCGGCACCGACCACTGCTCCGCCCAGTCCTGCCAGGCCGCCGGTCCACCCCGCTGCCACCGTCGCGTCCATGAGGTCGATGCTGCCGGATCCGCTGGACGACCGTCATCACGAACGGGTGGGTTCCTGGTCTCGTGAGAGGTGCCTGCGCAGGAGCGGGCCCGGCTCAGGAAGGGGGTCTGCCCGCATGAAGGCCGACAGTGCTTGGATCGCCTCGAGAGTCCCGGCAAGGCACCTGTGGATGTGCGAGATGTGCTCCCGGTCCGTCATCTGCCGTGCCTCCTCCCGTCCGATCACCAGGGTCTCGGTGATCAGCCCGGCAGCGTCCGCGATCCGGGACTGCACCTGTGCCGCGTGCGGCATCAACATGACCGCCAACTCTGCGTCGTCGATGAAGGCCCGCGCGATGACGCGCCAGGGTTGGCGTTCCTCAGGGACGGGCCTCGATGCGCAGTCGTTCAAGTGCCTGCGGAGGGCGTACAGCGCCGACAGCGCCTTTTCGCCGGCGGCTCTGCCGCGCTCCTCCAAGAGGGCGGCTCGTGCTGCCGCCTGTTGTTCGCGGGTCACCCTTGCCTGGTGCCGTTGCTGGAGCCAGCCACCCAACAGGGCACCTCCAGCGCCGACGACCGCTCCACCGAAACCGATCAGCCCCGCCAAGGTCTCTGTCTGCACGGCGTCATTTTGCCGAAAGGGCGGGGGAGGGGCTCTGCACGCCGGCCCGGTGGGCGCCGGCGGCGACGCCCTGGGGCACTTTCACGTCCGTGCGCTACGGCCCCGGCAGCGGGGTGTCAGACGACCTTCGGGACGCGGAGCGCGTCCCAGGTCTCCTTGCCGGGGGGCCAGGTCAGGGCGGAGCCGGTCCAGCCCTTGTGGTGGTCGGTGTTGTATTTGCGCTGCCAGGCGTTGTAGGAGGCGATGTCCCCGCTGCCGATGACGTCGGCGTGGGCGTGGGACCGGTAGTGGTCGCAGCCGACGGCGACCAGTCGCTTGTGCATCGCGGCCACGATGGGCGACCTGCGGCCCTCGGTGAACCACGAGGCGCCGGGGAAGGGCTGGTGTGCGTGCCCGGCGGGGGTGTTGGGGGACTTGGTGCCCTTCGGCGGGGCGGGGACGGTGGTCTTCGAGCCGGGTGTCTTCCCGGGGTGCTCGGCGAGCAGGGCCTTCACGTCCTTGCGGAAGCGGACGATGTCGAACGACGGGTCGCTTTTCCAGTCGCTCCACTCGCCGTGCGCGATGACGGACTTCTCGCTCCACCCGTGGTGGCGGCAGATGGCCGCCGCCCACCTCACCGCCGCGTCGTACTGCACCGCCGGATACGGGTCCTTCCGGTCCCCGAAGTTGGAGATCTCCAGGCCGTAGAAGTGCGCATTCCCGTCGGTCGCGCCGGGGGAGCCCTCGTGGAAATGGGTGGCGGGCGGCTTGCTGCCCTAGCTCTCGTCGGCGACGACGGCCAGCACCGCGGGGTCGCCGCCGCCCGCGTGGTTGGTCCTGCCGTTGCCGGTCATGGTCACCGTGCCGGACTTGGCGAGGTAGCCGTGGGCCAGCGGGCCGGGCAGGTCGGAGCGGCCGTTCCAGACGATGGCGGCGTCGCTGGGCGCGGTGCCTCCCGTGTGGTGGATCATCACGCCGTTCACCGGCCCCCAACTGCCGTGCCCGGCACGGTTGTGGGTCCGCCAGCCGGAGCGCTCGGCAAGGGTGACGCCCTCGGCCTTGAGGGCGGCCACCAATTCGTCCGCGGTCATGGGAGTGGCCACCGGCCACCTCCTTCGAGGTCGGTGTTCGGCCGGGTGGGTAAGGAGAGTGATTCCTCCATGGATGGACGCTAGCGCGGCTTGTGGCACCTGTGTGGCCGATTACGCCAAGATGCGCCCACCGCTTCCGCCCGTCGCCGAGCTCACCGAGCCGGAGGGACGCAGCGGCACTTCGCCCACGCGGAGAAGCGCTTCGCCCACGACGACGCCCCCGCGGCGCGGTCGCCACGACGAAGCCCCCGCCGCGGGGTCGACCGCGGCGGGGGCTTCGGGCAGGGCTGCTCAGTGGCCGCGGCGGCGCAGCCGGACCGAGGCCATGGTGGCGGCGCCGGCCAGCAGCAGCGAGATGCCCGCGACGGCGGCGACGTTCGTACCGGTGCCGGAGCCGGTGTGGGCCAGCTGCGCCCCGGCGTTCGAGGTGGCCGTGGCGCTCGGCGTGGCGGAGGCGGAGGCGGAGACGGAGGCGGACGCGCTGGGCGCGGCCGGAGCGGCGGCTGTGGCCGTGGGGCCGGCCGGCGCGGTCGTCTCGAACGCCCTTGTGACGTTCAGCCACTTGAGCTCCTGGCACATGGTGGTGCCTTCGAAGGCCGGCGTACCGGGCCGCTCGTTGACGATGACGCAGCCGGAGAGCTGTGCCCGGGCCACCGGAGCGTCGGCCCGCCAGGCGATCCTGACCCGCGTGGTGGCCGAACTGTCCGGGGCGACCGTGGAGTTCGGGCCGACGAGGTAGAAGCCCTGTGCGAAGTAGCCGCCCTCCGGGTTCGGCTTCGCGGGGAGGCTGGTCCACTTGCCGCCCTTGAGGACCTGCACGGAGGTGTACTTGTCGGCGTAGAGGACGTACGAGAGGTTCGTGTACCGCGACGGCGACGGGTTGGTGAGCTTCGCGCCGAACTCGATCGGGGCGCCGCCGGGGGCCGCGTACCCGGGCAGCCCCACGAAGGCCGACGTGACCGACGTGACCTTGATCTTGTGCGTGTCCTTCGCGTCGGGCTGCGATGCCCCGGCCGCCCCCACGGCCGAGGTCAGGTCGACGTGGTCGGTGCCCCCGTTGGTGTCGCCCTTGTGCGGGGTGCCCATCGGCAGCCCGATCCGCAGCCGGACGGTGGTCGAGGAGCCGTGCGGCACGGTGAAGGCCTCGCCCGGCTGCCCGGTGAAGGCGCCGCCCGCGTAGGTCAGGGCGACCGGCTTCCAGCTGCCGTCGGCGGCGCGGTAGTCGATGGCCAGGCTGTCCGACATCACGCCCTGTCCGGCGTCCGCCACCAGCTTGAGGGTCTCGGACACGTCGGTCGTGCCGGGGTTGCCGATCGTCTCGGTGAATTCGACGGGCCCGGCGGCGAAGCCGATCTCCGCCGGTGCCTTCACCGACAGGGTCGCCTTCTGTGCCCCGCTGTCGCCGGGTGCTGCCGTCGCCGACGGTGCGAGCGCCAGTGCGGCTCCCGACAGGGCGAGGGCGGCGCAGACGGTGGCGGTGGCGGATGCGCGCAGGGCGCGGCGGTGCGTGGTGCGGTTCAACGTATCCCCCCAGGATGCGCGGTGTGGCCGGGCCGGGGCCCGTGCCGGTACGGGCCGATCGGGCCCGCGGTGGAAGACAGGAGCTGTCCGGGTGAACGCTCTGTGCACGATGAGACACCGGCCATCACCGGGCCGTTCCCGGCCATATGTCGCGGTTCCGCTACAGCCACCCGAGGGCGGAGCAGGGGGTCCCTGAGGTCGTCCACCGGCCAGGCTTTCCGAATATTTCGAGGAGGTATCCGAATCTTTTTGGCCTCAAGGTTGAGAATCCACTCCGCCGTGGCGCGGACGGACCTCACCCGGCCGGGCTACGATCGCTGACATGAGTGCCACGATTCCCCAGCCTTCGCACGATGACCAGTCGGGAACCACCGGCGAGGGCACGGCGACGCTCGCCGAGATCGCCCGGGCCGCCGGGGTCTCGGCTCCGACTGTTTCGAAAGTGCTCAACGGCCGCGGTGACGTGGCCCCCGCCACCCGCAGCCGGGTGGAGGACCTGCTGCGCCGGCACGGCTACCAGCGCCGCCGCGGCAGCATGCAGCCCGCACCGCTGCTCGACCTGGTCTTCCACGAGCTGGAGAGCTCCTGGGCGATGGAGGTGATCAGGGGTGTCGAGCGGGTGGCCGGGCAGGAGGGCCTGAGCGTGGTGCTGTCGGAGTCCGCGGGCCGGCTCAGCCCGGGGCAGACCTGGGTGGACGGGGTGCTCGCCCGGCGGCCGACCGGCGTCATCCTGGTGCTGTCAGGACTCGACCCGGCGCAGCGGGCGCAGCTGATCAGCCGCGACATACCGTTCGTGGTGCTGGACCCGGCAGGCGACCCCGGCGAGGACGTCCCGGCGATCGGCGCGACCAACTGGCAGGGCGGCCTCGCGGCCACCCGCCACCTGCTTGACCTGGGGCACACCAGGATCGGCGTGCTCGGCGGCCCGGCCGGGATGATGTGCAGCCGGGCCAGGATCGACGGCTACCGTGCCGCGCTGGAGACCGCGGGGGTGCGCTACGACCCCGACCTGGTGGTCTCGGGCAACTTCCACCACGAGGCCGGCTACGCGGCGGGCCTGGAGCTGCTGCGCAGGCCCCACCCGCCCACCGCCGTCTTCACCGGCAACGACCTCCAGGCGCTCGGCCTGTACGAGGCGGCCCGCGAGCTGGGCCTGTCGATTCCGCGCGACCTGAGCGTCGTCGGCTTCGACGACCTGCCGCTCGCCACCTGGATCAGCCCGCCGCTGACCACCGTTCGCCAGCCGCTGACGGAGATGGCGGAGGCGGCGGCCCGGCTGGTGCTCGACCTGAGCCGCGGCCGGGAGCCCAGCACGCTGCGGGTGGACCTGGCGACGCGGCTGGTCGAGCGCAGCAGCACCGCGCCGCCGGCCGGAGCGGCCGAGGGTTCGCCAGCGGAGAGTGCCGCGGCCGAGGACGCCTGACAGGCCGTGCCGTCGCGCAGATCGGGATGGTGGCCGAAACATTCGGTGCCCTCCCGGTCCGCGAAGGCGCCCGCCGGGGCGCCGCAGGACCCCGTCCCCGTGCAGAGAGGTGCCGGCCCCATGGTCTCGAAGCGAACGCTGGGAATCGTCGCGGGAGGTTCGGCCGTGGCGCTGCTGGCCGCCACCGCGGTGCTGCTTGCCACCAGGCCGTCCGGCGGCGGCCGCCCGGCGACGGCCTCGGCCGCGGGGTCCGCGGGCGGCCACCCGGCGGCCTCAGGCGCCCCGCTGCGCGACCTGGCGGCGGCCAGGGGCGTCCACGTGGGCACCGCCATGGCGGCCGGCCGGCTCGGCGGCATCCCGGGGAGGATCGCGGCCGCCCAGTTCGACTCGGTCACCCCGGAGAACGAGATGAAGTGGGAGCGGGTCGAGCCCGAGCGCGGCCGCTACGACTGGGCGCCGGGCGACGCGGTCGTCGCCTTCGCGAAGGCGCACGGCATGCAGGTCCGCGGCCACAACCTGGTCTGGCACAGCCAGCTGCCCGAATGGCTGACCACGGGCGACTTCGACGCCGACGGGCTGCGCGACGTCATGCTCCGGCACGTCACGGACGAAGTCACCCACTACAAGGGCGAGATCGCCGCCTGGGACGTCGTCAACGAACCGCTCGACGACGACGGCAGCTTCCGTGCCGGCCTGTGGTACCGGCAGCTCGGCGCCTCCTACATCGCCGACGCCTTCACCGCCGCGCACGCCGCCGACCCGGCCGCCAAGCTCTACGTCAACGACTACGGCATCGAGGGCGCGGGGCCCAAGAGCGACGCCATGTACGAGCTGGTGGCCTCGCTCAAGAAGCAGGGTGTGCCGATCGACGGGGTCGGCTTCCAGGCGCACTTCGCCCTCGGCCGGGTGCCCGCCACCTTCCGCGCGACCATGCAGCGCTTCGCCGACCTCGGCCTGGACGTGGCCGTCACCGAACTCGACGTACGGATGCCGACCCCGCCCGACGCGGCCGCGCTGCGGCGGCAGGCCGACGACTACCGGGCCGTCGTGGAGGACTGCCTGGCCGTCAGCCGCTGCCGGGGCATCGCGGTGTGGGGCCTGAGCGACGCGACATCCTGGGTGCCCGACGCCTTCCCCGGCCAGGGCGCGGCCACCCCGTACGACGCCTCCTACCGGCCCAAACCGGCCTACGACGCGATGTGGGCCGCCCTGCACGGCGACCGGGGCTGACCCGGCCCGCGGCCCCGCCCTCAGGGCTGCCGCGGCCCCATCCGCACCGGGTGGCTGGCCACCGCCACGGAGTCGTCGTCGAGGCAGCGCCCGTCGGCCAGGTCGAAGCGCTGCTTGAGCAGCGGCGAGGCGACGTAGGTGCGGCCCTCCGCGGAGCCGAGCAGCCCGTGGCAGAGCACACCCGCCCCGGTGAAGGGGTCGATGTTGTCGATGGCGTAGAGCCGTCCTGCGCGGTCGCGGAAGAGCGCGACCTGCCGCCCGTCGGGCAGCAGCGCGGCCACCCCGCGGCCCGGCAGCAGCTCGTCGGCCCTGCACACCGCCAACCAGTCGTCGCCGGCGCGCAGTTCGACAGTTCCGCTGAGCGCGGGGGTCTGTACGGGGGAGGTGAGGTCGGTCGTGGCGGTCATGCGGTCACCGTTTCTGTCAGGGCCAGCAGGATCGGCTCGGGCTTGATCTGGCCGCGTTCGGGAACGAAGCGGACCGTGGGGTCGGGGGTGTCGGGCGCGTTGACGAAGGACACGAAACGGCTCAGCCGCTCCGGGTCGTTGATGGTGTCGGCCCACTCGTCGCGGTAGCCGGCGACGTGCGCGGCCATCAGGGCCTCCAGCTCGTCGCAGATGCCGAGCGAGTCGTGGACGACGACGTCGCGTATGTGGTCGAGGCCGCCGGGGATGCGCTGCAGCCACACGCTGGTGCGCTCCAGCGGCTCGGCGGTGCGGATGTAGAACATCAGGAAGCGGTCGATGAGCCGGACCAGTTCGGCGTCCGAGAGGTCCTGGGCCAGCAGGTCCGCGTGCCGCGGGGTGGCGCCGCCGTTGCCGCCGACGTGGAGATTCCAGCCGCCGGCGGTCGCGATCACCCCGAAGTCCTTGCTCTGCGCCTCCGCGCACTCCCGCGCGCAGCCGGAGACCGCCGACTTGAGCTTGTGCGGCGAGCGCAGCCCCCGGTAGCGCAGCTCGAGGTCGATCGCCATCTTGACGCTGTCCTGCACGCCGTAGCGGCACCAGGTCTGCCCCACGCAGGACTTCACCGTGCGCAGCGCCTTGCCGTAGGCGTGGCCCGACTCGAACCCGGCGTCCACCAGCCGGGTCCAGATCAGCGGCAGCTGCTCCACCCGGGCGCCGAACAGGTCGATGCGCTGGCCGCCGGTGATCTTGGTGTAGAGGCCGAAGTCGCGGGCGACCTCGCCGATCACGATCAGCCGCTCGGGGGTGATCTCGCCGCCGGGGATGCGCGGCACGATCGAATAGGAGCCGTTCTTCTGCATGTTGGCCAGGAAGTGGTCGTTGGTGTCCTGCAACGCGGCCTGCTCACCGTCCAGTACGTGCACGCTCGCGCCCACCGTGGGGGCCAGCGAGGCCAGGATCGAGGCGACGGCCGGCTTGCAGACCTCGCAGCCGTCGCTGCCCCTGACGCCCTCCCGGCCATGCGAGTCGAGCAGTTCGCGGTAGGACGGGATCCGCAGCGCGAGCACGATCTCGTACAGCTCCGCCCTGGTCTGCGCGAAGTGCGGGCACAGGCCCTTGTCGACCTCGACGCCGTTCGCCTCCAGCTCCGCGGTCACCAGCTGGCCCAGCACCTTCACGCAACTGCCGCAGCTGGAACCCGCCTTGGTGCACTTCTTCACGTCCGGCACGCTGGTGCAGCCGTGGTCGGTGACGGCGCCGCGGATCGCGCCCTTGGTCACGTTGTTGCAGCTGCAGATCACCGCCTGGTCGGGCAGCGCCGTCGGGCCGAGGGTGACCGGGGCGCCCGCGCCGGCCGGCAGCACCAGGTGCTCGGGCGCCACCGGCGGCACCGAGCCCGTCAACGGCCGCAGCACACCGTACGATTCGACGTCGCCGACCAGGATGCCGCCCAGCAGTGTGCCGTCGGAGGCGACCACCAGCTTGCGGTAGATCCCGGAGCGGGCGTCGGAGTAGCGCACGTCCAGGCAGCCGTCGGTGGTGCCGTGCGCGTCGCCGAAGCTCGCCACGTCCACGCCCAGCAGCTTCAGCTTGGTGGACAGGTCGGCGCCGGTGAAGGCGCCCGCGTCGCCCGCGATGGTCTTCGCCGCGGTCTCGGCCATCTCGTTGCCGGGCGCGACCAGGCCGTACACGCGGCCGTCGGAGGCGAGCGCGCACTCGCCGATCGCGAAGACCGCCGCGTCCCCGGTACGGCACTGCTCGTCGACCACGATGCCGCCGCGCTCGCCGACCGGCAGCCCGCAGGCACGCGCGAGGTCGTCCCGCGGCCGCACACCGGCCGAGAAGACGACCATCCCGGTGGGCAGCACCGAGCCGTCCGACAGCGCCATCCCGCTGACCCGGCCGTCGCCGCCCACCACGATCTCCTGGGTGCCGACACCGGTGTGCACGCTCACGCCGAGGCCCTCGACGCTGCGCCGCAGTGCCGCCCCGCCGCCCTCGTCGACCTGCACCGGCATCAGCCGGGGCGCGAACTCCACCACGTGCGTGTCGAGGCCGAGGCCCTTGAGCGCGCCGGCCGCCTCGAGGCCCAGCAGCCCGCCGCCGACCACCGCGCCGCTCGTCACGTCCCGCGCGTACGCCTCGATCGCCAGCAGGTCCTCGATGGTGCGGTAGACGAAGCAGCCCGCCGCGTCCTTGCCAGGCACCGGCGGTACGAACGGGTATGAGCCGGTGGCCAGCACCAGGGTGTCGTAGGCCACCGTCAGGCCGGAACGGGCCGTCACCGTACGGGTCGCGCGGTCGACGGCGACCGCCGGGTCGCCCACGTGCAGCTCGATGCCGTGCCGCGCCATGAAGCCGTCCTCGACCATCGACAGGTCGTCGGGGCTGGCGTTCTCGGAGAAGTACGAGGTCAGGTGCACCCGGTCGTACGCCGGGCGGGGCTCCTCGCAGAGCACGACGACCCGCGAGTGCTCCGTCACCCCGCGGTCGGCGAGGGCTTCGAGGAAGCGCTGCCCGACCATCCCGTGACCGACAAGCACGATCGTGTTGTCCCTGGTGTTGCGGCTCGCAGCCGTGGTGACAGCCATGCTTGGAACCTCCGTCGTCGGCCTTGCCATGAGCCTGGGCCGCGGCTGTTTCCCACCCGCATCCCTGCCATTAACCGGAAGGAACGGTGCGCTCATCCCCGGACGCGCAGGACTGTGAGACCGCCCCCCGGCATCTGACCGGATCGTTCCGCAGCAGGGCATGATCGTGCCTGGTGGGAGCACCGCACACCGAGCCAGGATTCCGGTATGACAGCGACCACGAACACCGCGCTCCTCGTCATCGACGTCCAGGAGTCCTTCCGGCAGCGGGAGAGCTGGCAGGCAGCCTCCGATCCCGAAGTGGCAGGCAGGGTCGGCCTCCTGGTCGACCACGCCAGGCGGCAGGGCCACCTGGTGGTGTGGGTGCTGCACGCGGAGCCCGGCTCTGGCACCGTCTTCGACCCGGCGCTCGGCCACGTGCGGCTCATCGAGGGGCTCACCCCCGCGGCAGGCGAACCCGTGCTCACCAAGACCGCGCACAACGCCTTCACCACCACGAACCTCCAGCAGCTCCTCACCGAGCGCGGCATCCGCGGCCTGATCACCTGCGGTATCCGCACCGAGCAGTGCGTCGAGACCACCACCAGGCTCGCCTCCGACCTCGGCTACGAGGTGACCTTCGTCAGCGACGCCACCGCCACCGAGCCCATCGCCCACCGCGACGCGCCCGCGGGCCGCCCGCTCGCGGAGGTGCTCGCCGACCCGCGTACGCTGCTGCCCGCAGAGATCGTCGCCAGAACCGAATACGCGCTGGCGGGCCGCTTCGCCACCGTCACCACCGTCAAGGAGCTGACCGGATCGTGACCCGGGTGGTCTTCCTGCTCGTCCCGCAGCTGCACCTGCTCGACCTCGCCGGGCCGGCCCAGGTGTTCTCGACCGCGGCCGACCACGGCCTCGGCCACACGCTGCACTACGTGGCCGAGCAGGAGGACGTACCCACCGCACAGGGCGTCATGATGCGCGCCGAGCCCGAGCTGCCCGCCCTCGCCGCCGACGACCTGGTCGTGGTGCCGGGCTGGCGCTCGCACACCCTGCGCGACAACGGACGCCTGGCCCCCGCCACCCTCGACTGGCTGCGCGCCCACCACACCGCGGGCGGCACAGTCGCCAGCGTCTGCGCCGGGGCCGACGCGCTGGGCAGGGCAGGGCTGCTCGACGGCCGCCGCTGCACCACCCACCACGACGTCCAGGAAGAACTCGCCCGCCGCTACCCGCGAGCCCACGTCGTACGCGACGTGCTCTACGTCGTCGACGGCCGGATCGTCACCTCCGCCGGCATCGCCAGCGGCATCGACCTCGCGCTGCACCTGGTCGCCGCAGACCACGGGCCGGCCGCCGCCGCGCGCGTCGCCCGGGAGATGGTCGTCTACGCCCGCCGCAACGGCGACGAGCGGCAGGCCAGCGCGATGCTGCGGCACCGCTCCCACGTCAGTGACGCGGTCCACCGCGCACAGGACCTCATCGACGCCCGCTACGACGCCCGCCTCGCCCTCGCCGACCTGGCCACCGCGACCGGCCTGAGCGAACGCACCCTCACCCGCCGCTTCGCCGCCGCCACCGGGCTCACCCCGCTGCGCTACCAGCAGGAGTTGCGGATCGAACGGGCCGAGCACCTGATCGGCCACGGCACCACGGTGGAGGCCGCGGCACGCGCGGTGGGCTTCCAGGACGCCAGGATGCTGCGCAGGCTGCGGGCGCGTACGGTCGTCGGCTCCGGCTGAACCGGGGGCGGCGCTACGGCGCGACGGTCACCGTCGGCTCGTGCCGCACGGGGAAGTTGACGGAATTGGCGATGAAGCACGTCCGGTGCGCGTCGGTGTGCAGCGTGGCCGCCTTCTCCGCCATGGCCGCGTCGGCGACCTCGACCACCGGGTGCAGCACCGCCTCGGTGAAGTGGCCGCCGCCGTCAGGGGTCTGCGTCATCGTGCCGGCCGCCTGGTC
The DNA here is from genome assembly GCF_043197715.1 of Streptomyces sp. NPDC049040. Taxonomy (NCBI): domain Bacteria; kingdom Bacillati; phylum Actinomycetota; class Actinomycetes; order Kitasatosporales; family Streptomycetaceae; genus Streptomyces; species Streptomyces sp. NPDC049040. Next base: position 501,669 of record NZ_JBICTO010000002.1, read on the forward strand.
CGTATAACCGGTCACCGTCACGCCGTTGACCGCGCACAGGTGCAGGTACGCCAGCATGTGACACTGCGACAGCGCCGCGAGCAGCAGAAGTTCGGGATTCCAGCGGGTCGCGTCACCGCGGAAGGTCGGGTCGGAGGAGCCGAGCAGCACCGGCACGCCGGGTGCGGACACCTCGTGGGCGCGCTCGTAGGAGCGGTAAGTGCTCGTGCCGGAACCGAGGTTGCCGGTCCACACCAGGTCGGTGCGGTAGCTGTGCGTGTTCGCGGAGGCCATGGGGAGGGGTCCTTTCAGCCGCAGGTGTCGAGTACGTGCTGCCGCGCGGCGGCGGCGGCGTCCGCCGCCCGGCCCTCGGCGATCGCGGCCAGCAGTTCGCGGTGCTGGCCGTTCACCTGCGCCGGGCGGTGCGGTGGGTCGAGCGAGGCGCGGGTGGAGACCACGATCTGGTCCCAGAGCCGGTCCAGCGCGGCCTGCGCCGGGGCGTTCGCGGCCAGGGCCGCGATGCGGGTGTGGAAGCGGCGGTTGTACGCCACGGCCTCGGCCAGTCGGCCGTCCGAGGTGGCCTCCTCGGTCAGGGCCGCGTCCGCCGCGAGGGCGGCCAGCTCCGCCGGCGGGATCAGGCCCGCCGCCTGGCGCTCCGCGGCGAGCTCCGCCGTCAGAGCCTCCAGCGCCGCCCGCACGCGATAGGTGTCCCGCAGCGCGGCCGGGTCCAGCCCCGTCACCACGACGCCGCGCCCGTCCGCGCTCCGCACCAGGCCGTCCGCGACGAGGCTCCTGAGGGCTTCCCTCACCGGCGTCCGGCTCATCGCCAGCACCCCGGCGACCTCCGTCTCCGTCAACCGCTCCCCGGGCGCGTAAGCACCCCCCACGATCAGCTCCCGCAAGCGCGCATGCGCCACATCCGTCTGCTGCACTCCGTCAGCATACATTGCATGCAGTGCATACCAACCCGCCCCCGATGCGGCCACCCTGGCCCGCGTCGCCAAGAAGAGCCGCACCCTGACCCCGGGGCACCCCTCAGGGGCGCGGGGAACTGCGCGCCCAGCCACGACGTCGCGGCAGCCGGTGGCCGTCCGGGAGGGGCACCCCCTGGGGGGCGCGGCGAACTGCGCGAGGAGCCACGACGCCGTGGCAGTCGACCGTCGACGGCAAGGGGCACTCACCCCGGGGGCGCGGGGAACTGCGCGCCCAGCCACGACGCCGTGGCAGCCGGTGGCCGTCCGGGAGGGGCACCCCCTGGGGGGCGCGGCGAACTGCGCGAGGAGCCACGACGCCGCAGCAGTCGACCGTCGACGGCAAGGGGCACCCCCTCGGGGGCGCGTCGACGGCAAGGGGCACTCACCCTGGGGGCGCGGGGAACTGCGCGCCCAGCCACGATGCCGTGGCAGCCGATCGTCGACGGCAAGGGGCACTCACCCTGGGGGCGCGGGGAACTGCGCGCCCAGCCACGACGCCGCGGCAGCCGGTGGCCGTCCGGGAGGGGCACCCTCTGGGGGCGCGGGGAACTGCGCGAGGAGCCACGACGCCGCAGCAGTCGACCGTCGCCGGCAAGGGGCTCTCACCCTGGGGGCGCGGGGAACTGCGCGCCCAGCCACGACGCCGCGGCAGCCGATGGCCGACCGGGAGGGGCACCCTCTGGGGGGAGACGCCCCCCACGGCGACGGGTCAGCCGAAAGACCCCGGAGCGAGCCGCCCCGTCACCGAGAAGCCAGCGCAGCGCCTACGTGGGGATCGCGGGGCCCCAGGAACCGCGGCGGGGGGTGCACCGCGGCGTCCACCGCCGCCTTGCCCGCGGCAAGCACCTCGCGGGCGCCCCCGGCGTACCAGGTCACGTCGTGCGGCTCGTCGACGCCGACGCCGTACACGTCCAGCCCGGCGGCTTCGCACAGGGCGACGGCCCGCCGTATGTGGAAGCCCTGGCTGACCAGAATCGCCTGCCGCACCCCGAACACGCGCTTCGCGCGACTGCACGAGTCCCAGGTGTCGAAACCGGCGTCGTCGATCACGATCTGCCGGGAGGGCACCCCGTGCGCCACGAGATACGTCCGCATCGCGCCGGGCTCGTCGTACGTCGTGCGGCTGTTGTCGCCGGTGACGAGGAGCACCCGCACCTTCCCCGCCCGGTAGAGCTCGGCCGCCGCGTCGAGGCGGTGCGCCAGGTACGGTGTCGGCCGCCCGCCGGTGAGACCGGCGCCGAAGACGACGCCGACGGGTTCCGCCGGGACGTCGGCCAGGGTCCGCACCCGCCCGCCGCCGGCGATCTGCACCCAGACTGCGGGCAGCAGCGCCACCGTGCAGAGCGCTGCGATCACCTGGACGGTGCGCCGCCACTCCGTGCGGGTCCGTGGCAACCGCGGTCGGCGCATGCCGTACCCCCCTCGTCCTCGTCACGATGATCGACGCGCCCGAGCGTGCCCGCGGTTGCGGCCCCGCCCGCCCCACGGCCGGCAGCCGTACCGCCGACCCCGCCCGCCCCACGGCCGGCAGCCGTACCGCCGACCGCGAGGGCAGCGTCCCCGCGGGCGCCCCACGCCCGCCGCCGCAGGCGACCTCACCGCCGCCACGCCCGGCGTGTGATGCCGGGGCAAAGATCCGTGACCTTCGTGCAACGGCGTGGCAACGCCGATCCCGCACCATCGAGGTATGACGTCTTCACCGGTACGCGGCCACTTCCGCCCGACCCTGGTGGCCGTCGCGCACGGCAGCCGCGACCCGCGGGCACTGCCCGCGGTCCGCGCGCTGCTCGAACGGGTCAGCGCGGCGCGCCCCGGCGTCGACGTACGCCTCGGCCATGTCGAGCTGGACGAGCCGCTGCTCGCCGACACCCTGGCCGGGCTGCGCGGCGGCCGGGGCCGCGGCGAGGCAGTCCTGGTGCCGCTGCTGCTGGGCCGCGGCCACCACGTGAAGCACGACCTGCCCGGGGCGCTGGCCGCGGCGCCCTGGCTGCGGGGCACGGTGGCCGCACCGCTGGGCCCACACCCGCTGCTCGCCGATGTGCTGCACGCCCGCCTGCTCGCCGCGGGCTGGCCCGGCGGAGCGCGTCCCGGCGCCAGGGGCGGCGCGGACACGGCACCCGCGGGCGAGGCCGTGGTGCTGGCCGCCGCCGGGTCCCGCGACCCGGACTCCGCCGTCGACACCGGCCGTACCGCCGATCTGCTGGCCGCCCGCCTGGGCGTACCGGTGCTGCCCGCCTACGCGTCGGCCGCGGCGCCCACCGTGGCGGACGCGGTCGACGCGCTGGCCGCGCGCGGCATCGACCGCCGCCGGATCGCGGTCGCCTCGTACTTCACCGCTCCGGGCCGGTTCGCCACCCAGACGTCCGCCGCGGCGCCCTGGATCGCGGCGGCCCCGCTGGGGGCGCACGAGGCGATGGCCCGGCTCGTCCTGCACCGCTACGACGAGGCCGCCCGCGCGCTCAGGACGCCCGCCCTGCTGGCCCGGGCCGGCTGACCGGCGGCAGGGCGCGCCCGCCCCGCCGTCGGTGGCGCCCGCTACCGTCGGGCGTATGGACAGCGAGGACAGGGACGACCTGCGGTTGGGGCCTTACGAGCGCTACGGCCCCTATGGGGCTGCCGACACCGACCGCTACGTCCCCGAGCCGGACAAGAGGCCGGGGCGTACGGCTTTCCAGCGCGACCGGGCGCGGGTGCTGCACTCCGCGGCGTTGCGCCGCCTGGCGGGCAAGACCCAGGTCGTCGATCCCGGTGTCAGCGACGCCGCCGTGCCCGACACCAGCCCGCGCACCCGGCTGACGCACTCGCTCGAATGCGCGCAGGTCGGCCGCGAACTGGGCGCGGCCCTTGGCTGCGACCCGGATCTGGTGGAGACGGCGTGCCTGGCGCACGACCTCGGCCACCCGCCCTTCGGGCACAACGGCGAGATGGTGCTGGCCGAGTTCGCGGCGGACTGCGGCGGTTTCGAGGGCAACGCGCAGAGCCTGCGGCTGCTCACCAGGATCGAGCCCAAGCGGTTCGCCGAGGGGGACGTCAGCGTCGGCCTCAACCTCACCCGGGCGGCGCTGGACGCCGCGACGAAGTACCCGTGGCCGCGCGGCGGCGACCCGGGCGCGCCCGGCAGCCCCAAGTTCGGCGTCTACGAGGACGACCTGCCCGTCTTCCACTGGGCGCGGCAGGACGCGCCGGAGGGCCGGAAGTGCTTCGAGGCGCAGGTCATGGACTGGTCGGACGACGTGGCCTACTCCGTGCACGACGTCGAGGACGGCCTGCAGGCCGGCCACATCGACCCCCGCGCGCTGACGTCGGGCGCGGAGCGCGGCGAGGTCTTCGCGTGCGCCGCCGCCCGTTACGCCCCGGACGGCACAGGCCCCGCGGAACTCGCCGCCGCGCTTGACCGGCTGCTCGCCCAGCCGTGGTGGCCGGGCCACTACGACGGCACCGCCCTCGACCAGGCGCGCCTCAAGGACGCGGCCTCCCAGCTCATCGGCCGCTTCTGCCTCGCCGCCGAGGGGGCCACCCGTGAGCGGTACGGCACCGCCCGGCTCACCCGCTACGGGGCGGAACTCGTCGTGCCGCGCGAGCAGCGGCTCGAGTGCGCGGTCCTCAAGGCCGTCGCCGACTGCTACGTCATGCAGCGGGCCGCGCAGGCCCGGCGCCGCGCCGAGCAGCGCGTCGTCATCGCGGAACTGGCCGCCGCGCTGCTCGCCCGGGCGCCCGCGGGGCTCGACCCGCAGTTCGCGGTGATCTTCGCCGCGGCGGACGACGACCGCGGGCGGCGCCGCGCCATCGTCGACCAGATCGCATCGCTGACCGACGCCGCGGCGACGGGGCTGCACGCCCGCCTGACCCGCTGACCGCCGCGCTGGGAAGCCCGGGGAGGCCGGGGGAGCCGGGGGAGCCGGGTGGGCCCGGGGAAGCCCGAAGCGGCGTCAGGAGTGCCGTGCGGAGCACCCTCCGCGGGGTGCCGGCGGGGCGTCCGCCGGGCCGCCCGCTTGGACGCGATGAGAGCCACCGGCGGGTGCCGGAGGAGGCGTCCGGCATATTCGTACGGCGCGGCGCCCTTCCCGACGGCCCCGCCGTAAGGGACGCTCGCGTATAAGGAACGACCGGCAGGGGAGGCGCACAGTGGTGGACGCACACCAGACCTTCGTGATCGTCGGAGCGGGGCTCGCCGGGGCGAAGGCCGCGGAGACCCTACGCTCCGAGGGTTTCACCGGCCGGGTGATACTGATCGGCGACGAACGCGACCACCCGTACGAACGGCCCCCGCTGTCCAAGGGGTATCTGACGGGCAGTGCGGAACGCGACTCCGCCTTCGTGCAGGAACCCGGCTGGTACGCGGAGCACGACGTCGAGCTGCACCTCGGGCAGCCCGTGGTGCACCTGGACAAGGACACCCGCACGATCACCCTCGGCGACGGCTCCACCCTGATCTACGACAAGCTGCTGCTCGCGACCGGTTCCGAGCCGCGCCGGCTCGACATCCCGGGCACCGACCTGGCCGGGGTGCACCACCTGCGGCGCCTCGCGCACGCGGACCGGCTCAAGCACGTGCTGAAGAGCCTCGGCCGCGAGAACGGCCACCTGGTGATCGCAGGGGCGGGCTGGATCGGCCTGGAGGTGGCCGCCGCGGCCCGCGGCTACGGCGCAGAGGTGACGATCGTGGCACCGGACCCGACGCCGCTGTACAAGGTGCTGGGGCCCGAGCTGGGCGCCGTCTTCACCGACCTGCACGCCGAGCACGGCGTCCGCTTCCACTTCGGCGCGAAGCTGACCGAGATCACCGGCCAGGACGGCATGGTGCTGGCCGCCCTCACCGACGACGGCCAGGAGCACCCGGCGCACGACGTGCTGGCCGCGATCGGCGCGGCCCCGCGCACCGCGCTGGCCGAGGTCGCGGGGCTGACGCTGGTCCCGCGGGAGGAGGGCGACGGCATCGCGGTGGACGCTGGCCTGCGCACCTCGGACCCGCACATCTTCGCGGCCGGCGACGTCGCCAACGCCGAGCACCCGCTGCTCGGGGGCAGGCTGCGGGTCGAGCACTGGGCCACCGCCCTGAACAGCGGCCCCGCGGCCGCCCGCGCCATGCTCGGCCGCCAGGTCTCCTACGACCGGATCCCGTACTTCTTCTCCGACCAGTACGACCTGGGCATGGAGTACTCGGGGCACGCCGTTCCCGGCTCCTACGACCAGGTGGTGTGCCGCGGCGACGTCGGAAAGCGGGAGTTCATCGCCTTCTGGCTGCACGAGGGCCGGGTGCTCGCCGGGATGAACGTCAACGTCTGGGACGTCACGGAGCCGATCCAGCAGCTGATCCGCTCCGGCCGCAGCCTCGACCCCGACGCGCTGTCCGACCCCTCGGTCCCGCTAACCTCGTTCCTGGACTGACCAGGAAGGACACCCGACATGCCCGTTTCGCGCACCGCCGTCGTACCCGTCGAGGAGATATTCGCCCTGCGGTGGGCGGTGCTGCGGACCGGGCTGCCGCGGGAGACGGCCGTGTACCCGGAGGACGCCCGGCCGGAGACCTTCCACATCGCCGCCTACGACGAGTCCGGCACCGTCCAGGGCTGCGCCACCTTCTTCCCTGACGCCCTCCCCGGCGAGGCCGCGCCCGCGTACCGCTTCCGTGGCATGGGCAGCGCGCCCGAGGTGCGGGGCGAGGGCTTCGGCGCCGCCGCGCTCACCGCGGGGCTGCGCGAGTGCGCGGCCCGCGGCGCCGCGCTGGCCTGGTGCAACGGCCGCACCTCGGCCACCGGCTTCTACCGGCACCTGGGTTTCACCGTCAGCGGCGAGGAATTCGTCATCGAGCCGAGCGGCCCGCACTACGTCTTCGTCACCAAGGACCTGGACCGGGCCGACCGCACCCGACCGTGACGTCGGAAGCTGTCCGAGCCGAGCCGTAGACTTCACGGGTGGCAGGCAGGATCAGGGACGACGACGTGAAGGCGGTACGGGACGCCGTCCCGATCGACGCCGTCGTCTCCGAATACCTCCAGCTCAAGAACGCGGGCGGCGGCAACCTCAAGGGCCTGTGCCCCTTCCACGACGAGAAGTCCCCGTCCTTCCAGGTCAGCCCCTCCAAGGGCCTCTTCCACTGCTTCGGCTGCGGCGAGGGCGGCGACACCCTGGCCTTCGTGATGAAGGTCGACCACCTGTCCTTCACCGAGGCCGTCGAGCGGCTCGCCGGCCAGGCCGGGATCACCCTGCGGTACGAGGAGGGCGGCCACGTCCCCGGCCGCCAGCAGGGCGAGCGGATCCGGCTGGTCGAGGCGCACCGGGCCGCCGCCGCCTTCTTCGTGGAGCAACTGGGCGGCGCCGAGGCCGAGATCGGGCGGAAGTTCCTGGCCGCCCGCGGCTTCGACCAGGCCGCCGCCGAGCATTTCGGGGTCGGTTACTCGCCCGCAGGATGGGACCACCTGGTGCGGTTCCTGCGCGGCAAGGGCTTCTCCGACAAGGAGCTGATCACCGCGGGGCTCGCGCTGGAGAGCCGCCGCGGCGGGGCCATCGACCGCTTCCGCGGCCGGCTGATCTGGCCGATCAGGGACATCACCGGCGAGGTGATCGGCTTCGGCGCCCGCAAGCTGCGCGAGGACGACCAGGGGCCGAAGTACCTGAACACCTCGGAGACCCCGCTCTACCGCAAGTCCCAGGTGCTGTACGGCATCGACCTGGCCAAGAAGGAGATCGCCAGGACCGGGCGCGCGGTCGTCGTGGAGGGCTACACCGATGTGATGGCCTGCCATCTGGCCGGCGTCACCACCGCCATCGCGACCTGCGGCACCTCCTTCGGCGGCGACCACATCAAGATCCTGCGCCGCCTGCTGATGGACAACGCCACCTCCGAGGTGGTCTTCACCTTCGACGGTGACGAGGCCGGGCAGAAGGCGGCGCTGCGGGCGTTCGAGGACGACCAGAAGTTCGCCGCCGAGACGTCGATCGCGGTGACCCCGGGCGGCATGGACCCCTGCGAACTGCGGCTCGCCGAGGGCGACGCGGCGGTGCAGCGGCTGATCGACGGGCGCACCCCGCTGTTCGCGTTCGCGCTGCGCTCCATCGTGTCGCGCTACAACCTGGACACCGACGAGGGCCGGGTCGCGGCCGTCGACGCGGCCGTCCCCGTGGTCGCGGCGATCAAGAACCAGGCGCTGCGGGACCGTTACGCGATCCGGCTGGTCGGCATGGCGGGCATCGGCAGCCAGGCCGAGGAGCAGTCGATGATCCGCCGGGTGCGGGCGATGGCCCGCGCCCGTGCGGCGGGCGGCGGCAGCACCGCGGGCCGCCCCGACTACGCCAGGCGACCGGACGCGAGGACCGAGCGCCGCCCCGGCGACACCCCGCAGCAGAACGCGCCGCGCGGGCCCCGCCTGGACCTGCGCAGCCCGGCCCACCGGGTGGAGCGCGAGCTGCTGAAGCTGGCACTCCAGTATCCGGCGCTGGTCTCCCCGGCCTTCGACGCCTACGGCGAGGACGAGTTCACCGGGCCGCCCTACGTGGAGGTGCGCCGGGTGATCGCCGCGGTCGGCGGGGTGGAGATGGCCGACGCGGAGTTCCTGGTCCGGGTGCGCGAGGCCGCGCCCGACGACACCGTGCGGATGATGGTGACCGAACTCGCGGTCGAGCCCGTGATGCACAAGGCGCCGGAGTTCTACGCGGGCGAGGTGCTGGTCCGGGTCCGGATGCTGGCAGTCGAGCGCCGGGTCGCCCAGGTGCACGCCACCCAGGCCCGGCTGACCGCCCAGGGAGTCCCGCCGGACGCACCCGAGGTGACGGCGGCGCTCGGCGAGCTGTGGGCGCTCCAGCAGTACGGCCAGCGGCTCCGCGAGCAGGGCGCGGCGGCGCTGTAGGCCGCCCGGTGCGGGGGAGTTCCCCGTTCGTCGGCACCGGCCCCACCGCGGGTGCCAGACTGACGCCGGCCGCTCTTCACGCCGGGGGTGTCCGCCGGCAGTCCTGCCTCCGGAACGGCGAGCGCTGCGGGATGGGTGCGATCGTCATGTCGAGTAATCAGTGGGCCCGGGTCCTGACCCGCGTCTCCCTGGTGATGCTGGTCCCTGTCGCGGTCTTCGCCGGCGTCACCGGCCACCCGTGGGTGGCGGCCGGTCTCGCCGTCGCCGCCCTGACATCGGTTCCACGCGCCCTGTAGACGCCGGGTGGGATGCCCTGGGGTGAGCGTGTCGGGGCGAACGCGAAGCGTAACGAAAAACGAAAAAGCAGCCGCACGACCCTCGTGGCATCGGCCCTGCGTGGGCCACACTGGGTGACGGCCCAGAGCCCGCCTTGGCTCCTTCCGAGCCTTCTCCGAGCCCTCTCAGAGCCCAATGTCGCGCTCACCGCGGAGGTCGCTTCCGTGCAGACGCAAACCCCAACGCAGGGGCAGATCCCGGTAGTGGTCCCGGTGCCGTCCGGCCGCCCGGTCCTCGCACCCGTCGCCCTGGACACCGAAGCCGCAGGCCATGCCCGGGTGCCGGAGCAGCGGGCGGAGTCGGAACCGCCGCTCGGCGGCGGCCCCGACGAGGCGGCGCCCTTCGAGCCCGACCCGGCGGAGGCCGACCCGTTCGCGGCAGAACCGGCGGTACGGCGCCGGCCGCGCGCCGACCCGACAGGACCCTCCGCCGACCTCTTCCGGCAGTATCTGCGCGAGATCGGCCGTATCCCGCTGCTCACCGCCGAGCAGGAGGTGGAGCTCGCCCGGCAGGTCGAGGCTGGGCTGTTCGCCGAGGAGAGGCTGACCGCCTTCCCCGACCTCGACTCGCAGCTCGCGGTCGACCTCGACTGCGTCGTCGTGCAGGGCCGCATGGCCAAGCGGCGCCTCATCGAGGCGAACCTGCGCCTGGTCGTGTCGGTGGCGAAACGTTACGTCGGACGCGGCCTGACCATGCTCGACCTGGTCCAGGAGGGCAACCTCGGGCTGATCAGGGCGGTCGAGAAGTTCGACTACGCCCGCGGCTACAAGTTCTCCACCTACGCCACCTGGTGGATCCGCCAGGCCATGTCCCGGGCGCTGGCCGACCAGGCCCGGACGATCCGCGTCCCGGTCCACGTCGTCGAGCTGATCAACCGCGTCATCCGCGTCCAGCGCCGGCTGCTCCAGGAACGCGGCTACGAACCCAGCGCGGAAGAGGTCGCCGCCCAGCTCGACATCACCCCGGAACGCGTCTGCGAAGTCCTCCGCCTCGCCCAGGAACCCGTCTCCCTGCACGCCCCCGTCGGCGAGGAGGACGACGTGTCGCTCGGCGACCTCATCGAGGACGGCGACGCCGCCTCCCCTGTCGAGTCCGCCGCCTTCATGCTGCTGCGCGAACACCTCGAAGCGGTCCTGTCCACGCTGGGCGAGCGCGAACGCAAGGTCGTCCAGCTCCGCTACGGCCTCGCCGACGGCCGCCCCCGCACCCTCGAGGAGATCGGCCGCCTCTTCGGCGTCACCCGCGAACGCATCCGCCAGATCGAATCCAAGACCCTCGGCAAACTCCGCGACCACGCCTTCGCCGACCAGCTCCGCGGCTACCTCGAATAGCCCGCCCCGGGGGCGGAGCCGACCCGACCTGAAGTCCCGTCACGGCTCCTGCCATTTCCGTACGAGTGCAGGTCACAGGTCGTCGGGCAGCAGCCTGAACGCCTGATGGCCGGTGAGCGGGCGAACCGCCCGGAAATCCCGGCGGTCCAAGGTGAGCACCGACGCGGTTTCGTAGGCTTCGCCAAGAGCGACGTTGACCGCGTCGGTCAGGTCGAGACCGAGCGATCCGTACCGGTCCTGCACCCCCCTGGCCTTGCGCAGCAGATCCGCGGTGACCTCGGGGATGACGACCCGCAGAGTGCGTTCCTGCTTGAGGAGCCAGTCGTTGACCGCATAGGCGGCCTTGCGGTTGACGTTCCGGGTCGTGATGTGGTCGATCTCCAGCACGACCAGCGGCGAGACCACGGTGGCCGACGCCTGGAGCAGCGCCTTGCGGGCTGCCGAGTGCTCCGGGTCGGATACGTTCAGGGCGGCGACGAGCCCGGAGGTGTCACCGATGACGATCAACGCTCGTCCACGACCGACTCGATGACGGCCGACGCGATGTCGTCGTCCGAGACCGGGCCACCGAAGTCGAGTTCGGGGATGTCCCACTCCTCGTCCCAGCGACGGCTCCTGAGTGCCGCGATGTGGAAGGCCTCGCGGAAGTACTCCGCCTCCGGGCGCCCGTCCCGCTCGGCGGCCCGCTTGATCGCGAGGAGGTCCTCCTCCTCGACCATCACTGTGGTCTTCTTCAGAGCCATGTGGTTATGGTACCTCCGCCATAACAGTCACCAAGGGACCTACCGGCTGCCCGCGCGGGCCGGGATGCGGCGGTCGAGGACCGTCGTCAGGAGCACCAGGACGCCGATGCCGGCGATGACGTACGAGACGCCGTGGAAGCCCGCGTCCTGTGAGGCAGGTGCCCTCCCGCCCGGGGGCCGACCGAAGGGAAAGCCACCATGAACAGCGTCCGCATCGAGAGCGCCCACGGCGGCACTCTGATCCCCGCCGAGCGCATCACCGCCATCGAGGTCGTCGGCGGCACCCTGGTGGCCCACGTCCCCTCCATGGGCGGCGGGTTCGTCCTCGCCGAGGGCGACCCGCACGAACTGTCCGACGCCGCCCGCGCGCTGATGCCGGGCATCACCGGTCTCGGCGAGGGCGACCACGTCGTGCGGGCCGCCCGCTCGTCCACCGGCATCGGCTGGGACGTGACCACGCACGACGAGAGCGGCGAGGAGTCCGGCGGCGGGGGCTGGGCGGCGGTTTCGTCGTCCCAGCCCGGCCTCAAGCCCCGCCGCGACCACTGATCCGGATCGCGCTAGCGGTCCGCGCGGGCCGGGATGCGGCGGTCGAGGACCGTCATCAGGAGGACCAGGACGCCGATGCCGGCGATGACGTACGAGACGCCGTGGAAGCCCGCGTCCGTCGCCTCGTCGCCGAAGGCGATCGCGATCAGGCTGGAGGAGAAGATCGCGCCGAAGTAGGCGAAGGTGCGGTAGAGGCCGGAGGCGACCGCGATCTCGGAGCCGGGCGCCTGGACGTAGAGGGCGGCCTGGTTGGCGTAGCCGCTGAAGCCGTTGGCGAAGCCGAAGAGCATCGACATGCCGAGCAGGACCAGCACCGGCGACGTGTGGGTGATCAGCAGCATCACCGCGCCGGTCAGCACCAGGGAGATCCCGGTCAGGATCAGCGGCCACCGCACCCAGCCGCGCCCCGACACCAGCCGCGCGACCACGACGCTGACGCCGGACAGCGGCAGCAGGATCAGCCCCACCTGGGACGCGCTGTAGTGCGCGCTCTCCTCCATCCACTGGCTGGTGCCGTAGAGGGCCGTGTAAGTGCCGAGCGAGACGAGCGCCTGGCGGATGTACGTACGCAGCAGCCGCTGGTTGCGGCCCAGCATCCGTACGTCGATCAGCGGGCTGGGTGTCCGCCGCTCCCACCTCACCAGGGCCGCCCCGAGGACCGTGGTCACCGGCACCAGCCACCACGTGGGGGAGGTGAGGTCGGACAGGAAGAGCAGCAGGCTGACGATCGTGCCCGCGAACAGCGCGATGCCGGGCACGTCGACCGTCGTGAACAGCGAGCCGTGCGAGCCCTTCGCGGCCGGCCGGTCCGGCGCCACCCCGATCAGCGTGAAGACCAGGGTGACCAGCGCCAGCGGCACATTGACCAGGAAGATCGCCCGCCACCCCCACGCTCCGGCGAGCAGTCCGCCGAGCGGCAGCCCGACGACGATCGTGACCTGCGAGGCGATCGAGAAGTTGCCCAGCACCCGGCTGGGCACCCCGGTGCCCATCTCGTCCGCCCGCTTCCTGACCAGCGCCATCGCCGTCGGATACGCGGCGGACGTGCCGATGCCGATCAGCGCGCGCGACACCAGCAGGAAGCCGAATGCCGGGGCCGCGGCCCCGATGACACCGGCCACCAGCAGTATCGCCACGCCGGACAGGAACACCCGGCGGGCGCCGAAGACGGCGGCCAGCTTGCCCATCGTGGGCTGCGCCACCGCGCTGCACAGATACAGCACGGAGATCAGCGAGGCCGTGGTCCCGGGACCCTTGTGGAAGTCGAGCCCGATCCCGACCAGGCCGGTCGCGATCATCGAGCTGTTGATCGGGTTGAGCGTCGAACCCAGCAGCAGCGGGCTCACGAAGCGCGGCCCGAAGGGCTTCACGCCGGCTTCCGCGCTCGGTGCCGTGGTGTCGGTGCGGGTCGTGGGGGTCACGATGTGGCGGCGAGGGCGTCCAGGACGTCCCGGGTCGTACCGGTCTCCGCGATCCGCGGGAAGAGCCGCACTGTGCTGTGCTCGTGCTGCCCCATGTCCCGGTCGGTCATCGCGTCGACGGGCAGCGTGACGTGGAAGCCCTGCTCGTGCGCGTCCCGGGCGGTCGACTCGACGCCGCCGCTGGTCGCGATCCCGGTGACGACCACCTGGGTCACCTCGAGGTCCCGCAGCCGCTCGACGAGCCCGGTCCCGGTGAAGGCGCTGCGGGCGTACTTGGTGACCAGCAGGTCGTCGGGCTGCGGGTCCAGCTCGGGTATCAGCTCGGTCCAGCCGTCGGGAAAGGCAAGGGTGCGTACCCCGCCGTCGGTCCGCCCGCCTGGCGTCCCCGCGACGTTCACGAGCACGACCGGCAGCCCGCGCTCGCGGAACGCCCGCAGCAGGTCGGCCGTCCGTGCGACGACGTCCTCCGCGGGGTGCGCGAGGGGGAGGCCGACGACGCCCTTCTGGAGGTCGATGACGATCAGGGCGGAGGTCGGGTCAAGGGTGGTGACGGGCATGGTGAACCCTTCGGTGGATCGGGTGCGTACGTGTGGAAGCCGCCAGGCCGGGGCAGGCCTCGGCAGTCCGGCTCAGGTCAGGGCGACTGCGCCAGCCGCCGCAGCAGGTCGGCGGTCGAGCCGAGCCCGGAGATCTCCTCGGCGGTGAGGGTCGTCTCGATGGCCCGCGTCAGCCAGTCCTCCTTCGCGAGCCGCCCGGTCCTGAACTCCTCGCGAGCGGCCTCGGTGAGGCTCAGCACGGTCTTGCGCCCGTCCTTGGGATCGGGCGAGCCGCTGATCAGCCCGGCGCTCTCCAGCGCCCCGACGATCTTCGCCATCGACTGCGGCCGTACGCCTTCGGCACGGGCCAGCGCGGTCGCGGTGGCGGGCCCGTCCCGCTCGATCCGCAGCAGCACGGACGACTGCGACCGCGTGAGGTCGGCCCCGTCCGTCTGCTCCCGCAGCCGCCGCAGCAGCTGCGCGAGCGCGACCCGCAGCTCACCCGCGAGGGCGGCGGTGTCGGGCTCGGGCGCTGCCGGCTGTCCGTTCATGCTTCAACCGTAACGCTTACCCAGTCAACTGTACAGCTGGCTGTCTATCTCGACCTCAGGCGGAGAAGTCGCCCGACTTCACCGCGGTGACGAAGCCGGACCAGGCGGCCGGGGAGAAGGACAGGGCGGGGCCGTGCGGGTCCTTGCTGTCCCGGACGGGGACCTCGCCCGTCGCCGCGACGTGGGAGGGTGCCCACTCGACGCACTCGCCGCCGTTTCCCTGGCTGTAGGAGCTCTTGTGCCAATCGCCTGCGGGGATCGAGAAGTGGGTCATGAGTAGTGATCCTTCACGATGGAGTCGATCAGCTCGGCCGACTCGTCCGGTGGCTGGGCCGTTGCCTTGATCAGATCATAGGCATCTTGAGCCGCCGTCACATCACTTGCGTCCGCCAGGACGTACCCGCGGGGGAAGCCGTCGGCGTGCACGACGTCCGCACCTTCGTTGAACGACAGCACGCCCCACGGACTGGTCGCGCCGTACAGGTCGGCCTTCCCGCGCAGGATCTGCACCCGGTGCTGTGGGGTTTCGGCCACCTCTCGCAGACGTGCCAGTTGCTGTCGCATCACTGCCGATCCGCCGACCGTGTTCGTCAGGACCTCCTCCCTGAGTACCAACCACAGTCGGACCGGTTCGTCCTTCCGGGTCAGGATGCGCTGGCGTTCCATGCGGGCCGTGACCAGGGCTTCCAGATTGGTGTGGCGGCCACTCCGCAGCACCGCCCGCGCGTAGTCGGGCGTCTGGACCAACCCCGGGAACAAGTGCGGGTGGAACATCCGCACCACCGTCGCCTTCCACTCAAGCTCCGCGTACGGCCGGAACCACGGCGGGAAGGCGTAGCGCAGCGCCAGTGGCCAGAACCGCTCGAAACGGCCGTTGGCGTACGGGAAAACGGCGTCGCAGGCGCGTGCGAAGTCCAGCGTGGGAACACGGTCGCCCACCTCGATCTTCGCGACCAGCGAGTAGCTGCAGCAGGCGATCTTGCCCAGCTCCGCCCGGGTCATGCCCAGCCGCTCCCGTTCGAGCCTGACCTCGGAACCGAAGTAGCGGAGCGGGGAGGCGGTGGGGTCGGCGTTCCCGGTGGTGGTCTCGGCGTCGACACTCACGGCGGGCCTCCCAAGGGGGCATTGGACGGGTGCGGTGGTCCAGTCTGACGCTCTATCACTCAGCGTTGCTGGACGACAGCCTAGGAGTAGCCGAGGAGGCATGGGAAAAGAACGGGAAAGGTCCATCGATGGGAAGCGAGATCGGGGCGGCGAACGACGAGCAGGTCGTACGCCGTTGGCCCAACTCCGCGCGGTCGGTGCCGCGCGCCAGGCGGGAACTGCTGGACACACTGGCGGCGTGGAAGCTGCCCGAGCTGGAGGACACGGCCGTCCTCGTCCTCTCGGAGCTGGTCACCAACGCCGTGACGCACGCGGGCAGTCCGCGCGGCCGCGAGATCGAGACCCGCTTCTTCCGGCTCTCCGACGGCCGTGTCCGCATCGAGGTCCACGACGCCGGCGACCACCGGCCCGTACTGCGCAGGGCTGCCGACAGTGACGAGGGCGGCCGCGGGCTGCTGCTGGTCGACGCGATCACCGGCCACCAGTGGGGCGTCAGCAGCCGGGCCGGTGTCGGAAAGCTGGTGTGGGCGGTGTGCGCGGCACCGTCCTGACGGAGGTCAGGGCTCCAGCACGATCCAGGTGCGGCCCGGATGCAGCGGCAGCGTATGCCCGTCCACGGTGTACGCCGTGCCGTCCGCCTCCGCCGGGCGGTCCCAAGCGGCTGCGTAGGAACGGCCGTTGCGGAGAATCTGGGCCGAACCGTGGCCGACGGTCTGCGAGAAGGGGACGAAGCCGGTACGGCTGTGGAAGTCGGACTCCTTGACGGTGACGTGCTGGATGATGACATTGTCGGCTGTCCAGGGCGACGTCTTGCCGTCCATGGCGACCTTGTACCGGGAGCCGTTCCAGGTGAAGGAGAAGCGGGCCGCGGGCATCTTCGCCGTGGCGTTCGTGGCCGCGGTGCCGCCCGGCGGAGTGGCGGCGGCGAACCGCAGGCCGATGTCCTTGGCGGTGCCGCCCTTGTCGGCGGGCTTCTGCGGGTGCAGGAATTCGTTGTGCGGAGCCGGGTGGTCGTGGGTGCGGAAGAAGTCCTTCGTGCCGGTCACCGCGGTGACGTCGTCGCTCTTCTTGAGCACCGGCAGCAGCGCGCTCTGGGCACCGGAGAAGGCCAGCGCCGGCTTGTCGTACTGGGCCAGCAACTGGAGGTCCGTCTGCCGGGCGCTGCGGACCGGGCCGACGACCGGCGGCAGGTGCTTGCTGTCGTAGACCGCCATCAGCCGGGACAGGCCGCCCTCGACCTCCATGGCGTAGACGATGTCCGCGTCGTTGAGCCCGGTCTGCGGCCGGGCGGCGGGCACATTGTCGATCTTCACAGCCAGGACGTGGCCTGCGGAGCCGGGCTGCCCGGTCAGGAACGACCGCGACGCGGTGCCGCTGCTCGTACTGGTGGCGCCGCCACCGCCGCCACCCCCTCCGCCGTCGGCACCCGTACACCCGGCGACCAGCGCCAAGGCGACCACCGCCGCCCCCACGGCACCCGCACCCAGCGCTCGCCGTCTGCTCATCGCCGCTCCCGGTGTCCGGCCGACCTCATCCCATAGTGCGCCCGCACGCCCCGGAAGTCCTGTCGTGCCGGGCGGGAAGCCGTAAAAACGTGGGAACGGCTGGGCCGGGACAGGCGTCCTCTCGTACGGAGCCCGCCGCTTGGGTAGTGTCGGGCGTCACATGCCAGGGGGCCGCGGGCGGGGCGCATGGTGACTGCGCCGATGAGTCCGGTTCGACGGTTTCCGCCGAACGAAACGGGAGTCTGTTGACCATGCGCGCACCAATCGCGCTCGCCGCCACGTGTGTGACCGTCTCCGCCGTCCTCCTCCTCACCGCCTGCGGCGGGGACTCGAAGAACGACGGCGACAAGATCACTGACGTGAGCACCGGTAAGGCCCCGTCGTCGGCCCCGGCCCCGACGACGACCTCGGCCTCGCCGTCCGCGTCGGGGGTCGCGCGGCCGACGATCACCCTTCCGGCGGACGTGAAGGATGTCTTCGAGGGCGGGACGACGGGTGACGCGGTCAAGGACGCCATCCTCGCCGACAACCAGGGCTTCGTCATGGCGGTCGACGACGGGTTCGTGAAGGGTTCCGGGACCACCGATGCCCTGGTCTTCTACAGCACGGGCAAGGGCCTGACGAACTCGATCTCCTATATCAACGACGCCGCGAAGCAGGGTTTCACCCGGACTGGGACGATCCGATACTTCGACCGCAAGGTTGCGATCCTGCCGAACGGCCACGCGTCGGTCATCTACTGCTCCGACGAGAGCCAGGCTTTCCTCAAGCACCGTTCGAGCGGGAAGGTCGACAGGAACGCGCCCAGCGCACAGAGCTACGTGCTCTACAACACCAACCTGGTGAAGAACGCGCAGGGCGTCTGGCAGACGAACAACATAACTTCCCAGCGGGGGGCGAAACAGTGTCAGCCGTGAGACGGCAAAAACGGACCTACCTTGTTGCGGCCTCGGCGGCCTTCCTGACCTTACTGACGCCAAGCATCGCCCACGCCGACCTCACCGGCAGCTCCACCAACGGCGACGCCGACACTCAGGACACCGACCAGCCCGACATCTCCGCCACCGCGTGGGTCCGGTTCAACACGGACAAAAACGGCAGCTCCTCCAACGGTTCGCCGACCGGTTCGCTCAAGCCGACCGGCAACTGGTCGCCGCCGCCCTGCTGGTACCGGCCGACGTACACCCCTGCCCAGTTGAAGGCCTCGTCGGAGACGGTCTGGGGAGAGCAGTCGCCCAGCTGGGAGTGGATCTCCAAACAGAAGGCCTACTACGCCGACGGCGAGCCGTACACCGACTTCAACATGGAGAACGCCGACAAAGGATATTGGTGGTCGGGTTACTCGCCGAAGGAGAACGGCGGGGTGAAGGGTGCAAACGATTGCAACGACCCGCCCTTCTGGGTCGACAAGGGCGACCCCCCGCCCCCGGGCCACCAGAACGCCGTCACAGCCGACGTCCTGGCCCAGCTGGCCTACCGGAGGATTCTCATACCCACCGGCGCGGCCGCGGTCAACCCGCCCGGTTCGCAGGCGGTGCGGATTCCGACCTGGGTGTGGCTCGACCCCGCGGTCTTCCACCCGGTCTCGGTGACCGCCTACGTCACGGACTACAACGTCACGGCGACGACGACGGCGGAGCCGGTGAGCATCCACATCGACCCGGGTACACCGTACGCCCAGACCTTCCCGGCGTCGGGTGACTGCACGGGCATAGGCACCGCGTACAACCCGGGGGACGAGGGGAATCCGCCCTGCGGCGTGGTGTACCTGAAGGACACGGACGGGGCTTCGTTCCAGATGACCGTCACCGTCACCTGGAAGATCACCTGGGTGGGCACCGGCCACCCCGACCCCCAAGGGCTCCCCGCCGGCACCTTCCCGCACGACCAGGACGTCATCGTCCGGGAGATCCAGAGCATCAACCGCTGACGGAGTTGGTAACGTCACAGCCAAAACAGCCGAAGAGGTACGGATGACGTGACGGTCAACGAGGGGGAGTCGCTGCGCCTGTACCGAAAGGCGTTGCGGTACGCGGAGACGGACCCGGAAGTCTTTCTCGGTGCGGCAAGAAGAGCAGCGGAGTCGATCCTTTTGGACATCGCCATGCATGAGGCAGTCGGCTCCAGGCCCACCCTGGAGTCGCTGCTGACCGTACTGGTGGCCAAGGGCCTGGTCCCGCCGAAGGTCGTGCTGGCCGTGCGCACCATTCAGAACTACGGGAATTACGGGACCCACGCGCAGGCGGGGTCCGAGGAGGAGATCTCCGCCGAGGACGTGCAGCCGTGTCTCACGGCGCTCACCCAGTTGTCGGTGTGGCATGGCCAGGTCACCATGTCGCTCGCCGAGCACGAGGCCCGGGAGGAGCTGGGCAGCGCGCGGGTCGGCCGTGGCACGACGCGTATCGCCGACTCGACACTGATCGTGGTGAAGGCCGTCCTGCTGGGCTGCCGGTTCGAGCGCTACCTCGCACAGCGCAACCACCGGGTGTCCCATCTGCAACTGCCCTGGTCGGACAGCCTGGTCAGCGATATCGCACAGCGGTACCTCGACCTTGCCGTCTACAACGAGCAGCGGTTGCTGCGGATCCTGGAGGCCGACGAGGCGACCAGATCCCGGGTGGTGACGGTGGGCAGGGTCGGCTACTCGATGGGGGGCCGCAACTTCTACCTGCTGGCGGCGCGTGCGGGGCGATGGGGGAAGGTGACCGGCGCGGAGTTCCTGGCGAATCCCGCTGGAGCCCAGATCGCCGTCCCGAAGCAGAGCGACATGTTCCACAACATCCTGAGCGCGTTCTCGACCGACGAGGCAGGCCTCAGCGAGATGGGGGTCCGGATTCTCGACGTGCCACACCATCTCGGCCTGGAGCTGTTCCATCTCAACCGTGATGTCCTGGCCGTCGGCGGGCAGAACTTACGGATGCACGCACGCGACGACGACGCCTACTTCGAACTGCTCGATTCGGAGATGCTTCCGCGAAGCGCGCAGACTCGACTGCGGGCGGCGGCGGCGAACGTTCTGATCGCCAACGTCGACTGGCTCGCCGAGTTGCAGGTGGGCGCAGGGGAATTGCACCGGGAGCTTATGCGCTCCTTCCACGACGTGGCCTCGGACGAAGAACGTTACGAGGATCTGGTCCGGGATCTGGTGCGGCACGCGACCTTTCCCCAGGAGAGTAGCTCGCACAGCCGGGAGCGGCTGGTGCGGCATGTCCTCTTTGAGAGCTACCGGCTGGGGGAACCGTGACACAGACAGGAGGGCACCCATGACCAGATGGCTCGGCGTTGCGCTGCTTCCGCGTGCGGACCACCTGCGGTCCGCGATTCGGGTGCAGCAGGAGGTGGCCGGTGGGCACACTTTGCAACCGCCGCTGACGCCCGAAGGCAACCTGCCGCACACCACCGTCTTCCAGGGGCCGTTTCTCGACACGCTGGAGCCGGACGTCGAGCTGGATCGGATCGGCGGGGCGCTGAGCCTCCCCGAGGAGATCCGGCTCCATTCGACCGGCGTCGTCTACCAGCCCACCGGATGGGTGTTCCTCTCGCTGGAACGGCCCCCCTTGCTGGAGAAGCTGCAGGACGTCGTCGTCGGCGCGCTCGCACCGCACCTCGACCGGGATGCCTTCGACACGGCCAAGGAGGTCTCCCGATTCACCGACAATGAGCGCACCAGCTACGCCCGTTACGGCTACCGCTACACCGGTGAGGCCTACACCCCACACATCACCCTCGGCCGTACCGAGGAGCAGGCCGCACAGGCGCTGGTACGCGACGCGGCCGCGCGGTCGTCGGTGCCTGCTGCCTGGATCTTCGATCGGCTGAGCTTCTATGTGATGGGTGAGCACGGCGCTCACGCGCAGACCCTCGTGGAAAGGGCGCTGAAGCGGACGTGAGAGCGGATCGTGAACTCCTTGCCGTCGCCGAGGAAGCCGTCGATGCCGGTGCCGACTGGCTCGGCCGGGCGGGGGAGGAGTGGGCGAGGAAGCGCTTCAAGGCGTCGGGTGAGGAGGTCACCGACGCGGATGTCGAGGTCGAGAGACTGGTGACCGGTGTTCTTCGCAGCCGCACGCCTGATGTGCCGGTCGTGGGGGAGGAGAGCGCCGACGGCGCGCCCCTCCCGTCCCGGTGCTGGTTGCTCGATCCCATCGACGGCACGATGAACTTCGTCCGGCAGGGGCCCATGTACGCGCTGTCCCTTGCGTTCGTCGACCGTGGGAAACCGGCTCTCGGCGTGATCCACGCTCCGGCCCTCGGCCGGCGTTGGACCACCGGGTCCGGTAGCGGTGGGCCGCAAGCATCCGGAGTGGGGGAACTGTCACGGGCGATCGTGGGCATCACCGGCACCGGCTCCGGGACCTTCGTCGGGGCCGCGGCACTGACTGGCCTGCTGCACGACCGGGCGTACCGCATCAGGATGCACGGTGCCATGAGCCTGGACCTCGCCGGAGTGGCTGAGGGATGGCTCGACGCCTGCGTGTGCGTCGGACCGAGACCGTGGGACGTCGCGGCAGGTACCGCCCTTGTCCGGCAACGCGGCCTGGCCGTCCTGGGGGGAGGCGGCCGTCCCTTCGACTGGGACTCGCCGGTGCTGCTGGCCGGCCCGGAGCCCGTTGCTCGCCTGCTCGCGGACCTGTGGGATTCGCTGGACGCCCACACGAACTGAACTCGTGTCCAGACACCGGTGGGGGGACGGCACATGGCACATCTGGAGCGTGCATCAGGCTGTGTGATCTACGAGATCGGCCTGGGTACCGATCCGTCGTGGCAACCGGGACCGGTACCGGTCCGGCTCCCGGCGCGCCCGGAATCGGCCGATAGGGATCTGCGGCTGACCTATTTCGAGACGCGGCTGTGCGATGTGCTCTACGGCTCGGCATCGATACCCGTCCGCTGGCACCGCATGTACGACCCGCCGCGGCGGCTGGCCGGGGCGGACATCGGGAGTGTGGAGGTCCTGCGGATGCCCCTGGCGGGAGGTGACCTGGGCCTGGCCATCCTGCACGCCGACCTGCGGGACGATCCGGTCGCCGGGTTGGAGGCGTTGTCCCGGCTGGCCGCCCCGACCGCACCCGGCGGGGAGCGGGCCCTTCTCACCGGTCTGCTGCCGGTCGGCGCGAGCCTGCTGCCACGATCGGTACGGGCACGGACGGTGGCGCACGTGACCTTCAGCGGCGGTCCCGTCCATGCAATGTCCGCTGCCTACGCCGGGTGGACACCCGTGGAGCAGTGGCTCTGGCTGCTGGCCTCGGCCACCACGGAGGCGCGCTTCGCGCCCGATCCCGAGGATCCCGCCATACGCTCCGGCACGGTGTACTTCTCTGCGGACTGGAAGGCCCTCGTCCTGCGGGACGGCACAGCCTTCGTCGGCACGTCTCCCGACCCGGGCGGCGACTGCTTCCACGCGCTGGCCAGAGCACACGTGCACAGCATCTACCTGGACGCGCTGGTCGTCGGCTGCATGCAGCTCCACGCGCTCAACGACGTTGCGAACCGGGTGGCAGGCGTGGACGCCGCCCGGCTCGACGCGGAGCGTCTGGCCGAGCTCGAACACCGCCTCATGCACGTCAGGCGGCAGCTGTGGTCCGGCCACATCACCGTGCGAGGCAAGGGCAACGAGGTGCTGCGGCAGTTCCAGGCGCAACACGCGCTGCCTGCACTGCTGGACGGCATCGTCAGCGAACTGGCAGACGCGGGGCGTCTCGTGGAGGCCGTGACGAACCGCAGCGTGAACGCGGCGCTGGGGCTGCTGACCGTCCTCGGGCTGCCGGTCGGCGCCGCCTTCGCCGCCGCGGGGCTGTGGGGGGATCCGAGCCCCCGCCTCCTGCTGCTGGCAGTGCTGGCGGCGGCGGCCGGATCCGCGCTGATCGTGGCGGTCGTGCCGCCTGCCAGGCAGATGCTGCGGACCCTGTGGCGCAGGCGTCCACGGTGACGGCCTGGCGTGGCGTCAGTCGACCTCCGCCACCGCCTGGGCGAACTGGGCCGCGTACAGGCGGGCGTAGGCCCCCTGCGAGGCCAGGAGCTCGTCGTGGGTGCCCTGTTCCACTATCGCGCCGGACTCCATCACCAGGATCACGTCGGCGTCGCGGATCGTGGACAGGCGGTGGGCGATCACGAAGCTCGTCCTGCCGTGGCTGAGCTTGGCCATCGCCCGCTGGATCAGGACCTCGGTGCGGGTGTCGACCGAGCTGGTCGCCTCGTCCAGGACCAGGATCACCGGGTCGGACAGGAAGGCGCGGGCGATGGTGATGAGCTGCTTCTCGCCGGCGCTGACGCCGCTGCCCTCGTCGTCGATGACGGTGTCGTAGCCGTCGGGGAGAGTGCGGATGAAGCGGTCGGCGTGGGCGGCCCTGGCCGCCGCCTCGATGTCGGCGGCGGTGGCGTCCTCCCGGCCGTAGCCGATGTTCTCGGCGATGGTGCCGCCGAAGAGCCAGGTGTCCTGGAGCACCATGCCGATCGAGGAGCGCACCTCCTCCCTGGACATCGTGGAGACGTCGGTGCCGTCCAGCGTGATCCTGCCGCCGGACACCTCGTAGAAGCGCATCAGCAGGTTGACCAGGGTGGTCTTCCCCGCGCCCGTGGGGCCGACGATGGCGACCGTGTGGCCGGGCTCCACCGCAAGCGACAGGCCGTCGATCAGCGGCTTGTCCGGGTCGTAGCGGAAGGACACGTCCTCCAGGGCGACCCGGCCGGTCAGTGCGGCGGGGCCGCCCAGGGTCTTCGGGTCCTTCGACTGCTCCTCGGCGTCGAGCAGTTCGAAGACCCGCTCGGCCGAGGCGACACCGGACTGGATGAGGTTGGCCATGCTCGCTACCTGCGTCAGCGGCTGGCTGAACTGCCGCGAATACTGCACGAAGGCCTGGACGTCGCCGATGGACAGCGCGCCGGAGGCGACCCGCAGACCGCCGACGACCGCGACCAGCACGTAGTTCAGGTTGCCGATGAACATCATCATCGGCTGGATCGTGCCGGAGATGAACTGCGCCTTGAAGCCGGTGTCGTAGAGCGCTTCGTTCTCCTGCCGGAAGGTCTCCGCGGACTCCTCGGCCCGGCCGAAGACCTTGACCAGGGAGTGGCCGGTGTACATCTCCTCGATGTGCGCGTTCAGCTGGCCCGTGGTCTTCCACTGCTGCACGAACTGCGGCTGCGCCCGCTTGCCGACCCGGGTGGCCACCAGCAGCGTCACCGGCACGGTGACCAGTGCGACCAGGGCCAGCAGCCAGGAGATCCAGAACATCATCGCCAGCACGCCGACGATGGTCAGCAGCGAGTTGATCAGCTGGCCCATGGTCTGCTGCATGGTCTGGCCGATGTTGTCGATGTCGTTGGTGGCGCGGCTGAGCACCTCGCCGCGCGGCTGCTGGTCGAAGTACGACAGCGGCAGCCGGGACAGCTTCTCCTCGACGTCGCGGCGCAGCCGGTAGACCGTCCGGTTGATGACGGTGGTCGCGGTCCGCGCCTGGACCACGCTGAAGAGCGCGGCCACCACGTAGACCCCGAGCGCCAGCAGCAGCACACCGCCGATGGCGTGGAAGTCCATGCCCTTGCCGGGGGTGAAGTCGATGCCCGAGAGCATGTCGGCGACCCCGCCCTTGCCGTGCGCGCGCAGGGAGTCGAGTGCCTGGTCCTTGGTGGTGCCTGCCAGTTGCCTGCCAATCACGCCGGCGAAGATCAGGTCGGTGGCGTGGCCCAGGATGCGCGGCCCGGTGACGGCGAGCGCGACGCTCACCGTGCCCATGGCGAGGACGACGTAGAGCAGCACGCGGTCGGGGCGCATCAGGCCGAGGAGGCGCTTGAGCGAGCCCTTGAAGTCCATCGAGCGCTCGATCGGGCCGCCGCTCATGAAGCGGGCGGGCCCGGCCATGGGCGCCGGGCCGCGCCGTGGGACGGCCATCGGCTTGCCGCCCGGTCCGCCCGGCCCGCCGGGGGCCCCGCCTTTGCCGCCGGGGGCCCCACCTTTGCCGCCGGGGGGACCGCCGGGTGCCCCGCCCTTGCCGCCCTGGCCGCTCATGCCGCGGCCTCCTGCTCGGTCAGCTGCGACAACACGATCTCCCGGTAGGTCTGGTTTCCGGCCATCAGCTCGGTGTGGGTGCCGGTGCCGACGACCCGGCCCTCGTCGAGGACGACGATCCGGTGCGCGTCGCGGATCGTGGACACCCGCTGGGCGACGATCACCACCGTCGCCTCCGCGGTCTCCGCCGTCAGCGCGCGCCGCAGCGCCGCGTCGGTGGCGTAGTCCAGCGCGGAGAAGGAGTCGTCGAAGAGGTAGATCTCCGGGCGCCGCACCAGCGCCCGCGCGATGGCCAGCCGCTGCCGCTGCCCGCCGGACACATTGCTGCCGCCCTGCGCGATGGGGGCTTCGAGGCCGCCCTCCAGCTCCTCGACGAAGCCCTTGGCCTGCGCCACCTCAAGCGCGTGCCACAGCTCCTCGTCGGTCGCGTCCGGCTTGCCGTACCGCAGGTTGGAGGCCACGGTCCCCGAGAAGAGGTACGGCTTCTGCGGGACGAAGCCGACCGTTCTGGCCAGCAGCGCCGGGTCGATCTCGGCCACGTCCTCGCCGTCGACCAGCACCCGGCCGCCGGTCGCGTCGTACAGCCGCGGGATCAGGCCGAGCAGGGTGGACTTGCCGCTGCCGGTGGAGCCGATCACCGCTGTCGTCTCGCCGGGCCTGGCCATCAGGTCGACGCCCCGCAGGACCGCGGCCTCGGCGCCGGGGTAGGCGAAGTCGACGTTGAACAGCTCCAGCTCGCCGTGCCGCCGCAGTGTGGTGATCGGCGCCTTGGGCGGTACGACGCTGGACGCGGTGCCCAGCACCTCCTCGATGCGCTCGGCGCACACCTCGGCCCGCGGCACCATCATGAACATGAAGGTGGCCATCATCACCGACATCAGGATCTGCATCAGATAGCTGAGGAAGGCCGTCAGCGCGCCGATCTGCATGCCGCCGCTGTCGATCCGGTGGGCGCCGAACCACAGCACCGCGACGCTGGAGATGTTCACGATCGCCATGACCGTCGGGAACATCAGCGCCAGCAGCCGCCCGGTGGCCAGCGACACCTCGGTGACCTCGTCGTTCGCGCGGCCGAAGCGCTGCTGCTCGTAACCGTCCTTGACGAAGGCCCTGATCACCCGGATACCGGTGATCTGCTCGCGCAGCACCCGGTTCACCGTGTCGACCCGCTTCTGCATATTGCGGAAAAGCGGGCGCAGCCGGCGGATGATGAGGCTCACCGCGATGCCGAGCACCGGCACCACGGCCAGCAGCAGCGACGACAGCGGCACGTCCTGGCCGAGGGCCATGATGATGCCGCCGAAGCACATGATCGGCGCCGAGACCATCATGGTGAAGGTCATCAGCACCAGCATCTGCACCTGCTGGACGTCGTTGGTGGTGCGGGTGATCAGCGAGGGTGCACCGAACTGCCCGACCTCGCGCGCCGAGAAGCTCTGCACCCGGTCGAAGACGGACTTCCTGAGGTCCCGGCCGACCGCCATCGCGGTGCGGGCCCCGTAGTAGACCGCGCCGATCGCGCACACCACCTGCACGACGGTCACGCCGATCATGGTGGCGCCCATGCCCAGGATGTAACCGGAATCACCCTTCACCACGCCGTTGTCGATGATGTCGGCGTTCAGGGTGGGCAGGAAGAGGGCCGCGATGGTCTGCACGAGCTGCAGCGCGACCAGCAGGCCGATGGGGCGCTTGTACGGTCCCAGATGGGACCGCAGGAGTCGGATCAGCACACTGACTACCTCGGGTCGGTCGGCTCGGGCAGGGCGGGGCAGCGCGAGGACGCCACTGGCGCAGGACGCCGGAACATGTCCTTTTTACCGCTAGGACGCCGGGCCGCCGCTCAGGGTTGAGCCGCATGGCCCGGCACCTCGCCGCGCTCGCTCGGGCCGGGCCCGGCCCCGACCGGCGCGCAACACTACCCTCGGCCATCACCGCCCCGCACGCGATTAAAGCGAGGCAAAGGCTCCCGGGTGGGTGTGCTCGCGCACCGCGATGTACTGCGCCCGCACCGCCGAGCCGACCGCCGTACCGCCGCCGCCGTTGCCTCCCGTGCCGCCGTGGCCGCCGGGGCCCGAGCCTTCGGGGCCGGAACCGCCGGGACCCGTGCCCTCGGCCGGCTCGTCGTCGGCCGGGTCGAGCAGCCGGGCACCCGGCATCGGCCAGTGCGGCGGCTCGCTCTGCGACTGCGAGCCCAGCACCGCGCCCAGCGACCAGGCCGCCTGCCGGGCCGCGCCGATGGCCGCGTACTCGGCGGCGGGCGGCACCACGACCAGGGTGCCGAAGAGGGCCGGGGCCAGCGCCTGCACCGCGGGCAGTTCGGCGGCCGCGCCCAGCAGGAAGACCCGGCGCACCTCGACGCCCTTGTTGCGCAGCACGTCCAGCGCGTCGGCGAGGCCGCACAGCATGCCCTCGAACGCGGCCCGCGCCAGGTGCTCCCGCTTCATCGAGTCCCGCCGCAGCCCGGCCAGGGTGCCCGCGGTGTGCGGCAGGTCGGGGGTCCGCTCGCCCTCCAGGTACGGCAGCAGCACGAGGCCGTACGCCCCGGGCGTCGACTGGAGGGCCAGGTCCGAGAGCCCCGGCAGGTCGGTGCCCAGGAGCTCCGCGGTGCCGCGCAGCGTGCGTACCGCGTTGCGCACCTGGACCACCGGGAGGTGGCGGCCGGTGGCGTCGGCGAAGGCGGTGACCGTCCCCGTCGGGTCGGTGAGGGCCTCGTGGTGCACCGCGAAGACGGTGCCTGCCGCGCCGAGCGAGACCACTGCGTCGCCGGGACCGAGGCCCAGGCCCAGGGCCGCGGCCATGTTGTCGCCGGTGCCGGCCGAGATCAGCAGGCCCTCGGGGGTCTGGCCGGCGGGCTCCGCGGGCGCCAGCACGTCGGGCAGGGCCACCTGGTGGCCCAGGGCCAGCTCGACCAGGTCCTTGCGGTATTCGCCGGTGGCCGCCGACCAGTAGCCGGTGCCGGACGCGTCGCCGCGGTCGGTGGTGCGGCGGGTCGGCTGGCCCAGCAGCTGCCACACCAGCCAGTCGTGCGGCAGCATCACCTCCGCGATGCGCTTGGCGGCGGCGGGTTCGTGCTGCGCCAGCCAGCGGAGCTTCGCCACCGGGTACGCCGCCTGCGGCTGCGCGCCCACCGCCTCCGCCCAGCCCGCGGCCCCGCCCAGCTCGTGCGCGAGGTCGGCGGCCTGCGCCTGCGCCCGGTTGTCCCCGCGCAGCAGCGCGGGGCGTACGGTCACGCCGCCGGCGTCCAGGGCGAGCAGCCCGTGCTGCTGCCCGGAGATCCCGATCGCCTGCACACCTTCGAGCACCCCGTCCTTGGCTGCCTCGCCCAGCGACAGCAGCCACGCCTGCGGGTCGATCTCGGTCGGCTTCTCACCGTCCGGCACCTGGTGGGGTGCGTACCCCTGCCGCAGGACCTCACCGGTGTCGGAATCGCATACGACGACGGTGGTACCCGCGGTGGAGTTGTCTATACCGGCCACTTTGCCCATGGGGGCGATGATGCCGTACCCGGGACCCCTCGCGCCTCACGGTTCGGCGTCGGCTGCGTCAGGTGTTCGAAGTGCCCCAGTCGTCGTCGGGACCGCTGCCGTTGCGCATCGACCGCACCTTGTCCGCCAGGGCGTCGGGCAGCCGCGGTCCGACCTTCGCCGACATGGTGTCCGCGGCCTTCACCGCCGCGGTCCTGCTCTGCTGGGCGGCGCTCTCCGCGGCATTGCGCACCGCCGGATTCTGCGCGAAGCGCTGCGCCGCGGCGACCAGCTGGTCGTACCGCTCACGGCCCGCCCGTGCGCCGACCACGAAGCCGAAGGCGGCTCCCACGATGAACGTCAGCTTGTAGCGCATGGCTCCACCATTTCCTCGTCGGACTCGTCGCGGGGGACGTCGCGCCTGCTCGGCGCCTACCCTCCGCACCCGGACGACAACCCCGGGAGGAATGGTTGGCGGAGCACCCCCTCACTTGCGCTAATGTATGTGTCGCAGCGAGAGCGCGCCTTCCGGGACCATCCCGGCGGGTGCATTCGGTGCACGCAGAGCGATCCCCTGTAGCTCAATTGGCAGAGCAGCCGGCTGTTAACCGGCAGGTTACTGGTTCGAGTCCAGTCGGGGGAGCTCGGTCCCCTGTAGCTCAATTGGCAGAGCAGCCGGCTGTTAACCGGCAGGTTACTGGTTCGAGTCCAGTCGGGGGAGCGCCGGATCAGGACCCCCTCAGGGGTCCTTTTTCATGCCCGCGGGAACCATCCGCCCGCCCCCGCAAGTCCACCTGATGACGCGTCTGTGACCCACGAGGGCGACAGATCGTATGAGCAGCTATGCTGCGGCAGACGGCGCGCACGCCACGCCGTACGGGGCGGTAGCTCAGCCGGTTAGAGCAGCGGACTCATAATCCGCCGGTCGTGGGTTCGAGTCCCACCCGCCCCACCGAGCGGGTCCACCGGCATGCCGCGGTCGACCCGCGTCAGCTCCGCGCCGGTCGCCTTGGCGAAGGGAAGATCCTTCCCTTCGCGGGAGCCGGTGAGCCCGGCCGTTCCGCCGAGGCCCTGAGGGGCTCGCCGTTCCCGCCGTCTCCGGCTCCGCTCCACCCTTTGGCCGCGGAGCCGTTCTCGTCTGCCAGGGCAACGGCATGCGCAGGCAGCAGACAGCTGACAGCACGCAGGGCCGGCCGTGTCCGCCGCGAGGCGGGGACACGGCCGGCCCGTGAGAGGGGGGCGTGGGGCAGGGAGTCGAAGTCCCGTCGAGTGGTCGCCCCGCTCCCGCTCAGAAGAGCAGGTTGTAGATGTCCCAGTCGGGTCCGATGAGTGTGCGTGTTCCGAAGGGTGCCGCGGCTTTGCCTGTGCCGGGGTAGAGCCAGAGGCCGCCTCCGCTGTCGCGGGTGACGATGTCGGCTTTGCCGTCCCCGCTCACGTCGCCGGTGCCGACGATGGTGTCGAAGATGTTCCAGTCGGGTCCGATGAGTGTGCGTGTTCCGAAGGGTGCCGTGGCTTT
>NZ_JBICTO010000002.1:531630-624060 GCF_043197715.1 Streptomyces sp. NPDC049040
TTGCCTGTGCCGGGGTAGAGCCAGAGGCCGCCTCCGCTGTCGCGGGTGACGATGTCGGCTTTGCCGTCCCCGCTCAGATCGCCGGTGCCGACGATGGTGTCGAAGATGTTCCAGCCGGGTCCGATGAGTGTGCGTGTTCCGAAGGGTGCCGTGGCTTTGCCTGTGCCGGGGTAGAGCCAGAGGCCGCCTCCGCTGTCGCGGGTGACGATGTCGGCTTTGCCGTCCCCGCTCAGATCGCCGGTGCCGACGATGGAGTCGAAGATGTTCCAGCCGGCCCCGACGTTCTTGCGGGCCGCGAAGGGTGCGTTCGGCTTTCCTGTGCCGTCGTAGAACCACAGCGTGCCGCTGCTGTCACGGGCGACAGCGGTTCCGGTGCCGTCCGCCTTCTCACGGCTGACACTCGTGATGATGCTGTAGATGTTCCAGCCGGTTCCGATGCCGGCCCGGGCGGCCAGTGGCACGGCGGGCACACCGGTGCCGTGGTACTGCCACAGGGTGCCGGAGGAGTCCCGCGCCAGCAGTGTGCCCAGCTGCGACGGCGAGGGCACACCGGTGCCGGTGAGCTGCTCCAGCTGCGCCCCCTGCCCGGCGTCACCGGTGATCTCGTAGGTGGACGACTGGGCGCCGGTCACGGTCGGGGCGAAGGTGACCGTCTGCACGACACTCTGCTCGGGTCCGATGACCAGACCCTCGGGAAGCGGGTCGGTGGTGGTGAACACACCTGCCGGCGCCTTCGCCTTGGTGATGGTGACCGGGATGTTCCCGGTGTTGGTGATGGTGAAGGCCCGCGTGTTCGACGTGCCGCGAAGCACTCCGCCGAACGCGAGGGTCGGCGGAGTGAGCGTCAGATGGCCCTGCCCGCTGATCGAGTTGCCCTCGATCGGAATGGTGAGCGGACCGCTGGTGCTGCCCAGAGTGATCGACGAGGAATTCCGGCCGGTGGCCGTAGGGGCGTATCCGACCTCGAGGACGATCGAGCTCTGGGCCGGGATCACGGTCGGGTTCGCCGGGTCGGCGCTGGGCAGGTTGCCGGCCGTGAACGGTCCGTCAGGCGGGGTGACCGAGGTGATGACCTCGGGCTCGGTGCCGGTGTTCGTCAGCTGGACGTTCGTGCCCGCCGTGGTTCCCGTCGGCTGGTCGTCGAAGGACAGGGTGCCAGGGAACGCGGCCAGACCGGGTTTGGTCCCGACGCCGTGCAGGCTCAGTGCGAAACTGCCGGCGTCGGTCGTCACGGTCAGGGTTCCGCTCGCACCCAGTACCGCGGTGGGCGTGTACGTGACGGGTATCGACAGCTGCCCGCCGGCCGGGATCGTCGACGGCAGCGACGAGGTGTCCGCCGTGAACGGGCCGTCGACGGTCACGCCCTTGACGCCGAGGGCCGCGGACGGGTTCTGGTTCTCCGTCAGGACCACGTCGGCATCGGCCGAGCCGCCCACCGGCACGAGCCCGAATTCGGCCGGGCCGCCCTTGAGGGGGCTGCCCACCGGGTTGCCGAAGGCGTAG
Organism: Streptomyces sp. NPDC049040; assembly: GCF_043197715.1. NCBI lineage: Bacteria > Bacillati > Actinomycetota > Actinomycetes > Kitasatosporales > Streptomycetaceae > Streptomyces > Streptomyces sp. NPDC049040. The sequence goes on from NZ_JBICTO010000002.1 coordinate 533,134, forward strand.
ACCTTGCCCTCCCGGGTGCCGACGAAGACCTGCCCGCCGTCGGTGGCAGGGGTGGCGAACTTCGCCGCGGTGCCGATCGGCGCGGACCAGACCAGCGGCAGGACGCCGTTCGCGTCGGGAACGGGGGAGTAGGCACGCAGCTGGGCGTTGACGCCGGTCGGCCCGCCCGACCAGACCACCCACACCAGGGCGCTGCCCGAGCGGGTCCCGTCGGAGGTCACCACCGGCGATCCGCTGGTGTAGGGGAAGGAGTCCTGGCTGGACCCCGCAACGCTCAGCGCGGGATTGCCCGAGCCCGTCACGCCGCGGTGCAGCGCCACCATCGAGCCGCCGTTGCCGACGAGGTAGACGTAGCCGCCGTCACCGCCCCAGGCCGCCGGGTGTCCCCACTGGCCCTTGAGCGGCCCGGTGATTCCCACCACGCCGTCGGTCCCGTCGGTGCCCTGTGAACTGCCGCCGAGGTGGTCGCGGTCCAGCAGGAAGATCCGGCCGTCCTTGCCCTGCTGCACCATCAGGTGCGGGTGGGAGGCGGTGCCGAAGCTGTCCGGCAGGCCGACCGGCCCGCCGGAGCCCAGGTCGGTGTCCCGCTGGTCCAGGGTGGGCGCGTTGGACGGGCTGAAGAAGTCGGCGGCCTTCAGGCTCTGGTCGGACTGCACCTGCAGCCGGACCACGGACTCCGCGAGAGTGCCGGGCGGTGCGCTGCCGGGGCCGGGCGCCGGGCTGACGCCGTTGCCGGTGGCGAGGAAGATCCGGCCGGGGCCGTCCGAGACGAGCCCCCCGCCGGACTGCCAGATGCCGGCCCCGACGTTGCTGGCGCCGGCCTCCGTCGCCCACATCGAGGTCACCGAGGGGTTGGTGGTGCTGACACCGACCACGTAGCCGCGGTAGGGCGGGGCGTCGCAGTGCCCGCCGAATCCCGCGTACACCACCCCGTCGAGCAGCAGCAGCCCCGGCCGCTGCATCTCGTACGCGGGCAGGAAGGACTGGGCGGGGTCGTTCGACGGGGTGCCCTGGATCGTCACGGGGAAGCCGGACTTCTCCGCCCCGGTGACCGGATCGAGCGCGTGCATGTACCAGTGCGGGTTCAGCGGGTTGGCGCCGTCGTCGACCTTGGTGGTCAGATAGACCGCGCCGCTTGCGGGGTCGTACACCGGTGTCGCCGTGCTGCCGACGGTCGGCGTGAGGTCGCCGCAGTTGAGGGCGGACGCGGGCCATGCAGGCCCGAAGCTGCGCTGCCACAGCACCGCTCCCGTGGTGCGGTCGAGGCCGTAGGCCCTGTTGCTCTCGGTGACCGCCACGATGGTGCCGCCCACGACGAGCGGCTGGGCGTATATCTGCCCGTCGAGCTGCGCCGGAGCCTTCCAGAGCTGGCCGAAGGAAGAGGAGCGTACGTCGGACGGGCTCAGGTTCGGTTCGCTCTGGTCCCAGCCGGTCCTGAGGCTGTCCACCGAGCCGGTCGGCTCGCTCGCCTGGGCCGGTGAGAGGCCCAGCCCGATCAGCCCTGCGGCCAGCGAGGCGGTGACGGCGAGCACCAGCCCGCGCCGCCGGGTGCGTCTGCGCCTGTGTTCCTGTTCGGTGGTGCCCACCACGGAATCCCCCCTTGACATCGCCAAACCGACCCTCTCCTGAGTCCCCATCGAATCCCCCACGCCATCGCGCCCGTGGCGGCCGCCTCGATCGTGTGAGCGGCCGCGGAACACGGGCACAGCCCGCGCATCCAATCACAAAACCTTCACTATGCATTCAGATTTTGAACTGGTTTGCGGGGATTCGGGATGTACGAACCCAGGCAGTCGATTTGCCACAGCCTGGCAGCCGTCCTGGGTTCACCGCGGGGACATGTCTGCGCGCCGGTCCGGCGCCCGCGGGGGTGGTCAGCCGACGTGGAGTGTCAGGGCGGCGGCGCATCCGTTCCGCATCCGCTCCTCGTCGGAACAGGCGCCCCGCCGTGGGGCGGGGCGCCTGCGTTCGAGCGGGGGCGGGTGGATCAGCGGTGGCCTCCCGGGTGGATCAGGGGTGGTGGCCTCCCGGGTGGGTCGGCCCCGCGTGCGGGTCCCGGTGTCCCGCGCAGACGTCGCCCTGGGGGCCGACCGGTGGCACGGCCGCGGCGGTGCCGGTGACGCCGTCGTCCTCACGCACGGTGAGGGTGCCGAAGTCGTGGTCGCCGAGCACGGCGCCGGCGGAGTCGGACACCGCGACCTTGTAGGAAGTGGTCGGCGCCGCCCCCGGAAGGGAGTCGCCGATCACCGGGACGGTCACCGCCCGGCAGGTCGCGCCCGGCGGGAAGACGACCTGCTGCATGGCGGGAGCGAGCGCGCCTGTCGTGCTGCCGAGCACCGTCAGGTAGGCGCTGACCGTTGTGTCGCCGGGCTGCGAGAGGTAGACCGCGACCTGGCCCGTGGCCGGACCCGAGCCCTCCTCCACGGCGGTGGACGCCACATTGACGGTGGGCCGCTGCCGGGCGTGCGGCGTGCCCAGCGCCTTGGTGTCGAAGGCGAGGTCGGACAGGTATACCCCGCCCGACGTGCTGCCGTCGGCGCCGACCGCCGGGGCGAAGCCGACCGAGGCGACGCGGTGGAGGTCGAGCCCCGCCTTGCGCAGTACCGAGGTCGGCACATGGACCTGCTGAAGGACGATCTTGCCCAGCGTGGTCGAGCCGCCGGCGGGCATCCGGTCCACGCCCCACCTGTTGAGGGCGGAGACCGGGGAGCTCCACCGGTGCCCCGAGGCGTCGGTCACGGTGATCCTCAGCTCGGTGCCGGTGGTGACGCTCTCGTCGGGTGACATGTCGACGCTCATCTCGTCGTACCGCGAGATGTTCCGCTCGCCGGGCGGGACGGTGACGCTCACCCCGCCGCGGTTGCCGGTCCAGGTCACGTGGGTCATGGGGTTCAGCGGCACGTTCGGGGCGTAGTTGGCGGGGGTCCAGTACGGTACCTGCTGGTTGGTGAGGGTGCTCCCGGGGTTGGTGCAGACGGGCAGCGCCTCGGGGACGGTACGCCCGTACTTGCTGGCGCAGACCGTGGCCGTCACGTCGCCGGTGGCGGTCACCAGCGGCGACGCTTCCTTGAAGGTGGTGATGTCGGTGCGTGAGGACCGCGGCTGCTGGGCGACGGTGCGGACGTCGGCGTAGCCGGACACCGAGGGCGGCTCCTGGCCGGAGCCGTCGAACATGCCCTGGAACCGGGTCTGCCGGCCGAGGGAGGCCTCGAAGAACCCGGCGATGTACGCCGATCCGACCTGGTACTGCTGTGCCGCGGTCAGCCGGATGTTCTGGCCGGAGGCCAGGGCGGTGGCGCTGGTGCCGCAGACCGGGTCGTCGACCTTCGACCAGTCGTCCGACGCCGCCGGATAGGGCGGTGTCCAGGACGAGTTGTAGAAGTCGTGGTCGGTGCCCATCACCCAGACGTCCGAGCGCTGCACGTCGTCGGCGAAGGTGGCGTCGCGCGAGTCGGCGTAGAAGTGCTGTCCCTGCTGGTCGGACACGTCGCCGTCGCAGTACGGCAGCAGGGTGGTGGTGACGACGTCCGGCAGGGTGGCGCGGGTGAAGTCGATGGGCGCCAGCGCGAAGACGGACTTGATGCTCCACGGGTGCGGCAGAGCCTCGTTGAGGGTGGCCGCGGTGACGACGCCCTCGCCGCCGCGGGAGTGGCCCATCAGGCCGATGCTTGCGAAGTCCATGGTGCCCGCGAGCCGGCGGGCGGTGAGCGTGCCGCCCGGGTGAGTGGCGCGGCCCGCGGCCAGTGCCTGGTCGAGGGTCACGTCCCGATCGGTCGCTGCGTCGTGGTAGCCGACCGGGCGGCCGCTGTCCGCGGCCTTCAGCATGGCCAGGGTGTCCAGCACCAACTGGCCGCGGGTGGCGGCGCCGTCGTCGGGCGAGAGCTGGTTGTCGTTGGCGTTGACCGCGTTCGCCGAGATCGACACGACGGTGTAGCCGTCGGCGGCCAGCGCCTCTCCCGCACCGTCGTAGCCGGCGTAGCTGAGGATCGGGCTGGTGCCGGCCGGGCAGGGCCAGCCGCTCGCCCCCTTGAGGGTCGTGGTGTTGTAGCAGGCGCTGTGCCGGCCGTGCAGGAAGACCACGAGCGGGTGCGGGCGGTGGTCGGTCGGCAGGTAGATGCGGCCCTCCAACTCGCCGCGGATGCCGCCGATGTCGGCAAGCGGGATCGACTGGGCCCCGAAGTCGTAGTCGGCGACGGTGTACGTGCCGGTGCCGACGGTGGTCGGGTCGGCCTGCGTGGTTCCGGTGCCGCCGGGGGTGGCCGGCGCGGGCCGGCCGTCCGCGTGCGCCTTGTCGACGGTGGCGCGCCGCGCCTGGAGCTGGGCGGCCGCGGAGGTCAGGGAGGTGGGGCCGGGGGCGGTGCTGCTGCCGCCGGTCGACCACTGCCAGGCGATGGTGGACGCCCCGGCCACGGCCGGGGCCGTGGTCCTGGCGGTCAGCGTACGGCCGTCCGCCGACTGGGCCGCGGGGCCGAGGTCGACGCCGTCGGCGAGGAGTTCGGGTACGTCGTCCCTGACCGGCAGCGCGGTGCCGAGCCGCAGCGAGACCGTGTATCCGGCGGCCGCGCGCGTCACCGTCCATCCGTCCCCCTTCGCGACCACGGCCTGACCCGGTCCGGGCGTGGCGGCGGCGGCAGGCAGGGTCGCGGCGGCCGTGGATCCGCCGACCGCCAGCAGTCCTGCGGTCAGGGCCGTGAGCGGGCGGCGCAACGGCCGCCCGGATATGCGTCTGTTCACGTGTGCGGTGCCTCGTCTCACGTGTGCGATGCCCCGTTCTGCCGCGATGCGGCCGGGCTCCGGTCGGATTCGTCGTGGGGGTAGGGGTAGAAGGCGGTGCCGAGTTTGGGGAGCCAGCCCACGGTGGACACCGGCGAGGCACCGTCCCCCGGGTGCTGCGGGGGCAGCCCGGCGTTGATCACCGGCCCCCAGCCGACGGTGAGGAAGCTCATCGCAGTGCCTCCTCGGCGACCAGCGGGTCGTTGGACAACTCGGGCGGTGTGGCCGGCTCCGCGGACCGCAGCATCCGCGGGGCGACCGTCGCTGCCGTGGTGTCCGGGTCAGGCGGCGCCGCGTTGTGGTACTGCGGGAAGTGCTCCTGGTAGTCGATGGCCGCCTGGACGATCTGCGGCTCGCTGAACCGCGGCCCCCAGAACTGTGCGGCGATCGGCAGGCCGACCGTGCTGTCGTAGCCGACGGGGAAGGAGACCATCGGCCACGCGAGGGCGTTGGGCAGCTGGTAGTAGGCCCGGTAGACCGGGAAGCCACCGCCGCTGCGCAGGCCGATCCGGGCGCCGAGCGAGAAGACCAGCATGAAGTCCACGCCCGCCGCGTCCAGCGCAGCCTGGTAGTTGGCCTGGAGAGTGCGCCTGCGCCGCTCGCCCTCGACCCTGGCGGCGGCGGGGACCTGCCCGGCGAACCTGCTCGCGGACTCGAATGAGGGCTCCGTCTCGCCCGGCGCCTTGCGTCCGTACTGCGCCAGCAGCGCCGCGGCCTGGTCGGCGGGGCGGGTGGCGGCGAAGTCCTTGACGGCGTCCCAGTAGCGGATCTCGTACCGGTTGGGGCTGAGAACCGCTGAGGAAGGCGAGACCGGCGAACCGTCGACGGTGGCGAGCACGTCGCTGCTGGAGAAGTACGGGTCGTTGGCGGGCACGGTGACGTCCAGGCCGGGGAACTCCTTCACCGTGGCGCCCAGCGAGGTGAGTTGCTGTACAAGGCGGGTGAAGGCGGCCAGGTGGTCGGCGTCGTAGGTGTCCTGCGGGGCGGTGCCGGTCCTGATGCCGCCGCTGGTGCGCATCCAGTCGGACTGCGGTATCCCGATGGTGGTGCCGGCCAGCGGTCTGCGGCCTTTGCGGGCACTGAGCGGCATGGCGGGGTACGGGTCGGGAGCGGACAGGGTCAGCGGGTCGTCGGCCGGGTCCGGGCCGAGGATCACCGAGAGGATCAGCGAGGCGTCGCGCACCGAGCGGGCGATCGGGCCCAGCACGTCGTAGCCGGGGGAGAGCGGCATCAACCCGGCGACCGAGGTGGTGCCGAGCGACGGCTTGATGCCGCTGGCGCCGTTCGCGGCCGACGGCATCATGATGGAGCCGCCGGTCTCCTCGCCGATGGCGGCCGCGGCCAGCCGCGCGACCGGGGCGACGCCGGAACCCTGGCTCGAACCGCCGGGAACGTAGGCCTTGTTCCACGCGTTGCCGGCGAAGGTGCCGGTGATCGAGCCGGAGAACGCCGAGGCGACCGTGTGGCCGAGTATCACCGCGCCGGCCTCCCGCAGCCGGTGCACGACGGTGGCGTCCCGCAGGGCCGCGTTGCCGTCGAAGGCGTGGCTGCCGTCCTTGGCCTCCAGGCCCTTGACCGCGATCGAGTCCTTGATGCCGAAGGGGATGCCCAGCAGCGGCGGAAGGTCCTCGTGCGAGTGCCTGGCCTTGGCGAACCGGGCGTCGGCGGCGGCCGCCTGGGCCAGTGCGCCGTCCCGGTCGATCCGGACGAACGCGTTGTACAGGCCGTTGTCGCCGTAGGTCTCGAAGGGGCCGTTGAAGCGGTCGATCCGGTCCAGGTAGGCCTTGGTGACCTGGACGGCGGTGACGACACGGGCCCGCATCAGCGCCGCGAGTTCGACCACCTCGTAGTCGACGAGGCGGGAGCGCTTTTTGATGTCGTGGACGGCGGGCAGGGCGCTGAGCAGGTGGGCGGCGGCCGACGGTGCCGGCTGGGCGGCGGCGGGTGCGGCGGCGGCAGCCGACATCGCGGCGGCGCCCGTCACGGCGGCCGCGCCACCGAGCACGGACCGGCGGCTGAGGGAGCGGGCGGGACCTGCGGCTCCGGGGGATGGGTCACGTTCTTCCGGCATCTACGGCTTTCCTGTCCTCTGCGTGGTGAAGGAAAAGGACGAACACGGGGAATGGCGTCTCTTACGCAGATTTTAGTGCCCGGATAATGCGACGGGAAGCCCGTTTCGGTGAGATGAGTTCACGCTGAATCTAGTTCATCCGATTGTTTCGCCCGGTCATCTCTGGTGTGAATTGCAGGTCACGTAGAAATTCCCCGGAACCTGGTCAAACGGTCGTTGTCGCACGTGGGGACCCATGTCGGTCCGATCGCGGGGAGGTGTTTGAAACAAAAACTAAACACGGTGCGGCCAGGATGACCCCGTACACCCTGCGTTATCGTGCGCATGACAACGATGCCGGTAGGGAATTCCTGTTCCGGCTGCGGGGAATGCGAGCGGGTGTGTCGGCGGGGGTCAGCGGCCGGGGCGGGAGACGCCGAGCCGGCCGGCCCCGTCGTGCGGTTCGAGGTCGACCTGGACGCGGTGGGTGGTGCCCCGGTCGACGCTGCCGCCGAGCTCGGCGGTCACCACGCCGATGCGCAGGCCGCCGCCCGCGGTGCCCGCGCGGTGGACCTGCACGGTGAATTCGAGGCTGACCTTCTCGACCGAGAAGCCGATCCGCTGGCCCTCTGCGGCCTGCCTGGCCTGCTCGAGTTCGCCGCGGATCTGCTGGACGACCTCGGCGAGGCCGACGAAGGACGGGTCTTCCACGGCGGCTTCCCCCAAGGGTGATCGTTCGCGACGGAGGGCCAAGTCTAGGGGCGCGAGCGGTCGTTGGCGCGGTGGTGTGCGGCGCAGGACGCGGGGCGCCGCGAGGCGGGGGGCGCCCTCGTCGCGGACCCGCCCCAGGGCGTATCAGGACGAGTCCGGCGGCACCGAGACCGGGGGTGCGGGACGGCCCTGTGGTCCATCCGGGGGACATGACGTGCCGTCAGGCGTAAGGTGCACGACATGGAGGCCGACGGGGGAATCGGTATCGGGTCCTCCCTTGCGACGCCTCCGTGGGCGGTGCGTATCCGGCGGGCCAACGGGACGATCGCGGGCAGCGGGATCCTGCTGAGCCCCGACCGCGTGCTGACCTGCGCACATGTGGTCGGGCGGGACGAAGAGGTCACCGCGGAGTTCGTCGGCGCCGCGGGATTCCGGGTGCCGGAGGTCGCCGCCAGGGTCGCGGGGGACGCCTACCGGCCAGAGGAGCGGGACAGCAACGGCGACCCGGTCGGCGACGTGGCGCTGCTCGAACTCGCCGAGCCGCGGCCCGCGGCCGAGGCGACCTCGCTGCACCGGGTGTCCGCGCCCGGCCGCCAGGTGCGGATGTACGGCTTCCCCGCGGCGTACAACGGCGGCCTCTGGCTGCCCGCGGTCATCCTCGGCGGCTGCGGCAGGGACGGCCAGGTGCAGCTGCGGCCGCCGAGCCCCGCGGAGGTGGCGAGGCCGGGGTTCAGCGGCGGCGGCGTCGTCGACCTGGCCACGGACAAGGTCATCGGCATGGTGGTGGCGAGCGCCCCGGAGAAGGGCGGCGGCTACTCCTTCATGAGCCCGGCGGAGACGGTGCTGCTGCACCTCCCGCAGGTCCGCGAGTGGACGGTGGGACCGGCCGCGGTCGACGAGGAGTTGCGGTCGCCCGCGTCGGGCGACGACGGGTCGCTGTTCGACGGGCCGTTCGCCGAGCGGCTGGCCCGCTGGCTGCGCGGTGACGACAGGCGGCGCGGCGACGGCGCCGCGGCGCAGGTCAAGATCAGCCTGGTGCCCGCGGAGGACCGGGTGCGCACGGCCACCCTGCGACGCGCGATCACCCTGGCCGACCGGGAGTTGCGCAGCCGGGTCTCCACCGGGCGCCCCTCGCTCGACGCGCCGGGGACCGTACCGGAGGCCGGCGGCCTGGACCTCGCGGTCTACGCGACCGGGCGCGGCACCGACGACATCGCCGAGCGGATCGCCGGCCGGATGGGCCTGTGGCAGCGGCCGGACCTGCCGGCCGCGGAACGCCTCGCGGCGGCCGGGGTGACGGTCACGATGGTCGTGGACGGTGTCGACGCGGCCGTGGACCCCGCCTCGCTGATCGACCTGCTGGCGCTGGTCGTCGCCGGCGGCAGCAGGGTGCTGCTGGTCTTCCGTGCCAGGGGCGACCATCTCGACCGGGCCCGCGGGGAGTTGCTGCTGCGGCCGGCCCAGGAGCGCCGGGCGCGGCTGGGCGAGCGGCTGGAGCGGATCATCGAGGGGCCGGGCCGCGAACTCGCCCGGCTGACGGCCCGGGTGCGCGGCACCCAGGAGTCGCAGGAGCTGACCGGCAAGGCTCTGGACGCGCTGTTCCACGTGCAGGCCGCGGCCGCGGAACTGGCCGCCGGCCAGGGCGTCTTCGCCGGGCTGCCGGACGAGGGCCAGGACCTGGCGCGCTACGAGCACATGGCGGCCCGCGCCGAGCGGCGGCTGCCGGACGCGGTCGCCGACCTGCTGCGGCTGCTCAACCGGCGCAAGGAGCTGAGCGGCAGGCTCGGCCCCTACCGCCGCCTCTACGAGGACGGCGGTGTGCGCGCCGAGGACCTCGAGGCGGACGAGGTCTTCCTCACCGCGCACCGGCTGCTGCGCGAACGGCCCTGCGACGTCCCCGCGGCGGAGGACGCCGTCGGCCGCTTCATGGACTTCGTGCACCGGTCGGCCGCGCGGCCGCCCGGCAGGCCGGAGGCATCCGGCGGAGCACAGGACCCCGAGGGCGGGGACCGCGACGAAGGGGGCAAGCCGTGACGACCGCGCCGGGAAAGCCGTGCCCACACCACCCCTGCAAAGGCACCATCACCGCCACCGGTTACTGCGGCACCTGCCTGCGCCACCCGTCGACCGCGCCTGCTGCCCCCACCGTCGGGACGGCCGCGGCCGTGCCTGGGCCGCGTTCCGAGGCCGGGTCCGGCACCGCGCCGGCGGCCGCGGAGCCGCCCGCCGACGACCAGGGGGCGGGGGGCAGCCCGGCCCCCGCGGGCGTCCTGGACCGGGACGGCCTGGTCCGGCTGCCCAGGGTCGCGCGCCCCGCCGACGGGGACGTGGCCCGCTCCACGGTCCGCCGTATCGAGGGCGGCAGGCGCTGCGGGGTGCCGAACTGCACCGGCGTCATCGGGGTGTCATACGACGAAGGGCCGACGCCCGACGAGGGCTTCTGCCCGGTCTGCGGCACCCCCTACTCCTTCCGCCCGCAGCTCGGTCCCGGCGACGTGATCGCCGGGCAGTACAAGGTGATCGGATACCTCTCGCCCGGCGGCACCGGCTGGGTCTACCTGGCGGAGGACCTCGACCTGCCGGGCCAGCGGGTCGTCCTCAAGACGCAGATCAACACCCGCGACGAGGCGGCCCGCCGCAAGGCCGTCGAGGAGCGGCGCTCGCTGACCACCCTGCACCACCCCGACATCGTCGGGATCATCGCGTCCAAGCAGCACCGGGCCGACGGCGGGACCGAGCCCACCGACTACATCGTCATGGAGTACGTCGCGGGCCGGCCGCTGGACAAGCTGCTGCTGGCCTCCGACGAGGAGCTGGCCCGGCTGTTCGGCGAGCCGTTCGCGATCGACCACGTCGTCACCTACGGCTGCAAGATCCTCGGCGCCCTGGAGTACCTGCACGACCAGGGCCTGCTCTACTGCGACATGAAGCCGGAGAACGTCATCCACTACGACCGGCAGATCAAGGTCATCGACCTGGGCGCGGTCCGCCGTATCGACGACACCACCAGCTCCCTGGTCTACACCTGGCGCTTCGCACCGAAGAAGGAGGAGCGCGCCGAGCGCGGCTTCGGCATCGACAGCGACCTGTTCACCGTCGGCCGGACCCTCGCGGTGCTCGCGGCCCGCGCGAAGGAGCCGGCGGGGCTCGCGGCCCGCTCCTTCGACCGGCTGATCGGCCGGGCCACCCATGACGAGCCCGCCGCCCGCTTCACCTCCGCCGCGCAGATGTCCCGGCAGCTGTGGGAGGTGCTGCGCGAGCACCGGGCGCTGGACCGCGGCGAGCGGTATCCGGAGAGGTCCACCCGGTTCGAGCCGACCGCCGCCGTCTTCGGCGCCTCCCTTGGCACGGTCCCCGCGCTCACCCACTGGACGCTGCGGCCCGAGGGCGCCCCGCCGCCCGACCTGGCGGCCGCCGCGCCCAGCCCGCAGGAGACGGCCAGGGCGCTGCCGGGGCCGATCGCCGACCCCGGCGACCCGGCGGCGGTGCTGCTCGGCGGGCTGGCAGGCGACGCACCGGAGCGCACGGCGGAGCGGGTACGCGACGACTCCGGCCTCCAGACCGTCGAGGTCGCGCTGTGGCTGTGCCGGTCCTACCTGCTGTCGGGCGAGCCGGGCCCGGCGGGCGAGCCGGCCCGCGTGGCGGCGGAGCACTGGCTCGGCGAGGCCGTGCGGCTGATGGGCAGGGACGTCGCGGGCTACGACTGGCGCCCGCCGTGGCACCGCGGGCTGCTGCACCTGATGCGCGGGCGGGTCAAGGACGCGCAGGGCGAGTTCTCCGTCGTCTACGCGACCGTGCCGGGCGAGTGGGCGCCGAAGCTCGCGCTGGGCTACTGCGCGGAATACCTCAGGGGGACCGGCGCGGCGGGGTCCGCGGCGGCGGAGGCCGGGGCCGGGCGCGAGGCGGAAGCCGAGGCGGAGGCGGAGGCCTACTACCTGGCCGTCTGGGCGCGGGACCGCGCGCACACCAGCGCGGCCTTCGGGCTGGCCAGGCTGCGGCTGCTGCACGCTGACCGGGCCGGCGCGGTCCTGGTGCTCGACCAGGTGCCGACGACGTCCCGCAACTACGACGTCGCCAGGATCGCCGCCCTGCGGATCCTCACCGGCCGGGTGGCCGGCACCGACCCGTCGGCCGCGGACCTGGGGCAGGCCGGCGACCGGCTGGCGGAGCTGCCGCACGACGACGCAAGGGACCGGCTGATCGCCGAGATCCGGGAGAACGTGCTCGCCGGGCACCCGCAGCCCGACCGGCCCTCCTCCCGGCGCGGCCGGCCGGCCCTCGCCCGGATCCCGCGCGGCGCCCGTCGCGGCACGGCACCGACCGCCGCGGGGCAGGCGGCGCGGCCCGGCTTCCCGCAACTGCCGCAGGGCGAGCTGTTCGAGGGCGCCCGGAGCCGGACCGCGCTGGCGCGGCTGCTCTACGGGTCGCTGCGCACCCTGGTCGGCCAGGCCCCGCCCGCCGAGCGCGCGGAACTGCTCGACCGCGCGTACGCGGTACGCCCACAATCCCGGTTCTGACCACCCGGCGCGCGCATCGCGCACCGTCCGCAGCACACGCACAGAACCGCAGCAGCAGCTCATCGGCGAGGAGTCAGGAGCACAGTGGACACCACCATCGGCCTCGCGGTCAGCCAGGAGAAGTACCTCCCCGCGGGCGCGGGCGAGAAGGACCTGCACGCCATCGTGACCGTCGACGTCAGCGGCGCCGAGGGCGGGTCACCGGGGCCCGCGCTCGCCGAGGTGCTGGTGGTCGACTGCTCCAGCTCGATGGACCGTCCTCCGGAGAAGTTCAGGGCGGCCAAGAACGCCGCGGTCGCCGCGCTGGAACTGCTGCCGGACGGCACCCCGTTCGCCGTGGTCTCGGGCAACCAGTTCGCGGTCACCGCCTACCCGCCGGGCGACGGCGTCGTGATGGCGGTCGCCGACGGCGCCACCAGGAACGAGGCGGCCGCCGCGGTGCACGACCTGGTCGCGGGCGGCGGCACCTGCTTGGGCAACTGGCTCTACCGGTCACGCCAGTTGCTCGCCGGGCAGCCCGCCCCGATCCGGCACGTGCTGATGCTCACCGACGGGCGCAACGAGCACGACTACTTCCGGCCCCTCGACGACGTCCTGGAGGCGGCCGCGGGGCAGTTCGTCTGCGACGCCTGGGGCATCGGCCGGGACTGGGACGCCCGGCTGCTGCTGAAGGTGACCGGTGCCCTGCACGGCAGCGCCCACGACGTACGCGAGGAGTCCGAACTCGTGGGGGCGTACGAGCGTCTGGTGCGCGGCCTGCTCACCAAGGCGGTGCCCGAGCTGACCCTCACCGTGGCGGCCTCGCCCGGCAGCCGGCTCCGCTACGTCCGGCAGACCTTCCCCACCGAGGCGGCGCTGACCGCGGAGGCCGCGGAGCCCGGCGCGTACGTCACCAGGGCCTGGGGGAACGAGGTGCGCCGCTACCACGTCTGCGTCGCCGTCGACCCGGAAGGGCGGCTGCACGGCGAGGAGTTGCTGGCCGCCGAGATCGGGGTGCGCACCCCGGCGGGCGCCGCCGTCGCGCCGCCCGCACCGGTGCCACTGGTGGTGCGCTGGACCGACGACCCGGTGCTGTCGGGGATGACCGACGAGCACGTGCTGCACTTCCGGCTATACCAGGAGCTGGGCAAGGCCGTGGCGGACGCGGCCGACGCCTATCACCGCAAGCAGCCGAAGCTGGCGGAACAGCACCTCGGCAGGGCCGTCGCGCTCGCACACCAGGCCGGCGCCCGCCGGCAACTCGCCGAGCTGCGCAGGCTCGTGGACATCCACGACGCCGCAGCGGGAGAGGTGTCGCTGCGGCAGGACATCGAGCCGGTCGACTTCGAGCACCTGATCACCGCGAGCAGCCACAGCACCTATGGACCCGAGCCCGGCGGCCAGGGCGCCGACCCCGGCCTCCAGGCGGGCGCGGCCCTGGTCTCCTGCCGGGTGTGCGAGCGGCGCATCCCGGCGAGGTCCGCCTTCTGCCCGCACTGCGGGCAGAAGGCGCCGGGGGCGTCATGAGCGAGCGGACGGACGCGGCACCGATACCGGCCCAGGTCGTGGACGGCGGGATCCTGGGCCGCCTCACCCGCAGGCGTGCCGCCGAGGACACCGCGGCGGGCACACCGGCCCCGAGCGGCACCCTGCGCGAACTGGGCAGGCGCAGGCTGGCGCTGCTGGTGCTGGCCGCCCTGACCACGCTGTCCCTCTTCGGTGCCTACCGCGGGGTGCACGGTGACGCGGTGCCGCTGAAGCTCTCGGGCGCGCGGGGCGTGCTCGCCGTCGACACCGCGATGGACGCCCTGACCATGGCCCAGCAGGACATCGCCGGCGGCGACGGCACCACGGGCGACTTCCACACCAGGATCTCGGTGGCCGGCCAGAGCCTCGCGCGGGCGGCCGCCGCCGATGTCACCGGCCTCAGCGGCCAGCAGACGATCCAGACGGTGACGGGCCTGATCTCCACCTACTCGGGCTGGACCGAGGACGCGTCGGCGCAGGAGCCCGGCTCCGACCTCCAGGACGCGTACCTCGGATACGCCAAGAGCATGCTCGGTGTGGACACCACAGGTCCCGAGGCCGAGGCCACCGTGCTGGGCAGGCTCAGGGAGTTGCAGGCGGAGCAGCAGCAGGTGGTGCGCGGGCAGACCGACTTCGGCTGGCTGCTGTGGCTGGAGTGGAGTGCCGCCCTCGTCCTGGCGCTGGCGCTGCTGGTGCTGCTCGTCGAGGCGCAGCGCTTCACCGGCGCGCGTTTCAGGCGGCGGTGGAATCCCCCGCTGCTCGGCGCCGTCGTGCTGCTGGTCGCCGGTACGGCCGTCCTGGTCGTCTTCACCGCGCTGACGCATGCGGGGATGGCCGACTCCCGCACCGTGCTGACCTCCCCGCTGGCCGGCGACGAGATACCCAGGGCCGGGGCCACCGTCTCCAGCCGGCTCGCGAACAGCGGCTTTCGCGCCGCCGCTTCCGGCTGGATCCTCGCCGGCGGGCTGCTGCTCATGGTGCTCGTGGTGCTGGGGCTGCGGACGTGGATCAACGAATACCGGGTCGGGGCCGTCACGTCGAGGTGGCCGCGCACCCGTACGCTCGGCGTGATCGGGCTGTGCCTGGCGCTGCTGGCCACCGGCGGGGCGCTCGCCGTCCGGGCCACCGGCTGGAAGGGCTCGGTGACCCTGCTCGCCAACTGGACCGGCACGGAACAGGACGAATTCCAGCGGCTGGTGATCGACAGGTTCGAGGACGAGTCCCGCATCCACGTGATCTACCAGGGCAGTTCGGCCGAGAGCCAGGTGCTGGCAGCGGATGTCGAATCCGGTACGCCACCGGACGTCGCCATCCTGCCGGGACCCGGCGAACTCGCCGGATACGCGGCCAAGGGCATGCTCACCCCGCTGGACGGCCTGGCGGGCAATGGCGAGTTCGGCTCGGCCTGGGTCACCCGGGTGCAGGGCCACGTCTACTGGCTGCCGATCAAGGCCGACCTCAAGAGCATGGTGTGGCACCCGGCGTCGACGAAGCCCGCCGCGGTGGACCAGGCCGCGAAGAGCCCCGGCTCGTGGTGCCTGGGCATGGGCAGCGACGCCACCTCGGGATGGCCGGGCTCGGACTGGATCGAGGACATCCTGCTCCAGCAGACCGACCCGGACACGTACGACGCGTGGGTGACGGGCTGGCTGTCGTGGAGGGACGACCGGGTCCGCAAGGCCTGGGAGACCTGGGGCCGGCTGGTCGGCGCGGGCAAGAAGCCCTATGTGAAAACCGCTCTGACCACGCCCTTCGGCAAGGCCGCCGACGGCGTGCCCGGCCACTCCTGCGAACTGGAGCACCAGTCGTCCTTCGCCCGCGGCAGCGACGCCTGGACCGCGGTCGGGGCGGACTACGTGCACTCCGCCGAGGTCATCCCCGGTGCGGCGACCGGCGGCAGGGAACGCTGGGAGGTCTCCGGCGACCTCGCGGCCGTCCTGCACAGCACCCCGCAGTCCCGGAAGCTCATCGACTACCTGGCCTCCGACGAGGCCCAACGCGCCTGGGCCGGCACGCAGTCCGGCTTCTCGGTGAAGCTCGACGTGCTCGACGGCCACCCGTCGTCCGGCACGGCCGGCCGGATCGCCGGCACGCTGGGCTCCCGTGACGCGGTCCGCTGCTACGACGGCTCGGACGTCATGCAGCCCCAGGTCCGCGACGCCTTCGCGCTGGCCGTCCTGCGCTTCCTCGCCGACCCCGGCACCCTCGACGACCAGTTGAAGGCTCTGGACAGGATCAGCCGTCATGCGGGCACGAGCCCGCTCACGGAGGTGTGTCAGCGCGGCTGACCTCGTCCGCGGCCCGGGCTGCGGCGGCCGCGTCCAGCAGGGTCCAGCCGTCGACCTCCACCAGCCGGGTGCCCCCCGGCCGCCAGCCGCCGGCCCACGCCGCGTCCAGCAGGGCCCGGACGGCGCCGGGTTCGTGCAGGTTCAGGGAGCCGCCGCGGGAGATGCCCACGTCCCCCGAGCCCAGCGGGTAGCCGCCGGGGACGTACCGGCCGGGGCCCTCCGCGAAGACGATGCGCAGGCCGCCGCCGGCCGGCTGCGGGTACAGGGTGAGGACCTGGCGGCAGTCGAAGGGCCGCCCGGCGTCCGTCACCTGGTGCCGGTGGCGGAGCGTCCACAGGTACGTGTGCCCGCCGGCGACCAGCCGGCGGGCCTTCCATTGCTTGCGGGGCATGCGGCCGAGGTTACCCGGGCCCCGGGCCGCCCCTCCTCCGCCGAGGGGCGGCCGGGCCTGCGGCGTGCCGGGGCCGTGCCGGATGAGCGGCCCTCAGCCGAAGAGCTGGCGGCCCCAGTCCTGCCCGGCGGCGAGCCCGGGCGGCACGGCGAAGACACCGCTGCCGATGTGCTGGATGTACTCGTTGAGCGCGTCGTGCGCGCCCAGCACCCGCTGGAGCGTGACGAAGCGGTCGGGGCTGTTCATGAAGGCGATGAAGAACAGCCCGCCGAGCAGGTCGCCGGTCGTCTTGTCGATGCCGTCGGTGTAGGAGTAGCCGCGGCGCAGGATGCGCAGGCCCTTGTTGTTCTCCGGCGAGGCGAGCCTGATGTGCGCGTCGTCGGGGATGACGTACTCCCCGCCGGACTTGGCGCCGAAGTCGGGGGTGTCGAACTCGCGGTGCCCGGTCAGCGGGGCGCCGGTGCCCTTGTAGCGGCCGAAGACGTCCTGCTGGTCGCCGAGCCGGTCGCGGTCCCACTGCTCCATCCGCATCTTGATCTTGCGGCTCACCAGGTACGAGCCGCCGCGTATCCAGCGCTGCGGCTCCTCGGGGCCGATCCAGACGTGCTGCCCCATCACGGTCTCGTCGCGGGCGTCGATGTTGCGGGTGCCGTCCTTGAAGCCCATGAGGTTGCGCGGGGTGGCCTGCTGCGGGGAGGTGGAGGACGTACGCCCGAAGCCCAGCTCCATCCAGCGCGGCAGGACGGTGCCGAAGCCGAGCCTGCGCAGGTTGCGGACCGCGTGGAAGGCGACCTGCGGGTCGTCGGCGCAGGCCTGGACGCACAGGTCGCCGCCGGTGACCGACGGGTCGAGGTTCTCGCCGGGCAGGCTGGGCAGCGGCTTGAGCGCGCTCGGGCGGCGGGCGGCCAGGCCGAAGCGGTCGTCGAAGAGGGCGGGGCCGTAGCCGATGGTGATGGTGAGCCGGCCGGGCGTGAGGCCGACCGCCTCGCCCGTGTCGTCCGGCGGGGTGTTGAGGTCGCCCTCGTGCCCCGGCACCTGGTGGCCCAGGGTCATCGCCTCGGCGGCGGCGGTCCACGCGGTGAGCATCGCGGCCACGTCCGCACGGGTCGCGGTCTGCGACACGTCGAAGGTCGCGAAGCACAGCCGGTCCTGCGACGGGGTGGCGATGCCCGCCTGGTGGGCGCCGCGGAAGTCCACGGTGGCCGCCGGGGCATGGCCGGCCGCGGGCCCGTGGCCCGAGCCGCCGTCCCGGGCCAGCGCGGTGCCGCCGGCGCCGAGTGCGGCGCCGGCGACCGCCGCCCCCGCTCCGACCGCGCCGAGCAGCCGCCGCCTGCTGACGGCGGAGGCCACCGGGCCGGGCGCGGGTGCGGCCTGGTCCGGGGTGATGTCGGGAGTGCCGTCCGCGACGGGGTCGCGGTCCGGGTCCTGGGCGGGGTCGTGAGCGGAGGCGGCCATGGTCAGGCGATCTTTCCGGCGATCTTGGACACGGACTCGGCGTAGGCGTCGACCGCCTGGGCCAGCACGCGGCGCTGGGCGTCGGTGACCTTGCGGTAGTCGACGTAGCCGCTGTTCTCGTAACCGGGCGTGGCCGCGTGCACCTTGAGCGCGTCGGCGGTCGCCTGGTAGCGCTGGGCGACGGTGGTGGCGAGCGTCGGGTCCTTGACCTTGAGGACCGGCAGCAGGACGTTGACCGCCTCGTTCGCACCGGCGAGGTTGCCGTCGAAGTCGAGCAGGTCGATGTGCGAGTAGCGCTCCTCCTCGCCGGTGATCTTGGAGGACTGGATCTCGTTGACCAGGTCGGTGGCGCCGTTGGCGATCGCGGCCGGCTGGTACTCCACGGTCTGCACCTTGGTGTACAGGTCGTGGACGTCGGCGCTCAACTGGTCGGCGAGCGCGCCGAGTCCCGCGGTGGAGTTCTTCTCCCACAGCGTCTGCTCGATGCGGTGGAAGCCGGTGAAGTCGGCGGCGGTGGGGGCGTCGTCGATCCGGCCGTCGATCCGGCCGTCGATGTCGCCCCAGATCTCGGCGGTCGGCTCGATGCGCTCGTAGTGGATACGGGCCTTGCCGTAGAGGGTCTTGGCGTCGGCGGTCTTGCCCGCCTTGACCGCGGCGGTGAACGCGTCGGTGCCCGCGACCAGTTCCCTGACCTCGCCGGTGACCCAGGTCGCGTACTGCTGGGTGGCGGTGACCAGGGCCGGGTCGTCCTTCCAGGTCTTCTTCGCGGTGCCGGTGACGGTGAACTCGGTCTTCTCGGTCTTCGCGCCGGGGCAGTAGACCTGGTACTTGCCGGCGTCCAGGTTGAGGGTGAAGTCGCCCGACAGGCCCGGGGTCAGGTTCTCCTTCTCGCCCAGGATCTTGCCGCCGTCCAGCAGTTCCGCCTCGGTGACCTTGCCCGAGCCGGTGTTGCTGACGTCGAACTTCACCGTGCCCGCGGGCACGGTCGCCGGGGTGGGGGCGCAGTCCTTGTCGCTGATGCCGATCTTGACGGTGGAGGACTTGGCATCGGCGTTCTTGGCGTCGGCGGGCGCCGATCCCTTCGAGTCGTCCTTGTCGCCGCCGCAGGCGGTCAGCAGCAGGCCTGCGGCGATCACGGTGGCCGCACAGGCCAGAGTGCGTCGGCGGGTGGCTCGGGGGGTCACGGTCAGCTCCTGTTGGGGGTTGCGAGGGTGAAGGGAGGTGCGGGGCGCGGGGCGGCGGCTCATTCGGCGACCGGCCGCGCGACCGGGGCCTTGCGGCGGCGGGCCGGCCACAGCACGACGGCCGCCATCGGGATCGCGTAGACCAGCCAGCCGGTGACCATGGTCCAGTCGGGGTAGGGCTGGATGCCGAGTACGCCGGTGACCACGGACGCGGTCGGGGTGTTGGGGTGCACCAGCCAGGTCAGGTCGAAGGCTCTGGTGCCCTGGGACAGCCAGCCGCCCTCCGCCGCGGTCATCAGCGCGGTGGACACCAGGCCCGCGGCGACCAGGATCAGGACCACGCCGGTGATGCGGAAGAAGCGCGAGAGGTTGATCCGCACACCGCCCCGGTAGATGCCGTAGCCCACGACGGCGGCGAGCAGGACGCCGAGCGCCGCGCCGGTGCCGCCGTACCTGGGGCTGCCGCTCGCGTTGAAGGTGGCCAGCAGGAAGACCGCGGTCTCGAAGCCCTCGCGCAGCACGGCGAGGAAGGCCATCAGCACCAGCGCGGACGCCGAGCCCTCGGACAGCGCCCGGCCCGCCGCGCCCTCCAGGTCCTTGCGAAGGTCGCGGGAGTGCCGCTTCATCCACACCACCATGTAACTGACCATCACCACGGCGATGGCGCCGATGACGGTCTCCAGCTGCTCCTGCTGCTTCTGCGGCAGGTCGCTGGAGAAGACCTGGAGTGCGATGGCCACCGCCACGCAGATCGCCACCGCGATGGCGACCCCCAGCCACACCTTCTTCAGCGCGTCCCGGCGGCCTTGCTGGCTGAGGAAGGAGGCGATGATGCCCACGATCAGGGCTGCCTCCAGTCCTTCGCGGAGTCCGATGACGAACGTGGGGAGCATGGGGGTCCTTCGGGGACGGAGGTGATCGAAAAGTTAGGCTGGCCTTATTTAGGTTAGGGCAGCCTTATTACAGGGTCTGCACCGGGGTGCCGTCAAGAGCTCCCACCTGCGCCGATTTGGGGTGGGCGGGAATTTCCCGGCAAAGCCGTGACAAGCGGGAGGCCGGGGTTCCGTTGCGCCACAGGCGTCCCATAGGGTCCAAGGCGCCATGGACTACTGCTACGCGTGCCGCCGGCACCTCAACGGCGCCTACTCCTGCCCGGGGTGCGGTACGCCTGCCGACCAGCTGAAACTCCCGCCGGTGGGCGAGACCGCCCAGATGCCGCCGATCACCGGTGACGAGGACGGGCCGGGCCTGCCGGGAGGGCCGGTGCCCCCGGGTGACGGGCGTGCCGCAGCCCGCGGCAGGCAGCGCAGGCGCTCGCGCGGGCGGCAGCAGCGCGTCGCCGTCTACGGGGTGGGACTCGTCGCGGTGGCGGGCGCGTTGGCCATGCTGTCGATGGCCGCGCTGTCCGGCGCCGACTCCGGTGGTTCCGTGCCGCCCGCGCCCGGTGTCACCGACGTCAGCAGCGCCCCCACCGGCACCGTCACGCCGGAGGCCGCAGGCGGCACCACGGCGCCGCACAAGGGCGCGACCAGCGGCCCGCGCCACACGCAGAGCCCGACCGCCACACCGAGCACCGGCGGCGCGACGCCGACCGCGTCCGCCACCACGGCGCATCCCACCGCGACCGCGAGCCACCGGCCCACCCCGAGCAGCGCCCCGCCGTCGTCGCCCCCGAAGACCCCCCGCCCACCGGACCCGTCGCCCTCGCCCACCTGCAAGCAGGTGCTCTGGTGGTGCCAGTAGCGCCGGCGGCGTCCGGGCTCAGTCCTCGCCGAGCATCCGCCTGAGCAGGTCGCGCAGCGTGGTGCGGTCGTGCGCCGACAGCGCGGCCAGCGGCTCGCGGGCGAAGTCGAGGCCGTCGCGCAGGCGTTCCGCGGTGTCCAGGCCCGCGGCGGTGGCCGCCGCCAGCTTCACCCGGCGGTCGGCCGGGTCGGGCCGCCGCTCGGCGAGGCCCTGGGCCTCCAGGCGGTCCACGATCCCGGTGACGTTCGACGGCTCGCACTTGAGCCGTTGGGCGATCTGCCGCATCGGCATCGGCCCGGTCGCCAGGAGTGCCAGCACCTTCGCCTGTACACCGGTGAGGTGGAAGCCGGCTGCCGCGTTCTCGTAGTCCTCGTGGTGGCGGGCCACCGCGGTGGCGATGAGGTCGACGACCTCGGTCGTCAGCGGGTCGGTGCGGCGGGTCATGCCACCAGGTTACCCCGATGCTTGACAACATGAAATATCAAGGTCCATGGTTAATTGAGAGCCTGAATATTTGCCATGGTGAAGCTGTGGCGGAAGGAGACGGATCGCCTGATGTCGACGAGTACGCTCACGGGCCGCGAATGGCGGCTGGCCGCGCGGCCAGCCGGCTGGCCGACGCCCGCGGACTTCGACCTGGCCGAGACCGCGGTTCCCGAGCCGGGCCCCGGCCAGGTCCTGGTGCGCAACCTCTTCCTGTCCGTCGACCCCTACATGCGCGGCCGGATGAACGACGCCAAGTCCTACGCCGCGCCCTACGAGCTCGGCCAGGCCATGACGGGTGCCGCCGTCGGCAGGGTGGTCGCCTCCGCGGCCGAGGGCGTCGCGGTCGGCGACCATGTGCTGCACGGGCTCGGCTGGCGCGAGTACTCCGTGGTGGACGCCGCGCACACGGCCGTCGTCGACCCGGCGCAGGCACCGCTGTCCGCCTACCTCGGAGTGCTCGGCATGACCGGCATGACCGCGTACGCGGGCCTGCTGCGGGTCGCCGAGCTCGCCCCGGGCGAGACCGTCTTCGTCTCAGGCGCGGCCGGCGCGGTCGGCAACCAGGTCGGCCAGATCGCCCGGCTCAAGGGCGCCGGCCGGGTGATCGGCAGCGCGGGCTCGGACGAGAAGTGCGCGCTGCTGGTCGAGGAGTACGGATTCGACGCCGCCTTCAACTACAAGAACGGCCCGGTGGCCGCCCAGCTGAAGGCCGCGGCGCCTGACGGCATCGACGTCTACTTCGACAACGTCGGCGGTGAGCACCTGGAGGCCGCGATCTCCGCGCTGCGGGTGCACGGGCGGGCGGCGCTCTGCGGGGCCATCGCGCAGTACAACGACACCGAGCCGCCGCCGGGACCGCGCAACCTCGGCCTGCTGATCGGCAAGCGCGTCACGCTGCGCGGCTTCCTGGTCGGCGACCACCAGGACCTCAAGCCGGACTTCGTCCGCGACGTCGGCGGCTGGCTGCGCGACGGGCAGCTGCGCTACCGCGAGACCGTCGTGACCGGAATCGACCAGGCCGTGGCGGCGTTCCTCGGAATGCTGCGCGGCGAGAACACCGGGAAGACGGTTGTCGCCCTTCCGGAGTGAGCACCGCCGACCGGGACCGACCACGGCCCCGGCCACAACAGAACGCTGCAGGCGCGACGGCCTGCCGACGAGGAGGCCCTTTTCATGACCATCCAGTTCGTGGACGTCCTTTACACCGCAGTCGCCACCGCGGAGAACGGCCGCGACGGGCGGGTCGCCACGGATGACGGCAAGCTCGACGTCATCGTCAATCCGCCGGTCGAGCTGGGCGGCAGCGGTGCCGGGACCAATCCCGAGCAGCTCTTCGCCGCCGGGTACAGCGCCTGCTTCCAGAGCGCGCTCGCGGTCGTCGCCCGGCGGGCGAAGACCGACATCTCCGGCTCGCGGGTGACCGCGAAGGTCGGCCTGGGCACCACCGAGGCCGGCGGCTTCGGGCTCTCCGTCGAGATGGACGTCTCCATCCCGGGCGTCGAGCGGGACGTCGCCGCCTCGCTGGTCGAGCAGGCCCACCAGGTCTGCCCGTACTCCAACGCGATCCGCGGCAACGTGGAGGTGACGCTGACCGCCGTCTGACCCGGCGGCCAGGGGAGCCGGGGCCGGCCTTCCGCCATCAGCGCGGCGGGTCGGCGCGCGGCGGGGCCAGCAGGGCCAGGAAGTCGCGGAAGGCGGCGGGCATGTCGACGGCCTCCGGGTCCAGCAGCCACTGGACCTGGAGGCCGTCCATCACGGCGGCCAGCAGCGTCGCCGCCCGCTCGGGCGTGAGACCGCCGGGGAGCCGGTCCCCGTAGGCCGCGCGCAGCGCGTCGGCCCCACCGGTGCGCACCCTCGAGTACCGCTCGCGGAAGTGCTCCTGCGCCGGATGCCCGTCGGTGACGCTGTCCCCGACCAGGACGGTGAAGGCCTGGACGACACCCGGCCTGGTCGAGTTGTACTCGACCAGCTCGGCGACGACATCCAGCGGCCACTGCCGCCCGTGCAGCGCGGCCGACGCCATGTCCCACTGGTCGCGGGCGTCGAGCACCGCGACCAGCAGCGCCTCCTTCGTCGGGAAGTGGTGCATCAGCCCCTGCTGGGTGAGCCCGACCCGCTCCGCGACCGCGGCCAGTGTCGCTCCCCGGTAGCCCCGTTCCGCGATCACCTCGGTGGCGGCCTGGATGATCTCCGCCCGCCGCTCACCGCGGTCGCTCCTGGTCCTCGGCACACCCGCCCCCTGCCACATCACGGATCGGTATCCATACCTACCGTACGGCAGGCAATCGCGCGCCACCGGGGCCAGCATGGGGCGATGACGCTCGGACAGGGTGACGCCGAGCGCGAGCGGGCCGTGGAGGCCGCGCTGCGCGTACTCGGACTCGATGACAGGACACGGCTGCTGGCCGGGCAGGACATGTGGTCGCTGCCCGCCCTGCCGGCCGTCGGGCTCGGCTCGCTGGTGATGTCGGACGGGCCGATCGGGGTACGCGGCAGGCGCTGGAGCGCCGACGACCCGTCGGTGGCCCTGCCGAGCCCCACCGCCCTGGCCGCCGCCTGGGACCCCGAACTTGCCCGCAGGGCAGGCCGGTTGCTGGCCCAGGAAGCGCACCGCAAGGGCGTGCACGTACTGCTGGCGCCGACGGTCAACCTGCACCGCAGCCCGCTCGGCGGCCGGCACTTCGAGGCCTACAGCGAGGACCCGCTGCTCACCGGGGCCATCGGCACCGGGTACGTGCTGGGGGTGCAGGACGGCGGAGTCGGCGTCACCGTCAAGCACTTCGTCGGGAACGAGGCCGAGACCGAGCGCTTCACCGTCGACAACCGCATCGCCCCGCGCCCGCTGCGCGAGCTGTACCTCGCGCCCTTCGAGGCGATCGTCAAAGGCGCCCGCCCGTGGGGCGTCATGGCGGCGTACAACGCGGTCAACGGTGTGACCATGACCGAGCACGCCGAGCTCATCGGCGGCGTGCTGCGCGGTGAATGGGGCTTCGACGGGGTCGTCGTCTCCGACTGGCTCGCCGCCCGCTCCACCGCAGGCGCGATCCGCGGCGGCCTCGACCTGGCGATGCCGGGGCCGCACACCGTCTACGGCGAGGCGCTCGCCGCCGCGGTCAGGGCAGGCGAGGTGCCGGAGGAGCTGGTGGCGGACGCCGTACGGCGTGTGCTGCGGCTCGCCGCCCGTGCCGGGCTGCTCGCGGGCGCGCCCGCGGCCGTCGCGCAGGCCGACCGGCCTGCGCCGATCGACGGCGACGCGCTCGCCCGGGAGATCGCCGGCCGCGGCTGCGTGCTGCTGCGCAACGCGGTGCGCGGCGACGCCCCGGTGCTGCCACTGGAGGCCGCCGCCCTGCACGGCGGCATCGCGCTGATCGGCGCCGGGGCCCGTGAACCGCGCATCCTGGGCGGCGGGTCCGCGCAGGTCTTCCCCGGGCACGTGGTGTCGCTGCTCGACGCGATGCGTGATGCGCTGCCGGCCGGGACGCCGCTCGCGTACGCGCCCGGCGCCGACCCCGTCGAGGAACTCCCGGCGGCGGCCGGCGGGTTCGCGCTCCGGGCAGTGGCCCGCGCCGCCGACGGGCGTGAACTCGGCGCGGAGGCACTGCCGTCGGGGCAGGTGCAGTGGTTCGGCGAGATGCCGCCCGGCGTCGACTACGACGACCTGCACACCGTCGAGCTGCACGGCATCTTCACCCCCGCGACCGGCGGCGAGCACCGCTTCGGCACCCGCGGAACCGGCGGCTTCACCCTCACCGTCGCCGGCCGCACCCTCTACGACGGGCCGCAGTACGACCAGGACCCCGACCCCTTCGAAGCCTTCTTCGGCAAACCGACCCAGCGCGGCACGGTGCACCTCGCGGCAGGCGAGCCGGTGCCGGTCAGCCTGCTCCACCTGCCGCCCAAGGACGTGGAACTCCCGATCCGGGCCGTCGGGTTCAGCCTGCTGCACGGCGAACCGGAAAGGGACGACGAGGAGTTGCTGGCCGAGGCCGTCGCTGCGGCACGGGCGGCGGACACCGCGGTGGTCGTGGTCGGCACCACCGAGCGGGTCGAGTCGGAGGGCTTCGACCGGCGGGACCTGCGGCTGCCGGGCCGGCAGGACGAACTCGTCGCACGGGTCGCCGCGGCCAATCCGCGCACCGTGGTCGTCGTCAACTCCGGTGCGCCGGTGGAGCTTCCGTGGCGCGAGCAGGTCGCGGCGGTGCTGGTCTGCTGGTTCCCGGGGCAGGAGGGCGGTGCCGCACTCGCGGACGTGCTGCTCGGCGCGGTCGAGCCGGGCGGCCGGCTGCCGACGACCTGGCCGGTCGCACTGGCCGACGCGCCCGTCACCGAAGTGGCCCCCCGGGAGGGCGTACTGCCCTACGACGAGGGCGTCCGCATCGGCTACCGGGCCTGGCAGCGGCCCGGGACGCCCGCCCCCGCCTACCCCTTCGGGCACGGTCTCGGCTACACCACGTGGGCGTACGAGGAGCTCATCGCCCTGCCGGGCTCCGGCCCGGAGGAACTGGCCTCGGTGACGGTCCGGGTGCGCAACGCCGGCCCCCGGGCCGGGCGGGAGGTCGTCCAGCTCTACCTCGCGGGGGCCGGAGCCGATACGGGCACCGGGCAGGTGCTCGCCGGCTTCGCCTCCGTCACCGCCGGTCCCGGCGAGGTGGCCGAGGCCGTCATCCCGCTTCCGTGCCGGGTCGCGTCGACCTGGGACGACTCCGCCGGCGCGTGGCGGCTGCCGCCCGGCCCGTACCGCGTCTCGGCGGGCCCGCTCTCCGTGCACATCGCCTGACCCGGGATGCCCGAGGGTGTCCTGTCCACGGGCCGCTCCCCGGCCGGCAACGCCCCGGGGCCGCATGGGGTGTCCCATGCGGCCCCGAGGGGAGCGGGCGGTGTCAGACGGTGACCGGCTCGGGGGCCCGGCTCGGGGCCTCGGCCTCCTCGGGGGCCTGGTGGGCGGCGCGGGGGAGGAAGAAGCCGAGGACGAAGGCCAGGGCGATGAGGCCCGCCGTGCACAGGGCGGTCGTGGAGGCCGCGTCCACCGCGGAGGAGCCGCCGGGGGCCGCGCTGCCCAGTACGTTGAAGAAGACCGTGCCCAGGGCGGCGATGCCCAGCGTCATCCCGAGCTGCTGCACGGCCTGCAGCGTCCCCGAGGCGGAGCCGATCTCGTGCGGCTCGACACCGCCGAGGATGATGTCGAAGAGCGGCACGAAGATCATGCCCATCCCGGCGCCCCCGACGACCAGCGGAGCGGCCAGCTGCCAGGCCGTCAGGCCGGCGCCCGCCGTCTGGAAGACGGCGTAGAGGCCCAGGACGCCGCAGCCCATCAGGGCCAGCCCGATGTGCAGCACCTTGCGGCCGAGCCGGCCCATGAAGATCGCGCCGCCGGCCGAGCCGAACAGCGCGCCGACGGCCCAGGGCGCGGTCGCCAGCGCCGAGTGCAGCGCGGTGTAGCCGAGGCCGACCTGGAGGAAGACGCCGAGGGTGAGGATCATGCCGCCCATGGACGCGGTGAAGGCGATGGCGAAGGCGACCCCGGAGACGTAGGAGCGCTTGCGGAAGACGCTCGGCTCGACCAGCGGGCTGAGCCCGGCGCGGCTGCGGCGGACCTGGTGCAGCGCGAAGACGCCGAGGACGGGCAGCGACACCGCGAGCATCACCAGGGTCCAGCCGGGCCAGCCCAGTTCGCGGCCCTGGACCAGTGGGAAGACCAGCAGGAAGGCGCCTGCGCCGGCCAGCAGCACGCCGAGCGGGTCGAGCCGCACACCGCGGGCCGCGGGGGTGACGTCCGGGAGGAACTTCCAGCCGACCGCCAGCGCGGCCAGCCCGATCGGCAGGTTGATGCCGAAGATCATCCGCCATCCGGTGCCGAAGAGGTCCGCGTGGATCAGCACGCCTGCGACGACCGGGCCGAGTACCGCGGACAGGCCCATCAGCGGCCCGAAGATCCCCCAGGCCTTCTTGGCCTCCTGGGGCGAGAAGATCTCCCGCGGGATGCCGAAGCACTGCGGGATCATCACCGCGCCGAAGGCGCCCTGCACGAGGCGGGCGGAGATGAGCATCGACGGGCTCTGGGACACCGCGCAGACCATCGAGCCGAGGACGAAGCCGGCCATCCCGGTGAGCAGCACCCGCTTGCGGCCGAACATGTCGCCGAGCCGGCCGCCGACGAGCAGCGCGACCGCCATCGCCAGGGTGTAGCTCGCCGCGATCCACTGGAGGTCCGCGTAGGAGCCGCCGAGCGACGTGCGGATCGAGGGCGCCGCGACGTTCGCGATGGTGGAGTCGAGCAGGTCCATCACGCTGGCGGCGAGCACCGCGGTGTAGCCGAGCCAGCGACCAGGCAGGCCGGGGGAGTCGGGGGCGTCCGGAGCGCCGGGAACGTTCGGTACGAGGTCCTTCGTGGTGTCCATGAGGAAGACACTATGAAGGCTTGCGGTCAGCTTCTGTCCGCAAGGAGGCGGCTGCGGACGGCCGTCTCACCCGGTCTTCTCCTGCGGTCTGAAGGCCACCGCGGCCAGCAGCGCGGCCAGTTGCTCCTGGCCCTTCGCATTGGGGTGGAACCAGTCCCAGGTGCTCAGCTCGTCGGTGCCGAAGCGGTAGCCGAAGACCGCGCCGCCGTCGTAGCGGCAGCGCGCGTACCGGCCGCAGACCTGGCCGAGCACCTGGTTGTAGGCGACCACCCGGTCGCGGACCGCGGCGCGCCTGGCCTTGGCGGCGGCGCTGAGCGAGTCGGCGTCGCCGAGCATCGAGGGGCACAGGCCGAGCTTCCAGACCTGCTTGCCCAGCATGTTGGACCGGCCGATCGACCACAGCCGCTCCAGGTCGGGGATGCTGGCGACCAGGATCTGGGTGGTCGGCAGCGTCTTGTGCAGATACGCGAGGGCGGCGTCGAAGCGGGTGCGGAAGTGCGCGACGGTGGTCATCGTGGCCGGCCCCGACGTGCAGGCGTCGTTCGCGCCGATCAGGATCGTCACCATCGCCGGCTTGTACGCCGCCGCCTCCCGCGCCTGGGCCGCCAGGTCGGCCACCCTGGCGCCGGTGTCGGCCACGTTCCAGCTGCGGGCCGCGGTGAGCCGGCTGGTGATGCTGCCGACCGCGGTCCGCGATCCGGTCGCCCAGGACACCTCGGGGCAGTCGGACAGCGGCTTGCAGGCGTCGAAGCCGCGGGTGATGGAGTCGCCGAGCGCCGCCACCGACGCCGGGTGCACGTTCCACGGGCGGGCCGGCGGCGCCGGCGCCGCCTCCCGCGTGGAATGCGAGGTGTGTGCGGAGGGCGACCCGGCCGTGGACGCCCGTCCGCCGTCGGGTGAGCCGCCCGAGGAGCATCCGCCCAGCAGAACGGCACCGAGGGCCAGTGCCAGGCCGTTTCGCAGCAGCGGTCGCATGGGTGGCTTCCCTCCGACGTGTGGGTGACATCCGGTAACAGCCCGACGGTACGTCACGCTCAAGGAGACGCCGCAAGGTAGCTTTTTCCCTGACACCCGGATCGATGTGACGGGAGGTGGGCCGCGACCGGGCGTCAAACCGTCAGTTGTTGTCCTGTTTGCCGTGAATAGTGCAGAATGTCTTCATGTTGCCCCGGAAGCAGCCGGTTCGGGTGTTGAGGCCGCTGGGGAAGGCGAACCTCGTCCCACACTGGAGGTACCGGTGACGACACGTGGTGTTCTGTACGTGCACGCCGCACCGCGCGCGCTCTGCCCGCATGTCGAATGGGCCGTCGCGGGCGTCCTCGGCGTGCGCGTCAGCCTGGACTGGATCCGGCAACCCGCCGCGCCGGGCACCTGGCGCGCCGAGTTCTCCTGGCAGGGCGAACCCGGCACGGCCTCCAAGCTGGCCTCCGCGCTGCGCGGCTGGCACCTGCTGCGCTTCGAGGTCACCGCGGAGCCCTGCGCCACCGCGGAGGGCGAGCGCTACAGCGCCACGCCGCAACTGGGCATCTTCCACGCGGTCATCGGCATGCACGGCGACATCCTCATCCCCGAGGACCGGCTGCGCGCCGCCATGCAGCGGGCCCGCAGCGGCGAGGCCGACCTCGAGGTCGAGCTGTCGCGGCTGCTCGGCAAGCCGTGGGACGACGAGCTCGAGCCGTTCCGCTACGCGGGTGAGGGCGCCCCGGTCCGCTGGCTGCACCAAGTGGTCTGACCCGCACTCAGCGCGCCCGCCGCGCCCGGCCGTCGGACCCCGCGCCACCCCGGGCCGGTCGCAGCGCCGCCCGCCCGGCGCGGCTAACCTGCGGTCATGTCCGACTCTCTCACCATCGCAGTCCTCGGCACCGGCCTCATGGGCGCCGGGATGGCCAGAAACCTCTCCGCCGCCGGGCACGACGTCCGCGCCTGGAACCGCACCCTGTCCC
The DNA here is from genome assembly GCF_043197715.1 of Streptomyces sp. NPDC049040. Taxonomy (NCBI): domain Bacteria; kingdom Bacillati; phylum Actinomycetota; class Actinomycetes; order Kitasatosporales; family Streptomycetaceae; genus Streptomyces; species Streptomyces sp. NPDC049040. The sequence continues at coordinate 562,579 of NZ_JBICTO010000002.1, forward strand.
GCGCCGAGCCGCTGGCCGCCGACGGCGTGCGGGTGGTCGCCGACCCCGCCGAGGCCGTACGCGGCGCCGACGTCGTCCTCACCATGCTGCTCGACGGCCCCGCCACCCTCGACGTCGTCGGCGCCGCCGCCGAGGCTCTCGCCCCGGGCACGGTCTGGCTGCAGACCGGCACCGTCGGCCCCGAGGCGCAGGGCGTGCTCGCCGCCCGCGCCGCCGAGTACGGCCTGATCTTCTACGACGCGCCCGTCCTCGGCACCCGCCCGGTCGCCGACGCCGGGCAGCTCACTGTGCTGGCCGCCGGCCCGCAGGACGCCCGGCCGGTCGCGGACCGGGTCTTCGACGCGATCGGCGGCAGCACCGTGTGGCTGGCCGGAGACGCCGCGAAGGGACCGGCCAGCCGGCTGAAGCTGGTGCTCAACAACTGGGTACTGGCGCTGACCGCCGCCACCGGGGAGACCCTGGCCCTGGCCAAGGCCCTCGACGTCGACCCCGACCGCTTCTTCGAGGCCATCGAGGGCGGCTCCATGGACACGCCCTACCTGCGGATGAAGGCCGAGGCCATCCGCAGCGGCGACTTCACCCCGAACTTCACCGTCGAGGGCGCCGCCAAGGACCTCGACCTGATCGTCGCCGCCGGCGAGGCCGCAGGCGCCCGCCTCGACCTCGCCGCAGCCGGCTCCGCCCGCTTCCACCGCGCCGCCGCCCAGGGCCACGGCGGCAAGGACATGGCCGCCGGCTACTTCGCCAGCTGGACCTCGTAGCCGCCACCCGTCCCCGAGCCCACCCCCAAGCGGCCCCCGTCCCCGAGCCCACCCCCAAGCGGCCCCCGTCCCCGACCCCACCCCCGGGTGGCCCCCGTCCCCGCCCCCACCCCCGGGCGGTCCCCCTGTAGCCGGGGAGCCGAAGGGCGCGCCGGTGTCGAAAGGGAGAACGCGCGGAGGTCCCCGAGGAACGAGGGGATCGAGCACGATCGACCGTCGACACCGGATCGAAGCGCCCGGAGGCGAGCCGGCGGCAATAAGGCAGAGGGCGGTGCCGAACAGGAAAGAGGGCTCCCCCCACCCGCACACCTGCCCGGCCAACCCAACAGGGCGGCACCGCCCCGAAAGACGGTGCCGCCCTGCCCAGCCCTCGGCGCGGGGCTCAGCCCCCGCCCAGCCTTCGGCGCCCGCCCAGCTCCTAGCGCGGCGCCCTGCCCAGCCCTCGGTGTGCCGCCCGGCCCAGCTCCGGGCATGCGGCCCAGCTCCTAGCGCGGCGCCCGGCCCAGCCCTCGGCGCGGGGCTCAGCCCCCCGCTCAACTCGCGGCGACAGCCCAGCTCCCGGCGCTACGCCCCCAGCGTGCCGCCCCCGCCCCTAGCCCGGCGCGGCGCCCCGCCCAGCTCCCGGCGTGCCGCCCTGCCCAGCCCTCGGCGCGGGGCTCAGCCCCCCCGCTCAACTCGCGGCGACAGCCCAGCTCCCGGCGCCACGCCCCCAGCGTGCCGCCCCCGCTCAGCTCGCGGCGACAGCCCAGCCCAGCGTGCGGCCCCGCCCCCCAGCCCCCAGCCCGACGCGAGGCTCAGCCCAGCCCCCCAGCTCCTAGCCCGCCCCCCGCTCAGCTCTCGAAGCTGCGCAGCGCCAGTACCACGTTGTGGCCGCCGAAGCCGAAGGAGTCGTTCAGCGCGGCGATCGTGCCCTCGGGCAGCGGGCGGGGCTTGTCGCGGACGATGTCCGCGTCGGCCTCCGGGTCCTGCTCCGCGAGGTTGATCGTCGGCGGGGCCAGGCGGTGGTGGAGGGCCAGCACGGAGGCGACCGTCTCGATACCGCCGGCGCCGCCCAGCAGGTGGCCGGTCATGGACTTGGTGGCGGAGATCGCCATGTGGTCCACGTCGTCGCCGAACACCCGGCGCAGCGCCTTGATCTCCGCGACGTCACCCTGCGGGGTGGACGTGGCGTGCGCGTTGACGTGCACGATCTCGGCCGGCTTGAGGTCCGTGCCCTCCAGCAGGTGCCCGAGCGCGGCCGCGATGCCGCGGCCGGTCGGCTCCGGCTGGGTGATGTGGTGCGCGTCGGCCGAGATGCCCTGGCCGACCACCTCCGCGTACACCCGGGCGCCGCGCGCCTTCGCGTGCTCCACGGACTCCAGCACGACCACGCCGGCGCCCTCGCCGAGGACGAAGCCGTCCCGCCCGGAGTCGTAGGGGCGTGAGGCGCCCTGCGGGTCGTCATTGTTCTTGGACATCGCCATCATGTTGCCGAAGGCCACGATCGGCAGCGGGTGGATCGCCGCCTCGGTGCCGCCGGCCACCACCACGTCGGCGCGGCCGGTGCGGATCATCTCGACCGCGTAGCCGATCGCCTCGGCGCCCGACGCGCAGGCGCTGACCGGGGTGTGCACACCGGCCCGCGCGTTGATGTCGATTCCGACGTTCGCGGAGGGGCTGTTGGGCATCAGCATCGGCACGGTGTGCGGTGAGACCTTGCGTACGCCCTGGTCGCGCAGCACGTCGTACTGGCCCAGCAACGTGGTGACGCCGCCGATGCCGGAGGCGACGACGGCGCCGAGCCGGTCGGGGTCGACCGCCGGGTCGTCGCCGGCCTTCGCGGTGAAGCCGGCGTCGGCCCACGCCTCGCGGGCCGCGATCAGCGCGAACTGCGCGCTGCGGTCCAGCTTGCGGGCGAGCGGCCTGGGCAGTACTTCCAGCGGCTCAACGGCGATCTGCGCGGCGATCCGCACGGGCAGTTCGGCAGCCCAGTCCTGTTCCAGCGGGCGCACACCTGACCGGCCGGCCAGCAGCGCCTCCCAGGTCGACGCGCTGTCGCCACCCAGCGGTGTGGTTGCTCCGATACCGGTGACGACCACGGTGCGATTGGTCGGGCTCACAGGAATTGTCTCTCCACGTCTAGAAGGGCGGGCGACAGACGCGTCGTCCCGGTGGCCGATCCCGCGGGCGCCGGGTGCCCGGCGCCCCGAGGGATCGTTTCAGCCCAGCGGTCTCAGACCTGCTGCGCCTTGAGGATGTAGTCGGCCGCGTCGCCGACGGTCTTGAGGTTCTTGACGTCGTCGTCCGGGATCTTCACGTTGAACTGCTCTTCCGCCGCCACGACGACCTCGACCATCGACAGCGAGTCGACGTCCAGGTCATCGGTGAAGGACTTGTCGAGCTTGACGTCCTCGGTGGGGATGCCGGCGATCTCGTTGACGATCTCGGCGAGACCGGCGACGATCTCTTCCTGGGTGGCCATTGTTTACGGCGCTCCTTGATGTGTACCGATGGCGCGGCGGGCGGGACTGCCGTGCCGCGAGGGTGTGTGACTAGGGGAGAGTAACCACAGTCGCCGCGTAGACCAGACCCGCCCCGAAGCCGATGACCAGCGCGGTGTCCCCGCTCTTGGCCTCGCCGGTGGCGAGCAGCCGCTCCATGGCGAGCGGGATGGACGCGGCGGAGGTGTTGCCCGTGGTCTCGATGTCGCGGGCCACCGCGACATGCTCGGGGAGCTTCAGCGCCTTGATCATCGAGTCGATGATCCGCATGTTCGCCTGGTGCGGGATGAACGCGTCGAGCTGGTCCGCGGTGATCCCGGCGGCGTCCAGCGCCTCCTGGGCCACCTTCGCCATCTCGTAGACCGCCCAGCGGAAGACCGCCTGGCCCTCCTGGGTGATCGCCGGGAAGCGGACCTGCTCCGCGGGCGTGCCGCGGTAGGCCTCCCAGGAGACGGTCTGCTTGATGGTCTCCGACTTGTCGCCCTCGGAACCCCACACCGTCGGGCCTATGGCGGGCACCTTCGAGGGGCCGACGATGACCGCGCCCGCGCCGTCGCCGAAGAGGAAGGCCGTCGCGCGGTCCTCCAGGTCGGTCAGGTCGCTCAGCCGTTCCACGCCGATCACCAGCACGTGTCCCGCGGTGCCGTCGGTGACCATGCTCTTGGCGAGGGTCAGGCCGTAGGTGAAGCCCGCGCAGCCCGCGGAGATGTCGAACGCGGCGGGCTTGCCCGCGCCGATCCGGTGCGCGATGTCGGTGGCGACCGCCGGGGTCTGCTTGAAGTGCGAGACGGTCGCGACGACGACGGCGTCGATGTCCGAGGCGCTGATCCCGGCGTCGGCGATGGCCTTGCCGCCGGCGGCGAGCGACATCTCCGCCACCGTCTCCTCGGGCCCCGCCCAGTGCCGGCTGGCGATGCCGGACCGCGACCTGATCCACTCGTCGCTGGAGTCGATGTGCTCCAGGATCACCTCGTTGGGCACCACCCGGGTGGGGCGGTAGCCGCCGACGCCGAGGATCCGCGCGTACGGGGAGCCCTTGCTCGGGTTGATCTTCGCTGTCATCGCTGCAACGGCTCCTGTTCGGATGAGGCTTCGGGTACGGCGCCTTGGACCGCGGCCTCCGCGGTCGCCTCGGCGACCAGGGCGCGTGCCGCTTCGAGGTCGTCGGGCGTCTTGAGCGCGAGTGTCCTGACACCGGGCAGCGCCCGCTTGGCCAGACCCACCAGCGTGCCGCCGGGCGACACCTCGATGATCGCGGTGACCCCGCGCTCCTTGAACGTCTCCATGCACAGGTCCCACCGCACCGGGTTCGACACCTGGGCGACCAGCCGGCGTACGACGTCGGCGCCGCTGCCCACCGCCTGCCCGTCCGCGTTCGAGACATAGGGCAGGGCCGGGTCCGACACGGCCAGCGAGGGGGCCAGCGCCTCCAGCGCCGCGACCGCGGGGGCCATGTGGGCGGTGTGGAAGGCGCCCGCGACCTTGAGCGGGATGACCCGGGCCTTCTCCGGCCGGTCCTCGGCGAGTGCGGCGAGCTGCTCGACGGTGCCTGCGGCGACGATCTGGCCCGCGCCGTTCACGTTCGCCGGGGTCAGCCCGAGACCGGTCAGATGGGCGACCACCGCGTCCGGGTCGCCGCCCAGGACCGCGGACATGCCGGTCGCGGTCACCGCGGCCGCGTCGGCCATCGCACGGCCGCGGGCGGCGGTGAAGGTCATCGCGTCGTGCGCGGAGAGCACCCCGGCCAGCACGGCCGCGGTGATCTCGCCGACGCTGTGTCCCGCGACCAGGCCGGGGACAGCCCCCAGCTCACCCGCGGACAGCAGGCCCGCCGCGACCAGCAGCGGCTGCGCGACCTTGGTGTCGCGGATCTCGTCCGCGTCCGCCTTCGTGCCGTAGCGGGCGAGGTCCAGCTCCGCCGCGGCGGACCAGCCTGCGAGGCGGTCGGCGGCGCCGGGGAGTTCGAGCCAGGGGGCGAGGAAGCCGGGCGTCTGTGCGCCCTGGCCGGGAGCGACGAGTACGAGCACCTTCACACTCTCTCTCGCGGGCAGGGATGACCGCCCGTGGGGACAGGGACCAAGAACTGTCAGGTGATTTGTGGGTGTCCAACAAAAGCGTCAGCCGGGCCGTTCCGCATCGGAGAGCCTGCCCAGGATGAGGGCGATGCGCAGGGTGAACGCCGAACGTACGTCGGAGGGCGACCAGCCGGTGACGTCGGTCACACGTCGGAGCCGGTAGCGGACGGTATTGGGGTGCACGAAGAGCATCCGGGCGGCCCCTTCGAGGGACGACGCCTGCTCCAGATAGACACTCAGCGTCTCCAGCAGCGCGGAGCCCGCTTCTTCGAGGGGCCTGTAGATCTCCTCCACCAACTGCTCACGCGCGTGCCGGTCGCCCGCCATCGCACGCTCGGGGAGCAGATCGTCGGAGGACACCGGGCGCGGCGCGTCGGGCCAGGCCTGGCAGGCCCGCAGCCCGGCCGCCGCGGCCTGCGCCGAGCGGGTCGCCGACAGCAGGTCGCCCACCACGGGACCGGCCACCACGGGCCCGGCCGCGAACGGGCCGATCAGCGCCTTCGCGACCCGCAGCGGGTCGTCGTCGCCGCCCGCGACCACCACCAGGCGCTCGCCCAGCACACCGGTCAGCACCTGGAGCTTGGCGTGCCGGGAGGCTCGCCTGATCGCCTCCACGGTCAGCTCGCTGTCCCCGTTGGGCGCCGTGCCGAGCACCACCACGATCTTGTCCGGCGAATTCCAGCCGAGCGCCGCCGCCCTGGACAGCACGCCCTCGTCGGCCTCGCCCGACAGGACCGCGTTGACCACGAGCGACTCCAGCCGCGCGTCCCACGCGCCGCGGGCCTCGGCGGCCTGCGCGTAGACCTGGGCGGTGGCGAAGGCGATCTCCCGGGCGTAGACGAGCAGCGCCTCGCGCAGCACCCCCTCGTCCCCCGGCGCGGCGACCTCGTCGATGGCGGCCTCCATCACCTCGATCGTGGTCCGCACCATCTCCACGGTCTGCCGCAGCGAGATCGCCCGGGTCAGCTCGCGCGGCGCAGTACCGAACACGTCGGTGCTGATCGCCTGCGGCGCCTCGGGGTGCCGGAACCACTCGGTGAACGCCGCGATGCCTGCCTGGGCCACCAGGCCGATCCACGAGCGGTTCTCCGGCGGCATCGCCCGGTACCAGGGCAGCTGCGCGTCCATCCGCGCGATGGCGTTCGCGGCGAGCCGTCCTGCGGACTTCTCCAGTCGGCGCAGCGTCGCGGAGTGCTCCCCGCGACCGGGTTCGGGGGGAGTTTGCGGTGACTGAGAGGCGTTCGGCACGAAGCCAAGCCTATGGGGTCGGTTTTTCCGGCTTCCCGCGGCAGCGGGCCGGCGCCGCTCCGGCCGTCTACCGTAGGGGCATGATCGACGTGCGCCGGGGGGCGGACCGCTACTCGGGCGGAGAGCCGGAGGCCGGGATCGAGACCCGGCACGCCTTCTCCTTCTCCGGCTTCTACGACCCCGACAACGTGTGGTTCGGGCTGCTGGTCGCCTGCAACGAGGAACGGCTCGCACCGGGCGCCGGATTCGCCGAGCACACCCACCGCGACACCGAGATCGTCACCTGGGTCACCGAGGGCGAGCTCGAACACCGCGACGCCGAGGGGCGGGTGGCACGGCTGCGGGCCGGCGACGCGCAGTGGCTCGGCGCCGGCAGCGGGGTACGGCACGTCGAGCGCAACGCGGGGAGCGGGCCGCTGCACTTCCTGCAGATGTGGCTGCACCCGGACGTCTTCGGGGCCAGGCCCGGCTACCGGGCCGTCACCGCGCCCGCCGCGAAGGGCCCGGGGCTGACCCTGCTGGCGTCCGGCTCGCCGGACGCCACCCCCCCGCTGCGGCTCCGGCAGCGCGCCGCGGAGCTGCGGGTCGGCCGCCCGCTCGTGCCCGACCAGGTGGTGCTGCCCGCGGCGCCCTTCTGCTACCTGCACGTCCTACGCGGGACCGTGCGGCTCGACGGGTCCCTGCTGCAACCGGGCGACGCGGCCCGGCTCACCGCGGAGCCGCCGCTCACTGCCTTCGCGGCCGGCGGCGCCGAGTACGTCCTGTGGACCATGCACGGGGAGCCAGGGCCCGCGTGAGGCCCGCGGGTGTCCTCAGCCGCCCAGCTCCGCGAGGACCTCGTCGGTCAGCGCCGGCCACAGCGGCAGCGCCCACGGGCCGAAGTCGCGGTCGGTGAGGACGACGCAGGCGGCGGCCGCCCGCGGGTCGCACCACAGGAAGGTGCCGGCCTGCCCGAAGTGGCCGAAGGTCGAGGGCGCGGACCGGGACCCGGTCCAGTGCGGGGACTTGCCGCCGCGGATCTCGAAGCCGAGCCCCCAGTCGTTGGGGTCCTGCATCCCGTACCCGGGCAGCACCCCGCGCAGCCCGGGGAAGGCCACCTCCCCGGTGGCCAGCGCCACCGTGGTCGGGTGCAGCAGCCGCGGCGCCTGCAGCTCGGCGGCGAACCGCCCGAGGTCCTCCGCGGTGGAGACCCCGCCGGCGGCCGGGGAGCCGCGCAGGGCCGTGCCGGTCATCCCCAGCGGCCGGAGCACCGCCTCGTCCAGGTAGGCCGCGAACGGCATGCCCGCCGCCTTGGCAAGGGTGTCGGCCAGGACCTCGAACCCGGCGTTCGAGTAGAGCCGCCGGGTGCCGGGCTCTGCGACCGCCCGGTGCTCGTCGAAGGCGAGGCCCGAGGTGTGCGCGAGCAGGTGGCGGACGGTGGATCCTTCGGGTCCCGCCGGGTCGTCCAGCTCGAAGACGCCCTCCTCGTAGGCGACGAGCGCGGCGTACGCGCTGAGCGGCTTCGTCACCGACGCCAGCGGGAAGGGGTGCCCCACAGGGCCGTGCGTGCCCGCCACCGTCCCGTCCCGCCGTACGACGGCGGCCGCCGCGTTCGGCACCGGCCACTGTTCGATCAACCGCAGGCTGTCCATGCCGCGAGCCTAACGGGAGGCACTTGCCTGGAGTGCACTCCAAGGTCTTAGCGTGGTCGCATGACGGTCGTGCAGATGGTGAACCAGGAAGCATCCCCGGTGGCGCCGTGCGTGGCGGAGGACACGCACCCGAGACCCGACGGGCAGGACAAGTACACGATCAGCGAGGTCGCCGCGTTCACGGGGATGAGCGCGCACACCCTGCGCTGGTACGAGCGGATCGGGCTGATGCCGCATGTGGACCGTTCGAACACCGGCCAGCGCCGGTTCAGCAACCACGACCTCGACTGGCTGGCCTTCGTCGGCAAGCTGCGGCTGACCGGGATGCCGGTCGCCGACATGGTGACGTACGCCGAGCTGGTCAGGGCGGGCAAGCGCACCGAGGCGCAGCGCAAGGCGCTGCTGGAGGCGACCCGGGTGGACGTGGTGCAGCGGATCGCGGAGCTCCAGGACACCCTCACCGTGCTCGACCACAAGATCCAGACGTACGCGGGCACCGAGCTGGTGCCGGAGAGGACGGGCGTGTGATGCCGGCAGGACGGATCGGGACGGTAAGGCTGGGCGCGGCGGGACCGCTGGTCGGGGCGCAGGGCCTCGGCTGCATGGGCATCAGCGAGTTCTACGGCGACACCGACGAGGCCGCGGCCCGCGAGACGCTGGAGACCGCGCTCGGCGCGGGGGTGACCCTCTACGACACCGCCGACATGTACGGCCAGGGCGCGAACGAGGAGTTCCTCGCCCCCTTCGTCGCGGCGCACCGCGACGAGATCGTCCTGGCCACGAAGTTCGCCAACGAGCGCAGGGCCGACGACCCGGCCTACCGGTCGATCCGCAACGACCCGCCCTACATCCGGCAGGCGGTCGACGCCAGCCTGCGCAGGCTCGGCGTCGACGTGATCGACCTGTACTACATGCACCGCCGCGACCCGCGGGTGCCGCTGGCGGAGTCGGTGGGCGCGATGGGCGAGCTGGTGGCCGCGGGGAAGGTCCGCTTCCTCGGCCTTTCCGAGGTCACGGGCGCCGAGCTGCGCGAGGCGCACGCGGTGCACCCGATCGCCGCCGTCCAGTCCGAGTGGTCCCTCTTCAGCCGGGACGTGGAGCGGTCCGCGGTCGGCGCGGCGGCCGACCTCGGTGTCGCCTTCGTGCCCTACTCGCCGCTCGGCCGCGGCTTCCTGACCGGCGCGTTCCAGGACGCGGGGAGCGAGCTGCCGGAGGGCGACTTGCGGCGCCGCCAGCCGCGTTTCACCGGGGACAACGCCCGGCGCAACGCGGAGCTGCTCGAGCCGCTGCGCAGGACCGCGAAGGCGCACGACGCCACGCCGGCCCAGATCGCGCTGGCGTGGGTGCACCAGCGGGCCGCGGTGCACGGCCTGCCGGTGGTGCCGATACCCGGCACCCGCAGGCCCGCCCGGGTGCTGGAGAACACCGCCGCTGCCGCGGTCACCCTGGACGCCGCGGAACTCGCCGAGCTGGAGCCGATCGCGGCGCGCGTGCTCGGCGACCGCTACCCGGACATGAGCACCACGGCCGCCGCCCGCGAGTAGCGCTCAGATCTGCGGCCTGACCCGCGCGGACCGGATCGCGGCGAGCACGGCCGCCGCGAACGGCAGCGACTCGTGCACGGGTCCGTAGCCGAGGCCGAACACCACGGCGGCGGGGTCCTGGTCGGGTTCGCCCGGCTGCGGCCCGCCGCCGTCCCTGCGCAGCAGCCGCAGGTAGCCGTGCAGCATCTCGGGGGAGCGCCAGTCCACACCGCTCAGCTCCTCGACGGGGAAGCTCTGGTCGCCCGCCTTCCACTTCGCCGAGGACGCGCCGGTCCAGAACCAGCGGAAGCTGACGGTGCGCCCGTCGAAGAGCGCCTTGGCGTCATAGGCCTTGAAGGAGCGGGGCGGTGACGGCGCGTCGACCAGGAAGCGGCTCAGGGCCTCGCCCGGGCCGCCGATCTTCGCGCGTAGCTCGTCGCGGTAGTACTCCGCGAGGGTGCCCGACTGCTCGGGCAGCACCAGCCGGTACGGGTCGGCACTGTCCTTCAACTGCCCGCCGGCCGCCTCGACCAGTGGGTCCGCCCCGGCCCGCGGCACCGCCCGCAGCACCACGTGGCCGCGGCGGCCGTCGGTCAGCTCCACCGACTCCAGCGCGGCGTGCGGCACCCGCCGCTCGCCGAGCGCGTGCAGCAGCCGCGCCCCTCGCGCCCCCCGGCTGAACCGGATCACGACTGCGTCGGGTTCGAACTCCCATACGGCATTGTTTCCGGCCAGCACGTCGCCCATACGTGTCAGCTTATTCCGCGACACGGCCCGCGGGCAGGCCGCGCCGCCGGTGAGTGCCCGCGGGGCCGCGGCGGGCCGGTCATGCCAGGCCGGACGTGCAGCCCGGCTTCCGCGTGCCGCCGCAGGTGACGGCCGCGTACCGGCCCAGCGCGATGTGGACGAAGTTCGTCAGGCTGGCCGTACGCGGCGCGAAGTAGCCGGGGTGGCCTGCGGCCCCCTTCGCGCTGACGACCCGCGCGCCGAACTTCCCCGAGACCGGATCCGTGCCGTGGCCGAGGCCGGCGAACTCCAGGTGCGGGACGTCCTCGATCCAGTCGCCGCTGTCCCGCGCCGCCCACACGTTGGCCGTGGTGTGCAGCTGGGAGGCCCGCTTCACGTGCATCCCGGGGCTGCCGAAGACCGTGATGTCGGCGATCTGGCCCCTGGCAAGGCCGGGCGCTGCGACCCCGCACAGCACCGAGCCGTAGGAATGGCAGAAAAGCGACACCCGCTGCCGCCGCGGCAGCGCGCTGAGCAGCGCCTCCAGCCGGGTCGCGCCGCGCTCGGCCAGGTTCGCGGTGGACGCGTCGAGGCCGACCCCGCGCGGGGTGGTGTAGTCGGCCCAGGCGATCACCGCGGTGCGCGCGCCGGGCTCCGCCGCCCGCTCGCGCCGGTAGAGGGCGCGGGCCATGCCGACCGGGGCCGCGTACGCCTTGGTGGCGCGTTCGAAGGTGAGGATGTCGGTGCCGACGCCCGGGACCACCACCGCGACCCGGGATGCCGTCGCCAGGTCGCCGAGGACCTCGGCGGCCCGGCCCGCGCCGCTGGGGTCGAACGCGAGGATCTGCCGGTGGGCGGCGAGCAGCGAGGTGTAGCGCTCGGTGCGGCGGGCCGCGTCCCTGCGGCCGGCCGGGGTCAGCGTGTTGCCCTCGGCCCTGGCCCGCTCTTCGGCACGGGCCCTGACCAGCGCGTACCGGTTGGCCTGGTAGCGCAGGGCGAGCGGGGCACCGTTGAGGTTGCCGACCACCAGCGGGTAGCGGTGGGCGAGCCGCAGGGCCTGCGGGCGGGTGAGCGAGGCGAAGAAGCGGGCCACGCCGCGGGCGGTGGCGGTGTCCGGGTCGGGCAGCCGGCGGCCGCCCGCGGCGGCGCGCATCCACGCCGCGACGGCGGCGCTCCTGGCGTCGGCGGGGCCGTGCGGCCGGACCGCGGTCCAGCCGGTGGTGGCGAGTATCACGAAGACGACGGCGAGCGCCAGCAGTGCACGGATGGACGTGGGGCTCATACGCGCTTCGAGAAGGGTCACTCGCGGATGCCTCGCGGGAGGAGGGCGGAGCCGGGGGGCCTGGCACGGGACGCCGCACGCGCCGGGAGCGCGGGCGGTCGGGCCAGGGTAGAAGATCGGGGGCGCCCGCCGGGCCGGGGAGATTCCGGATCGGCTGTCGCGCGAGGGCCTGCCGCCGGGGGGAGGCGGCCGGAAACGCCGGAGCCCCGGACCGGCACTGTGCCGGTCCGGGGCTCCGCACGAGGTGCGTCAGGCGTCGCCGCCGGCCGCGCCCGGGTCGGCCGCGGCCACGTCGAGCAGCTGATACCGGTCCACGGCCTGCTTGAGGACCGACCGGTCGATCTTTCCGTCGCGGGCCAGCTCGGTCAGCACGGCGAGCGCGATCGACTCCGCGTCGATGTGGAAGAAACGCCGTGCGGCCCCGCGCGTGTCGGCGAAGCCGAAGCCGTCCGCGCCGAGCGAGTTGTAGCGTCCCGGCACCCAGCGGGCGATCTGGTCGGGCACCGACCGCATCCAGTCGGAGACCGCCACGAACGGCCCTTCGGCCCCGGACAGCTTGCTGGTCACGTACGGGACCTGCTGCTCCTCCTCGGGGTGCAGCAGGTTGTGCTGCTCGACGGCGACGGCGTCGCGCCGCAGCTCGTTCCAGGAGGTCGCGGACCACACGTCGGCCCGTACGTTCCAGTCGGCGGCGAGCAGGCGCTGCGCCTCGACCGCCCACGGCACCGCCACACCGGACGCCATGATCTGCGCCGGGATGGCGCCGGCCTCGCCCGGCTTGACGCGGTGGATGCCCTTGAGGATGCCCTCGACGTCGACGCCGGCGGGCTCGGCCGGGTGCTGGATCGGCTCGTTGTAGACGGTCAGGTAGTAGAAGACGTCCTCGCCCGGCTTGCCGTCCGCGGTCGCCCCGTACATCCGGCGCAGGCCGTCCTGCACGATGTGCGCGATCTCGTACCCGTAGGCGGGGTCGTAGGCCACGCAGGCCGGGTTGGTGGACGCCAGCAGCTGGGAGTGGCCGTCTGCGTGCTGGAGGCCCTCACCCGTGAGGGTGGTCCTTCCCGCGGTGGCGCCCAGCACGAAGCCGCGTGCCAGCTGGTCGGCCATCTGCCAGAACTGGTCGCCGGTGCGCTGGAAGCCGAACATCGAGTAGAAGACGTACACCGGGATCAGCGGCTCGCCGTGGGTGGCGTAGGCGGAGCCGGCGGCGATCAGCGACGCGGTGCAGCCGGCCTCGGAGATGCCGTCGTGCAGCATCTGCCCGGTCGGCGACTCCTTGTACGCCAGCAGCAGCTCGCGGTCGACCGACTCGTACTGCTGGCCCAGCGGGTTGTAGATCTTCGCGCTCGGGAAGAACGCGTCCATGCCGAAGGTGCGGTATTCGTCGGGGGCGATCAGCACGAAGCGCTTGCCGATCTCCTTGTCCCGCATCAGGTCCTTGAGCACCCGCACGAAGGCCATCGTGGTGGCGATGGACTGCTGGCCAGAGCCCTTCTTCGCCGTCGCGTAGGCCTTGTCGCCCGGCAGTTCCAGCGGCTTGGCGCGGACGATCCGGGTCGGCACGTAGCCACCGCATGCCTTGCGGTGGTCGTGCATGTACTGGATCTCCTCGGAGTCCCGGCCCGGGTGGTAGTAGGGCGGGTAGCCCTCGTCCAGCTGCCGGTCGGTGATCGGCAGGTGCAGCCGGTCGCGGAAGCGCTTGAGGTCGTCGACCGTGAGCTTCTTCATCTGGTGGGTCGCGTTGCGGCCCTCGAAGTTCGGCCCCAGCGTCCAGCCCTTGATGGTCTGGGCGAGTATCACCGTCGGCTGGCCCTTGTGCGCCATGGCCGCGGTGTAGGCCGCGAAGACCTTGCGGTGGTCGTGGCCGCCGCGCCCGAGGTGCAGGATCTGCTCGTCGGTGAGGTCCTCGACCATCTTGCGCAGCCGCTGGTCGTCGCCGAAGAAGTGCTCGCGGATGTACGCGCCGGTCTCGGTGGCGTACGTCTGGAACTGCCCGTCGGGCGTGATGTTCATCTTGTTGACCAGCAGGCCGTCGCGGTCCTGGGCCAGCAGCGGGTCCCAGGAGCGGTCCCAGACCAGCTTGATCACATTCCAGCCGGCGCCGCGGAACTGCGACTCCAGCTCCTGGATGATCTTGCCGTTGCCGCGCACGGGGCCGTCGAGGCGCTGGAGGTTGCAGTTGACCACGAAGGTCAGGTTGTCCAGGCCCTCGCGGGCGGCGATGGACAGCTGGCCGAGCGACTCGGGCTCGTCCATCTCGCCGTCGCCGAGGAAGGCCCACACGTGCGAGTCGGAGGTGTCGGCGATGCCGCGCGCCTCCATGTAGCGGTTCATCCGGGCCTGGTAGATCGCGCCGAGCGGGCCGAGGCCCATCGACACGGTCGGGAACTCCCAGAAGTCCGGCATCAGCCGCGGGTGCGGGTAGCTGGACAGGCCGTCGGGCGCCTTGGACTTCTCCTGCCTGAAGGCGTCGAGCTGCGCCTCGGAGAGCCGGTCGAGCAGGAAGGCGCGCGCGTAGATGCCCGGCGAGGCGTGGCCCTGGAAGAAGATCTGGTCGCCGCCGCGGCCGTCGTCCTTGCCGCGGAAGAAGTGGTTGAAGCCCACGTCGTAGAGCGACGCCGAGGAGGCGAAGGTCGCGATGTGGCCGCCGACGCCGATGCCCGGGCGCTGCGCCCTGGAGACCATCACCGCGGCGTTCCAGCGGGTCGCGTTCAGGATGCGCCGCTCGATCTCCTCGTTGCCGGGGAAGAACGGCTCGTCCTTGGTCGCGATCGTGTTCACGTAGTCGGTGCTGCGCATCTCGGGCACCGCGACGCGCTTCTCGCGGGCGCGTTCGATGAGGCGGAGCATCAGGTAGCGGGCACGCTCACGGCCGCGCTCGTCGATGGCCGCGTCCAGCGAATCCAGCCATTCCGCCGTCTCCTCGGGATCGAAATCCGGGACCTGGCTGGGAAGGCCGCCAATGATGATCGGGTTGCGATCGGATCCGGAAGCCACGCTTGTCCTTTGCTGCTCGTCGGTGCTCGATGCTCTACTGGGTCGCGCCGCATCCATCGTGTACCGCGGCGCGCGATACGTCATCTCTACCCAGTGGTAACCGCAGGGCCTGCGGGGCGGCGGCTGCGGGACCTGTGGTCGCCCCTGCGGCCAAACCTGAACTCTACGCCCAGTCGGACGTACGCCCGACTGGCGGTGCCAATCGTGCACAACACCGGCAAACCGTCGTGAGCTGCGTCACCATTGGGGGTACGGGTTGCGGTGACACGGTCGAATCGTCACCGTTTCGGCGGTCTCGTACGCCGGGTACTTGCGCGATCCGCCGCGCCCGTGTGGACTACCGCCAATAAGTCCGCGTGCGCGTGGGCACACACTGGACTGAGACGAACCGACAGTCCCCATGACAGGAGGCAAAGCGTGAGCGCGACCGCGGACCACGCGGAGGAGCGGACCAACCCGGCGAGCCGGCTTGGTTTCGAGCCCGGACAGGTGGTCCAGGAGCTCGGGTACGACGAGGATTGCGACCAGGAGCTTCGCGAGGGGATCGAGGAGCTCACGGGCGAAGAGCTCGCCGATGAGGATTACGACGACGTGCCCGACGCCGTCCTGCTGTGGTTCCGCGAGGACGACGGCGACCTCACCGACGCGCTGGTCGACGCCACGTCGACCGTCGACCCCGGCGCCCCGATCTGGCTGATGACCCCGAAGACGGGCCGCGACGGCCACGTCGAGCCCAGCGAGATCGGTGAGGCCGCGCAGACCGCCGGTCTGGCCCAGACCAGCAGCGTCAACGCGGCGAAGGACTGGACGGGCAGCCGTCTGGTCACCCCGAAAGCCGCCCGCGCAGGCAAGCGCTGACCCCGCGGTCGGCGGTTGCGTGGCTCTCCGCCGCGGAGGCCGCTGCCGTCGGCCGCCTGCCGGTCGACTTCGGCTGGGCGCGCAATTCCCCGCGCCCCTACAAACGGTCACCCTCCTGAATGGAGGGCAAGCCACCAGGGGCGCGGGGAACTGCGCGCCCAGCCATATGCGACCGGCAGCAGGGCACGGCGAGAGAGCGACCCCTTCCATGGCCGAGATCGGCACCGCGGCAGCGGACTTCTCGCTGCCCGACCAGCACGGCAGGACCGTGCGCCTCGGCGACTTCCGCGGGCGCAGCAGCGTGCTGCTGGTCTTCTACCCGTTCGCCTTCACCAGCGTGTGCGCCGGCGAACTCCAGGCGCTGCAAGCGCGGTCGGACGCCTTCGAGCGTGCGGACGCGCAGGTGCTCGCCGTGTCCTGCGACTCCATGCACACCCAGCGGGTCTTCTCCGACCAGGAGGGCCTGGACTTCCCGCTGCTGTCGGACTTCTGGCCGCACGGGGAGGCGGCCAGGGCCTACGGGGTCTTCGCCGAGGACAAGGGCTGCGCGGTGCGCGGGACCTTCGTGATCGACCGGGCCGGCACCGTCCGGTGGTCGGTGGTCAACGCCCTGCCGGACGCCCGGGACCTTCATGAGTACGTAAAGGCGCTGGAAGCAGTGCGGTCGACGGGAACCGGTCACTAAGCTCGGCTCGTTGATCGGGCACATTGACCCGATGGCCATACGTACACAATCGAACCGATGGGGAGGACTCGTGGGAGTCAGCCTGAGCAAGGGTGGCAACGTCTCGCTGACCAAGGAGGCCCCTAATCTCACGGCGGTCGTCGTCGGTCTGGGCTGGGACGCGCGGACGACCACAGGATCGGACTTCGACCTCGACGCGAGCGCGCTGCTCACCAACGAGGCCGGGAAGGTGCTGTCAGACCAGCACTTCGTGTTCTTCAACAACCTGCGCAGCCCGGACGGCTCGGTCGAGCACACCGGCGACAACCTCACCGGCGAGGGCGAGGGCGACGACGAGGTGATCAACGTCAACCTCGCCGGGGTGCCCGCCGACATCGTGAAGATCGTCTTCCCGGTCTCGATCTACGAGGCCGAGTCGCGCCAGCAGAGCTTCGGCCAGGTCCGCAACGCCTACATCCGGGTGCTCAACGCGGCGGACCAGCGCGAACTGGCCCGCTACGACCTGACGGAGGACGCCTCGACCGAGACCGCGATGGTCTTCGGCGAGCTGTACCGGCACGGGGGCGAGTGGAAGTTCCGGGCCATCGGCCAGGGTTACGCGTCGGGGCTGCGGGGCATCGCGCAGGACTTCGGCGTCAACGTCTGAGCAGCACCCGCCAAGGGGGAAAGGACCACCATGGGCGTCACGCTCGCCAAGGGAGGCAACGTCTCCCTCTCCAAGGCCGCGCCGAATCTCACCAGGGTGCAGATCGGACTGGGCTGGAGGGCCCGTTCGACCACCGGGGCCGACTTCGACCTGGACGCCAGCGCGCTGCTGTGCGGGAACGGCCGGGTTCTGGGGGACGACTTCTTTGTCTTCTACAACAACCTCAAGAGCCCGGAGGGTTCGGTCGAGCACACGGGCGACGACCTGACCGGCGGCAGCGGCGGTGACGACGAGACGATCCTGGTGGACCTGACCCTGGTCCCGCAGCAGGTGGACAAGATCGTCTTCCCGGTGTCGATCTACGACGCCGACTCCCGGGTGCAGACCTTCGGGCAGGTCAGCGACGCCTACATCCGGGTGCTCAACCAATCCGACGGTGCCGAGCTGGCCCGTTACGACCTGACGGAGGACGCCTCGACGGAGACCGCGATGATCTTCGGCGAGCTCTACCGCTACGGCGGCGAGTGGAAGTTCCGTGCGGTAGGTCAGGGGTACGCGTCCGGGCTGCGCGGGATCGCCCTAGACTTCGGGGTCAACGTTTCGTAAAGCCGCGTACCGCGCGGGGCACCTCGTGGTCACAGGTCACAAGGATTGGGTGGGAAGCTCGTGCTCCTCAGAACTTTCGGCTGGTCGTTCGGCATCACTGCCGCCGGCCTGGCCCTGGCCGGCGTGCTCTGGGGGTGGAAGGGACTTGCGATCGTCGCGATCCTGTCCGTCCTTGAGATCTCGCTCTCCTTCGACAACGCCGTCATCAACGCGGGCATCCTGCGGAAGATGAACACCTTCTGGCAGAAGATGTTCCTCACCGTCGGTGTGCTCATCGCGGTGTTCGGCATGCGGCTGGTCTTCCCGATCATCATCGTGGCGATCACCGCGAAGTTGAGCCCGTGGGAGGCGGTCAATGTCGCGATCAACGACCACGACCGCTACGAGGCGCTGGTCACCGGAGCCCACCCGGCCATCGCGGCCTTCGGTGGGATGTTCCTGTTGATGATCTTCCTGGACTTCATCTTCGAGGAGCGCGAGATCACCTGGCTCGGCTGGCTCGAGAAGCCGCTGGCCAAGCTCGGCAAGCTGGACATGCTCTCGGTGGCGATCGCGCTGATCGCCCTGGTCATCGTGGCCACCACGGTCGCCACCGGGGTGCCGGTGCACGGCGGCCACGGCACGATCGACAAGGCCGAGACGGTGCTGCTCGCCGGCGTCGGCGGTCTGATCACCTATCTCGTGGTCGGCGGCGTCTCCGGCTTCTTCGAGGACCGCCTCGAAGAGGAGGAGGACGAGGACGACGACGTGTCCGAGGACGAGGGCGCCGAGGGGAGCGCCCCGGCCAAGAACGGTCCGACCGCGGGGCAGGTCGCCGGTCTGGCCGGCAAGGCCGCGTTCTTCATGTTCCTGTACCTGGAAGTCATCGACGCGTCCTTCTCGTTCGACGGTGTCGTCGGCGCCTTCGCCATCAGCAACGACATCTTCGAGATCGCGCTGGGTCTCGGCATCGGCGCGATGTACATCAGGTCGCTGACCGTCTTCCTGGTCCGCAAGGGCACCCTGGACGACTACGTGTACCTGGAGCACGGCGCCCACTACGCGATCGGCGCGCTGTCGGTCATCCTGCTGGTCACCATCAAGTACGACGTCAGCGAGGTGGTCACCGGCCTGGTCGGCGTGGTGCTGATCGCCGCTTCGTACTGGTCGTCTGTGGTACGCAACCGCCGTCTCGGGGAAGGCTCCCAGGAGTCGGACGACGACAAGACACACATCACGACCGGAGTCTGACCGGTCGCGAACCGTGTCGTACCGCTGCCCCCGCCGTCCGGCGGGGGCAGCCGCGTGTGCGGGCAGCCAGGTGAGGGGTGGGACGGATGGCGTGGTGGGACTTCTTCCGGCCGAGCGGCGCGGGGCAGTTCGACGTCGCGAACGCGCACACGGTCGAACTGACCAAGCGGCACCCGGTGGTGTCGCTCAGCAAGCAGGGCGCCGCGGTCGGCAACATGCGGGTCAACCTGTCGTGGGAGATGCGCACCTCCGACACCGGCGGCTGGCACACCGACCGGCGCGGCTTCCTGCGCCGCCAGTTCGACGTCTTCCGGCCGCAGGTGGTCCAGGCGGCCGGCCCCGCGATGGTCAACGTCGACCTCGACCTGGCCTGCATGTACGAACTGGCCGACGGCTCCAAGGGCGTCGTCCAGCCGCTGGGCAACTTCCTCGGCGACCTCGACGCGCCCCCGTACATCCAGATGAGCGGCGACGACCGGTTCGGCGGCACCTCCGGCGAGACGCTGTACATCAACTTCGACAAGCGCGATGAGTTCAAGCGGCTGCTGGTCTTCGTGTACATCTACGACGGCACGCCCGCCTTCGACCGCACCCACGCCAAGGTGGAGATCTTCCCCGGCTCCGGCCCGCGGATCGAGATCCCGCTGACCGAGCGGGAGCCGCAGGCCCGGTCCTGCGCGGTGGTGCTGATCGAGAACCGCAAGGGCGAGCTGACCGTGCGCCGCGAGGTGAAGTACGTCTACGGCTTCCAGGCCGAGATCGACCGGCTCTACGGCTGGGGGCTCCAGTGGGGCCGCGGGTACAAGACCAAGGTCTGAATCCCCTTCCGCCGCCCCCGCACCCTCGGCTGGCCTCCTGCGGCCGTCCCTGACGCCGGGGGGCAGGGCGCGGCGCCCAGGGGCGCGCTGCCGCCCTGCGGCGGGCCGCGCGGGCTCAGCGCCCCGGCTGGAACTGCGGGCCCTGCGGGGGCAGCGTGAAGGCCGCACCGCCGTTGCCCGCGGCCGCGGCGCCGACCGGCTGCGGGTAGCCGTAGGCCGGGTAGCCCGGCTGCGGCTGCTGGTGGACCGGTGGGGCGGCGGGGGGCGGCCCGGGGGTCTGGACGGGCTGGGGGTAGCCGTAGGCGGGCTGTGCGGGCACGTGGCCGCCTGCGGGGGCCTGCAGCGGGTAGCCGTAGGCGCTGGTCGGCCCCGCCTCGGGGGAGGCCATGGTCGGCTGCATGTTCCCGGTGGACTGCGGCGCCCCGGTGGCCTGCGGCTCCTCGGTACGGGCGGAGCCGGCGTCCACGTCGTCCACCGTGATGCCGAATTCGGTGGCCAGGCCGACCAGGCCCGTGGTGTAGCCCTGCCCGACCGCCCGGAATTTCCAGCCGCCGTCCTTGCGGTAGAGCTCGCCGCAGTTCAGCGCGGTCTCGCCGCCGGTGTCGGGGCGGACGTCGAAGGTGACCAGCGGGTCCTGCCGCGGCCCCGCGGTGTCGTAGAGCAGCACGCACAGGTCGCGGACCAGCCGGAAGGGGCCGCCGTCGCAGGAGGCGGCGATCACCACCCGGTCGACGGCGGCGTCCAGCGCGGCCAGGTCGACCTCGACGGTGTCGGTCAGGCTCTCGCCGACCCGCCGCTTGGGCAGGTGGCGGGCGCGGCCCGAGGGGTGCCGCGGCTCGTTGTAGAAGACGAAGTCGTCGTCCGACCGCACCCGGCCGTCGCGGCCGAGCAGCAGCACGGAGGCGTCCACGTCCGGTGTGCCGGTGCCGGGGCTCCAGCGCAGCACCGCCCGGATGCCCGGGGCGTCCAGGGGGACGTTCGAGCCCTTCACCATCACGTGCGTCATGTCCGTCATCCTGCCCTTCCCACGGGGCGGCTCACAACGCCGGGGCGCGGGTCGGCCGGAAGATCGCCCGTAGGACGACATGTCCGGCGGATCGTCCCGCGGGCGCGGAGGTGGCGTTCGGCGCGCGGAAGGTCACATGGTGGACCAGTGGCGGTTACCTGTTTTTCACACACAAAGGGAACGTGTGTCTCATGCTCGCCCATACGATAATCGGCCAGATATCCTCACGGCCCGTATGTTGAAAGGGGGCGCTATGCGACACTTCGGACACCTCGCCGCGGAGACGAGGGAAGAACTGTTCCACCGCGAGCCGCAGGAGTTCACGGCAGACTCGCAGGCTCGTACGCTCGCGACCGCCCTCGGCGCCACCCTGTACAGCCCGGCCACCCGCACCACGCTCGCCGAAGACGTGCTCAAGCAGGCCGCCCGCGGGGTCGTGTCCATGGTGCTGTGCCTGGAGGACTCCATCGACGACCGGGACGTCCCGGCGGGCGAGGCCAACCTCGTCCGGCAGTTCCGGGACCTGGCCGCCCGCCCCGGCGCCGCGGGCGAGATCCCGCTGCTGTTCATCAGGGTCCGCACCCCCGCCCAGATCACCGACCTCGTGGAGCGCCTCGGCGACAGCGTGGCGCTGCTGTCCGGATTCGTGCTGCCCAAGTTCACCGAGGAGTCCGGCGTCCCCTTCCTGGAGGCGCTGAGCGCCGCCGAGGCCTCCTGCGGACGCCGGCTGTTCGCCATGCCGGTCCTGGAGTCGCCCGAGCTGCTGCACCTGGAGAGCCGGGTCGAGACCCTCTACGGCATCTCCCGCACCGTCGACAAGTACCGCGACCGGGTACTCGCGCTGCGCCTGGGCGTGACCGATTTCTGCTCCTCCTACGGGCTCCGCCGCGCCCCCGCCATGACCGCCTACGACGTCCAGATCGTCGCGGCGGTGATCGGCGACGTCGTCAACGTGCTCGGCCGCGCCGACGGCAGCGGCTTCGTGGTGACCGGACCCGTATGGGAGTACTTCCGGCACCAGGAGCGGATGTTCAAGCCGCAGCTGCGCCACAGCCCCTTCAGCCCGGAGGCCGAGGACCTGCGCGACGCCCTGCTCAAGCGCGACATGGACGGGCTGCTGCGCGAGATCGAGCTGGACCGCGCCAACGGGCTCCAGGGCAAGACCTGCATCCACCCCACCCACGTGCCCGTCGTGCACGCGCTGAGCGTGGTCACCCACGAGGAGTTCAGCGACGCGGCCGACATCCTGCACCAGGACCGCAGCGGCGGCGGCGTCCTGCGCTCGGCCTACACGAACAAGATGAACGAGGTCAAGCCGCACCGGGCCTGGGCCGAGCGCACCCTGCTCAGGGCCGAGGTCTTCGGGGTCGCACGCGAGGGGATCAGCTTCGTCGAGCTGCTCGCGACCGGCCTGCCGCAGAACTGACCAGGCATCCTTGTAGTAGACATCGGAATCCACCGGAAGAAGACCGCCACCGCATGCTGACGACACCGCCCTGGACGGGACAGTGGGTCGCCGACCGCCTCGGCATCGCCCTGCACGGCGAGGGACTGCGGGACCTGCTGGGCCTTGCCCTGCGCCGCAACCCCAAGCGGGCACACCTGCTGGTGTCGAACGTGCTCGGCAAGCACGTGCCGCAGCGCCCCGCCACGGTCTACGGGCACGGCTACGACCTCGGCCTGCGGGTCCGCGCCCTACTGGGCGAGCGGGAGGCCGCGCGCGCCGTCGTGGTCGGCTACGCCGAGACCGCCACGGGCCTCGGCCACGCGGTCGCCGACGGCGTCGGAGCCGTGCCCTACCTGCACTCCACCCGCCGCGAGGTGGCGGGGCTGGCCTCCGCGGGCGCCTTCCAGGAGGAGCACAGCCACGCCACCGGGCACCTGCTGCTGCCGGCGGACCCGGGGCTGCTCGGCGGGCCTGGACCGCTGGTGCTGGTCGACGACGAGTTCTCCACCGGCCAGACGGTGCTCAACACGGTCCGCGACCTGCACCGCCGCCACCCCCGCGACCGCTACGTCGTCGTCGCGCTGACCGACATGCGCTCCCCGGCCGACCACGCCAGGCTCAGCGGATTCGCGGCCGACCTCGGGGCCCGGGTGGACATACTCTCCCTGGCCTCGGGCACGGTCTCGCTGCCGCCCGGCGTGCTGACCGCCGCGCAGGCCCTGGTGGCCTCCTGGCCGGCCGGCGACGCGGAGCAGGCCGCAGGTGCCGGGCGGGCCGCCGGCGCCGGGCAGGTGCGGCGGGTCGACCTCGGCTGGCCCGCGGGCATACCCGACGGCGGCCGGCACGGCTTCCTGCCCGCGCACCGGGAAGGCCTGGAGGCCGCGCTGCCCGCCATGGGCCGCGCCATCGCCGCCGCCCTGCCCGCGGGCGCCCGGCGGGTGCTCGTCCTCGGCAACGAGGAGCTGATGTACGCGCCGCTGCGCCTCGCCCAGGCCCTCGAGTCGCAGACGGCCGGGACCCGGGCCGCCGAAACCCGGACCGCCGGGACCCACGGCGTCGAGGCGTACTTCTCCACCACCACCCGCTCGCCCGTGCTCGCGGTGGACGACCCCGGCTACGCGATCCGCAGCCGGCTGGCCTTCCCCGCGCACGACGCGCCCACCGACGACGGATCGCGCGAGCGGTACGCCTACAACGTCGCGGGCGGCGGCTTCGACGCGGTGCTCTGCGTCGTGGACTCCGCGGGGGACACCCCCGCGCTGCACGCTCCCGGCGGGCTGCTCGACCGGCTCGCCGCGCACACCGGCACGGTGCTCCTCGCCGTCGTGCCCTCCTACCGACCGAACGGAAACCCTGGCTCCATGACCGGCTCCTCGAGTGCATCCACCCGGCCGCTGCGCGGTCCCGCCTTCGGATCGTACGCGGCGGACGAGGTGGGCTGGCTGCTCAAGGACCTGTCAGACGTGCCGCTCGAGGCGCCCACCGAGGAGCGCGAGGAGGCCATACAGAGCGGCGGCGCCCACTACGCGGAATCCCTGCCGGTGGAATACCAGCCGAGCCCCGAATACCAGGAGCTGTTCAAGGCCGCGCTGGCCACCTCGGCCGAGCGGATCGCCCGTGCGGTCGGCGCCGTCACCGAGCTGGTGCTCGCCGAGCGCGGCCCGGACGCCGTCCTGGTCTCGCTGGCCAGGGCCGGCACCCCGGTGGGCGTCCTGATGCGCCGCTGGGCCCGGCACGCCCACGGCCTCGACCTGCCGCACTACGCCGTCTCCATCGTCCGCGGCCGCGGCATCGACCGCACCGCGCTCGGCTGGCTCGCCGCCCACCACGACCCGGCCGACGCCGTCTTCGTCGACGGCTGGACGGGCAAGGGCGCCATCACCCGCGAACTCGCCGACGCCATGGCCGACTTCCCCGGCTTCCGGCCGGAGATCGCGGTCCTGGCCGACCCCGGCGGCTGCGTGTCCACCTACGGCACCCGCGACGACTTCCTGATCCCCTCCGCGTGCCTCAACTCCACCGTGTCCGGGCTGGTCTCGCGCACCGTGCTGCGCTCCGACCTCATCGGGCCAGGCGAGTTCCACGGCGCCAAGTTCTACCGCGACCTCGCGGGCTCGGACGTCTCCGAGCTCTTCCTCGACACCGTCGCCGCCGCCTTCGACACGGTCGGCGACGGCGTCGCGGAGGACGTCAAGTCGCTGCGCTCCCAGGACCGTTCGCCCACCTGGGCGGGCTGGGCCGCGGTCGAGCGGATCAGCGAGGAGTACGGCATCGGCGACATCAACCTCGTCAAGCCGGGCGTCGGCGAGACCACCCGGGTGCTGCTGCGCCGCGTGCCCTGGAAGATCCTCGCCCAGCGCGGCGCGGGCGCCGACCTGGACCATGTGCGCCTGCTCGCCGCCCAGCGCGGCGTCCCGGTCGAGGAGACCGACGGGCTGCCCTACTCCTGCGTCGGCCTGATCCACCCCCGCTACACCCGCGGCGCGACCGGCACCGACGGCAAGGCGGTGGCCGGCCAGTGAACCGCACCCACAGCCGGACGATCGTCGCAAGCGACCTCGACCGCACCCTCATCTACTCCGCCGCCGCCCTCGCCCTCACCATGCCCGACGAGGACGCCCCCCGGCTGCTGACCGTCGAGGTCCACGAGGCGAGGCCGCTGTCCTACATGACGGAGGCCGCAGGCCGGCTGCTGGTCGAACTCGCCGACGCCGTGCGCTTCGTGCCCGCCACCACCCGCACCCGCAAGCAGTACCGGCGGATCAGCCTGCCGGGCCCGCAGCCGAGCTACGCGATCTGCGCCAACGGCGGCCACCTGCTGGTCGGCGGGCGCACGGACCACGACTGGAACGCCGAGATGCGGCGGCGGCTCACCGAGGGGTCGGCCCCGCTGGCCGAGGTGCGGGCGCACCTGGCCGCCACCGCGGACCCCGAATGGCTGCGCAAGGAGCGGGTGGCGGAGGACCTCTTCGCCTACCTGGTCGTCGACAGGGACCGCCTCCCCGCCGGCTGGGTCAAAGAACTCACGGCCTGGGCCGAGCCGTTGGGCTGGACCGTGTCACTCCAGGGCCGCAAGATCTACGCGGTGCCCAAGCCGCTGTCCAAGAGCGCGGCCCTGGCCGAGGTGGTCCGCCGCACCAGCGCCGACCGGGTGCTCGCGGCCGGCGACTCGCTGCTCGACGCGGACCTGCTGCAGGCCGCGGACAGCGGCTGGACGCCAGGTCACGGGGAGCTCGCCGACACGGGCTGGACGGCACCGCACGTCTCCGCCCTGACGGTCGCGGGAGTGGCGGCCGGCGAGCAGATCCTCCGCCGCTTCCTGGCACACGCCGCGTCCTGACCTGCCGGGAGACGGCCGGTTCCCGCCGTGGGCGGCGCTTCGTACATCCCCCCCAAGAGCACGTACGAGGCACCGCCCGTCGGCCCGTACCGACGATCCTGCCCGGCGCCCGGTGATCCGGGAAGCGGTGGCGCTGTTGCTCTTCGCACGCGATGGATAACCTCGGATGTATGGCTCGACAGCGCGATCCCGATGGCCGGTTCCCGCCGACGGGCCAGGACGTCGGCAGGGAACCGAGCCTCCACCAATTGCGGCTTTTCCTGGTGCTCGCCGAGGAGATGCACTTCGGCCGGGCCGCGGCCCGGCTGTACATGACGCAGCCCGCTTTCAGCCAGCAGATCCGCGCGCTGGAGCAGCGGCTGGGCGTGCCGCTGGTCGAGCGCACCAGCCGCAGCGTCCATCTCGCCGCGGCCGGGCGTGAGCTGGTCCCCGAGGCGCGCGCCGTCGTCGAGTCGATGGCCCGGCTGCGCCACCTCGCCGACATCCACGCCCGCGAGGTCAGCGGGAACCTGACGGTGGGATTCATCGCGGGGGAGGCGGCGATGCCCTACACGCACGCGATCCTCGAGGAACTGCACGCCCGCCACCCCAGGATCGTCATCGAGATGCGCAGCCTCACCTTCGTCGACCAGATCGAGGCCCTGTCCTGCGGCACCGTCGACGCGGCCTTCCTGCGGCCCCCGCTGCCCGACGGCCTCCAGACGCTCCACCTGGCCACCGAGGCCCGCATCGCGTGCCTGTCCACCGGCGACCGGCTCGCCACCGGTGCGCCGGTCACCCTGGAGCAGCTGGGGGACCACGCCGTGGTGGACTTCCCGCCGCAGACGCCCGGCGAGTGGTGGGACTACTGGGCGGTCAATCCGCGCCCCGACGGTGCGCAGGTGCGGCGGGGGCCGGTGGCCAGGGACGTGGAGGCACTGCTGCACATCGTGTCCAGGGGCCAGGCCATCAGCTTCCTGCCCGCGGCTGCCCGCCACCTCTACCCCCGACCTGGCGTGGCCTTCGTGGAGGTGACCGACGCCCCCGCGTCCACCGCCGCCCTCGCCTGGCACCCGCGCAACCGCGACCAGCCGCCCGTCCGGGCCCTTCGCGCCGCGGCCCGCGCCACGCTGGCCTGACCCGGCGCCTTCCCGGCGCCTTCCCGGCGCGCAGCACTCAGGGGTCCCGGGGGGAGACCACCCGGGTGCAGTGGGCCCGGGAGAGCTCCACGCGGCGGGCGTTGACCCGCTCGCTGGAGGCGATGAAGTCGCGGGCCTCCCGCTCGCTGCGGCCCCCGCGCAGATGGCGGCGCAGCAGCCGCCGCTCGCGCAGCCGGCGCGGGGTCTCGACATACCAGAGCTCGTCGAGCAGGTCCCGGACCTGGTCCCACCCCGGCCCGTCGTCGGCGAGGTAGTTGCCCTCGGTGATCACCAGCGCCGTGGCGGCGGGGACGACCAGGCCCGCCGCGACCGGCTCGTCGAGCCGGCGGTCGAAGTCCGGCGCGTACACCGGGGACGACCGCTCCGCCCGCAGCCGGCGCAGCAGCACCACGTAGCCGTCGACGTCGAAGGTCTCGGGGGCGCCCTTGCGGTCGCGCAGCCCCAGCCGGTCCAGCTGGGCGTTGGACAGGTGGAAGCCGTCCATCGGGACGTAAGCGGCGGTGCCCGCGCCGAGCCGCTCGTCCACGCCCGCGACCAGGCGCCGCGCCAGCGTCGACTTGCCCGCGGCCGGCGCACCCGCGAGACCCAGCAGGGCGCGGCGGCCTGGAATGCTGGGGACCAGAGCGACCGCGTCATCGACGAGCATCCCGTCACCCTAAGCGCCGCACCTGGGAGCAGACCCTTGTACGAAACGAAGAACCCGCAGCTCACGCCCGAGCTGTACGGATACGTCCTCGATCACAACCCGCCGCTCGACCCGGTCCAGCGGGAACTGGTCGACACCACCCACCACCGCCTGGCCGCGTCCGCCGGCATGCAGACCGCCGAGGAGCAGGGGCCGCTGCTGGCCTTCCTGGTCCGGCTGACCGGTGCCCGGCAGATCGTCGAGGTCGGCACCTTCACCGGCTTTTCGACGCTGTCGATGGCGCAGGCGCTGCCCGCGGACGGCCGGGTGATCGCCTGCGACATCTCCGAGGAGTGGACGGCGGTCGGCCGCGAGGCGTGGACCAAGGCGGGCGTCGCCGACCGGATCGACCTGCGGATCGCCCCGGCCGTCGACACCCTCCGCGCGCTGCCCGGCGGCAGCTGGATCGACCTGGTCTTCCTCGACGCCGACAAGGAGTCCTACATCGACTACTGGGAGGAGCTGGTGCCGCGGATGAACCCCGGCGGCCTGATCGTGGTCGACAACACCCTCTACCACGGCGCCGTCGCCGATCCGGCGGCCACCGGCGGCGCGGCCGCCATCCGCGCCTTCAACGACCACGTGAGGGCCGACGAGCGGATGGACGACGTCCTGCTCACCGTCGCCGACGGCCTCACCCTGGCCCGCAGGCGCCCGTAGCCGTATCGGCCCGGGCGCGCCCGCGGGCCAGGCGCGCGGCCGTGGCGGGTTCAGTGCTGTGGCACCCCGCGGCGGCGGGGCGGTGGCCTCCTGGCGGCCACCGCCGCCCGTTTGCGCGCATCCCGTTCGCGGGCGGCCTCCTCCGGGTGGCGGCGCTGCCAGTACGGGTTGTCGTGTGGCAACCCTCCGGTCACCCGGCCGTACAGGCCGAAGAACAGCAGCAGAAGCCCCACGGCGAAGCTGAACAGCACGTTGGACATCTTGAAGGCCAGCAGGTTGCTGTCGGTGTCGAGCACCGCCAGGTTCACGAATCCGCTCAGCAGGAAGGCGACGCCCACGCAGATGTTCAGCGTGGAGGCGAAGTTGCCGCCGATGACCATGCCGATGAAGAGCAGCCCGCCGATCACGATGGAGATCGTGCTGAGTGCGCCGTTGGAATTGAGGCCGGCGATCCGCTTGCCCGCCTCGGACATGAAGGACACGTCGTTCAGCAGGCCCAGGATGCCGAAGACCACGAGGATCAGGCCCATCACACCCGCTCCGTAGCGGTAGACCTGATTCAGCCGGTGGTGAACGGGGAGGTGGTCGTCGAGTCGCATGGGCGCCTCCTTCGGGGGCTGGACTCGTCGAGGACGCCGTCGCCTCCAGGATAGGCCGGGGCCGCGGGCGCAGCAGCGCGGCGCAGGGGACGACCGCTACCCTGAGGCCATGCCTCGTTACGAGTACCGGTGCAAGACCTGCGGCGCCACCTTCGAGATGCGCCGCCCGATGTCGCAGTCCAGCGCCCCCGCGCCCTGCCCGCAGGGCCATGGCGACACGGTGAAGCTGCTCTCGACCGTGTCGGTGGGCGGCACCGCCTCCGCCGCCGGGTCCGCGGCCCCCGCGCCCGCCCCCGCGGGCGGCGCCGGTGGCGGCTGCTGCGGCGGCGGTTGCTGCAGCTGACCGCAGGCGGTGGCCCGGGAGCGGGCAGGACCGGGCGTCAGGCCCGGCCCGCCGCCCGGTCCTCCCGGATGTTGGACACCACGCGGTTCGCCGTCTCGCGCACCGCGGCGGTCTCGGTGAGGAAGGCCCAGTAGTCCGGGTGCCGGCCCTCGAGCCCGGCCAGCGCCCGGTCCAGCCTCGCCACCGCCTCGTCCAGCGGCCTGGCGTGCCGCGGCTCGGGTGTGGAGCGGCCCTGCATGGCCAGCCGCTGCGCGTCCCTGATGACGAAGCGGGTCCGCTCGACCTCGGCCTTCGGGTCCTTGCGGACCTCGTTCAGCCGCCGCAGCCGGTCGCCTGCCGCGCCCACCGCGCCGTCCACGTCGTCCATCAGCGCCCGCACGGCGGCCAGCTTCGCGGTGGCCTGCTCGAACTGCTGCGCGTCCCGCGCCCTGCGCGCCTCGGCGAGCGTCGCCTCCGCCTGCCTGACGGCCTGCGCGGCCTGCTCAGGCACCTGCTGGAGGTCCTGCCAGCACGCCAGCGAGAAGCGCCGCCGCAATTCGCTGAGCACCGGCGCCACGCCCTCCGCGCGGGTGCCGAGGGCCTGCACCCGGGTACGCAGCGACACCAGCCGCTTGTCGATCTCCTTGGCCTGCTCCGGCAGCCGTTCGGCCTCGGCGCGCACCGCTTCCGCCTTGCGGCGGATGTCGTCGGCCCGCTGCACGGTCTCCTTCACGCCGTGCTTGGCCGGACCCTCGTTGAGCTTGGTCAGCTCCGGCGCGAGCGCCGCGAGCCGGGCCGCGAGGTCGTCGGCGGAGATCCCTGCCGCACGCACCTCGTCCAGCGCGTTGCTCGCCGCGAGCAGCGACTGCTTGGCCCGCTCGCGCGCCGGTGCCAGCCGCGCGAGCTGGGTCTCCGCCCGGTCCAGCAGCGGCGTCACGGTCGACTGGTAGCGCTCCAGCTCGGTCCTGGCGTTGACCAGGTCGTCCTTGGCCCTGGTCAGCTCGCTCACCGCACGGGAGGCGGACGCGTGGTCCAGCTCGTCCCGGTCCAGGTCGTGGGCGTCGACGGTGGCGATGTAGGCCGCGCTGACCCGGTCGATCTTCTCGCCGAGCGACCGGAAGCCGGACAGCGCCCTGCTCGCCTCGGGGGACTGCTCGACCGCCGAGATCGTCTCGATGGAGATCTCCAGCTCGCGCTGGGCGGTGTCCAGCTCGTAGAACGCCTGTGCGGCGGCGTCCTTCGCGGCCTGTGCCTCGGCGCGCAGGTTGTCGCCGCGCCGCCACCACGAACGTGCCGTCGTCACCGTGACTCTCTCTCCCCGCGCTCGCCGCCCACCGCCATCGGCTCCATACTCCCACCCGCGCGCGCCGAACACACGGCCCGGTCGATCTGCCCGCATACTTCCCCCACGGGTCGGGGGTACGCGCTTGCCGATCTGCCCCCGCGGCGGGGTAACCTGTGACGTCGCAATCCCCGGGGCGTGTAGCTCAGTGGTAGAGCGCCGCCCTTACAAGGCGGATGTCGGCGGTTCGAAACCGTCCACGCCCACCCCATCCCTCTCTCCTCCCCTCCTCCCCGCCGCCGCATGCGGCACCGCGCCGACCGCTGCGGGGCGCGGCCGGCTGTCACCCGATTCGCGCAGGTGATCGAGGGTTTGCCGGGTCTGTTACTCCTTTCGGGGAACCGCCCTGGTATGCGGGCGCGGCGACTGCCCGGGTGCTGACGATGAACGCGTGAGCACTCCGAGGGGGAAGCGCGTACGGACGTGGGCGGCACTTGCCGTGGTGACGGCGGCTGTGGGGTCGTGGGGGTTCAGCGGGGTGGCGGAGGCCGCCCCCGGCCACCCGCGCCCGCCCGTGCCCGTAGGCGTACCCGTACCCGTGTCCGTACCCGCGTCGGTACCCGTGTCCGTGCACCTGCCGGTGCACCTGTCCGTACCCGTGCCTGAACCGGTACGGGTGTCCGTCCATCCGCACGTGCCGCGGCCCCGTCCGGGACCGCCGCACGCGCACCGGCCGAGGCACCGGCCCGAGCACCGGCCCCGGTGGCACCGGCCGCACAGACCCAGACCGCCGCACCGGCCGCGGCTGCACCGGCCACGCCTGCCGCGCCCCGCGTACTGGTGCGGGACATGGCACCCGCGCTGGGAATGGCCCCCGCCGCTGCACTGCCACCGGCTCGTGCCGCCGCCGAAACCGGCGCCGAAGCCCGTACCCGCGCCGAAGCCGGCGCCACCCGCAGCGAAACCGAAGCCGAGACCGAAACCGGTGGTGAGAGCCGTAGCCGAGCCGAAACCGCAGCCCAAGCCCGCACCGAAACCCGTGATCAGGCCCGTCCCGGAGCCGAAGCCGAAGCCCGCGCCGCCCAAGCCGCCGCCACCGAAGCCGAAACCCGCGCCGCCCGCCGTCGTGCACTGGCCGCGGCAGGCGGTCACACCGGCCGCAGCGCCCGTGGAGCACCGGCGGCGGCTGACGACCACGCTGCTGCTCACGACGGTCCCAGGGCTGCTCGCGGCAGCCGCGCTCAAGCCCGGCTCCGGGGCGTATCGCAGGAGCAACCGGTAGGACGCGAGGGGGAGTTCAGATGTCGCAATGGGTGGTATTGCTGATCGCGATGGCCGCGGTCTGCGCCGTCGTCATCACCGTGGTCGTCCTCAGGCAGCGCAGGATCGCCGAGGACGACGACCCGAGCCAGACGCCGGACGTCATCGAGTACATGGTCATGATGATCGGGGTGATCTACGCGATCGTGCTGGGCCTGGCGATCGCCGGAGTGTGGGAGGGCAGGGGCGGGGCGCAGACCGATGTGCTGGCCGAGGCGCAGGCGCTGCACGAGGTGAAGGCCCGGGTGCAGGTCTATCCGGCCGACGTCAGGGACCGGATCCGGGCGGACGTGGACGCCTACGCCGCCTTCGTCGCCGACAAGGAGTGGTCCTACATGCGCGACCACGGTGAACTCTCGCCGCGGGGCACGCAGTTGCTCGACCGGGTGCGTACCGACGTGACGCAGTTCGCCCCGAAGAGCGACCTGGCGGCGCAGGCGTACCAGCCGGTCGTGGACGAGGTCGCCGCGGCCGACATGGCGCGGGCCTCACGCGGGAGCAGCGCCGGTGCGACGATGCCCGGGGTGGTGTGGTTCGGCCTCATCACCGGCGCGCTGGTGACGGTCGGGCTGATCTTCACCCTCCAGATCAGGCGGTCGGCCAAGGAGCTGCTGCTCGCCGGCCTGTTCAGCGCACTCATCGCCTTCCTGCTGTTCCTGATCTGGGACCTGGACGCGCCCTTCGGCAGCGGTCTGGCGGTCTCCGCGGACGTCTTCCGCCAACTGGTCTGACCGCGGGCACGAATGTGGCCCCGCCGCCCGGACCTGACCGGGCGGCGGGGCCACACTCCTGTGTGCGGCGCTCAGCGCGTCTTCGCTCAGCGCCAGTTGGACACGTTCACGTTCTCCAGCACGCCCAGCGCGTCGGGCACCAGGACGGCCGCCGAGAAGTACGTGGTGACCAGGTAGCTGATGATGGCCTTCTCGTCGACGCCCATGAAGCGCACGTTGAGCCCCGGCTCGTACTCGTCGGGCAGGCCGGTCTGGTTGAGGCCGATGACGCCCTGGTTGTCCTCGCCGGTTCGGATCGCGATGATCGAGCTGGTGCGGGCCTCGGTGACCGGGATCTTGTTGCAGCTGAGGATGGGGATGCCGCGCCAGGCAGGGACGGTCGAGCCGTGGCACTCGACCGGGTCGGGGTAGATGCCGGCCCTGGTCCACTCCCGGCCGATGGCCGCGATGGTCCTGGGGTGGGCCAGCAGGAAGCGGGTACCGCGGCGGCGGCTGATCAGCTCGTCGAGGTCGTCGGGCAGCGGCGGGCCGGCGTGCGGCTGGATCCGCTGCTCGTACTCCGCGTTGTTGAGCAACCCGAACTCCGGGTTGTTGATCAGCTCGTGCTCCTGGCGTTCCCGCAAGGCCTCCACGGTGAGCTTGAGTTGCTGCTCGGTCTGGTTCATCGGCTCGTTGTAGAGGTCGGCGACCCGGCTGTGGACGCGCAGCACGGTCTGGGCGACACCCAGTTCGTATTCGCGGGGCTTGACCTCGTAGTCGACGTAGGTGGCGGGCAGCGCGGCCTCGCCCTTGTGGCCCGAGGCGAGTTCGATGTTCGCCTCGCCGCGCTTGTTGGACCGCTGCTGCGGAAGCGAGCGGACCGCCTCCAGGTGGTCGCGCAGCGACGCGGCCTGTCCGAGCAGCTGCTCGAGTGCCTGCCTGGGCAGCACGAGCGCGGTGGTGGCCGCGGCGGCGCGGGCGGTGAACCCCCACTCGGCGTCCCCGCTGAGCAGCGCCTGCTCGCCGAAGTGGTCGCCGTCGGCCAGGATGCCCAACCGGTTCTGCTCGCCGTAGGACCCTTCGCCGAGCTTCTCGACCTTGCCGTGGGCGATCAGGAAGACCGTGTCGGCCGGCTGCCCCGCCTCGGCCAGCACCTCGCCCGGCTCGAACTCCCGCTGGACGAAGCGGTCGGCCAGCGCGCTGAGCGCGTCGGCGTCGTCGAAGGACCGCAGGGCGGCGATCTCGCCCAATTCCTGCGGGATGACCCGGACCTGCGACCCCGTCTTGACGAAGGTCACCCGCCCGTCCCCGACGGCATAGCTCAGCCGCCGGTTGACGCGGTACGTGCCCGCGTTGACCTGCACCCAGGGCAGCACCTTCAGCAGCCACCTGGAGGAGATGCCCTGCATCTGGGGGGTGGACTTGGTCGTCGTGGCCAGATTCCGCGCGGCGGCGGTGTCCAGGCTCGTACGCGCGTCGTCCTGCGGATTGCCGACTGCGGTGTCCTGGCCCGCATCAACCGACATGTGCATGTCCTTCCCGTATGGGTGTGATACGGGAGTATTCTTTCCGTCACGCTGCGTGCTGCCTATTGCCGTATCGAGTGAGAATACTTTTGACATCAACGGGGGAGTACCGCGTGCAGCGGGCGGCGAGAAGCCGCCGGGACAGCCGGAGTTGCGGTCAGAGAGCTTCGACGACCGAGCTGCGGTCGGGGCCCGCGGTGCCCTGCGGCGGGATCGTCAGCGGCACCGCGGCGAAGGCAGCGGCCGCGGCGATCGCCGTACGGCGCTCGCGGCGGAAGACGTAGGCGGCGAAGGCGCCCGCGCCCAGCAGCGCGACGAAGGACATCAGGGTGCCGAGCCAGCTGGCGCCCAGCCACTCGCCGCCCGCCCAGCCGAGGCCCACGCTGTAGGTGGCCCAGCAGACGCCGGCGAGCGCCGACCAGGGCAGGAACTCCCCGGGGCGCCTGCGGGCCGTGCCGGCCCCCAGGCTGACCACGCTGCGGCCTGCGGGCGCGAAGCGGGCGAGTACCACCAGGGCGCCGCCGCCGCTCGCCAGGACCTGGCCGAGCCGGTCGTGCGCGGCCGACAGCCGGTGCGAGTTGGCCATCCGCCGGTCGAACCAGTCGCCGCCGCGGAAGGCCACCCGGTAGGCGATCAGATCGCCGAGGCAGGACGCCACGGCGGCGCAGCCCAGCAGGGCGAGCACGTCGAGGATGTCGTCACTGGTGCCGGACGACCCGGCGGTCGCGGCGCTGACCACCAGCACACCGCTGGGCAGCACCGGCACGAAGACGTCGAGCAGGACGGAGAGCGCGACGAGAAGGTAGATCCACGGCCACTCGAAAAGAGAGCCCAGGCCTTGCAGCACCGCGCCTCCTCGTCCTTCGCCGGTTCTACCGTCGTCGTGGGTCCTGATCGGGTCCTGCGATGCCGCGCACGCGAGCGTGTCACCGGTGCCCGGCGGTGCTTGATCCGTGTGGTGTCCGAGCCCGTTTGTGCTGGCCAAGGCCTTGCGGAGCAGTCAGTGCCGGTCTCGCGTGAACGGCGGCGGATCTTCATCCACCGTCAGCCGTACAGCGTACGCCAGCATCGGCAGGCGGTACCGATCAGGGTGCGTGACGTACGAGACAATCACGACGTTGTCACGACAGGAATACTTCCGGGATCAACGCTCGGCTCCCAGGAGAAGTGCCCGCGCCGCGGCGCCGCCGCCCCGGCACCGTCGGTTCCACGGGGGTTCCGCAAAAGTGCCGTTGAGGAAATCTGCCCAGGTCGGACGTCCCGTACACTGGTGGGCAGCAGAAGGGGAGTAGCTCTTCGCCGGACCGTCGACATACTGCCCGGGTTCGCACGCGGCGCCGCCAGGCGCGGCAGGGGACCTGGGCCGGCGCCCGGAGGCAGCGATGCGGAAACGTGACGCGGCCAGCGAGACCTTCGGCCGCAGCGTCCCGACGCTGCCGTGCCGAAGCGACCCCGTTTCTCCGCAGGTGTCTCTCGGCAGGGCAGCCCCTACCGATCGAGGAATCCGACCCCGTGCTCAGCCTCACCGTCATAGCCGTCGTCTTCGGCGTGATCTTCCTGGCCGAACTCCCCGACAAGACCGCGCTCGCCGGTCTCATGCTCGGCACCCGCTACCGGGCCTCCTACGTCTTCGCGGGCGTCGCGGCGGCCTTCGTGGTCCATGTCGCGCTCGCCATCGCCGCAGGCAGCCTGCTGACCCTCCTGCCGCACCGCTGGGTGCAGGGCGTGGTGGGCGTGCTCTTCCTGGCGGGCGCGGCGATGCTGCTGCTGTCCAAGGACGACGGCGAGGAGAACGTCAAGCCGCCCGCCGACCAGAGCTTCTGGAAGGTCGCGGGCACCGGTTTCATGCTCATCCTGGTGGCCGAGTTCGGCGACCTCACCCAGATCATGACCGCCAACCTGGCCGCCCGCTACGACGACCCGGTCTCGGTGGGCATCGGCGCGGTGCTCGGCCTGTGGGCGGTGGCCGGTCTCGGCATCTTCGGCGGCCGCATGCTGATGAAGCGGGTGCCGCTGTCGCTGATCACGAAGATCGCCGCGGCGGTGATGGTGGTCCTGGCCGGATTCAGCCTGTACGAGGCGGTCGCCGGCTGAGCGGGGGCGGTGGGCCGGCCCTCAGCCCACCGTGACCGTGAGCACCCCGTCCGCGGCCGTCACCCGCACGTCCTCGAGGGAGGGCGCGTGGGCCGAAGGGCCGTGGGCGGCGGCCCGCGGTCCGACGCCGACCACCCGCATGCCGGCGGCGCGGGCCGCCGCGATGCCGACCTCGGCGTCCTCGAAGACCAGGCAGTCCTCGGGCGCGAAGCCCAGTTCCGCGGCGCCCTTGAGGAAGCCCTCCGGGTCCGGCTTGCTCGCTCCCACCCGCTCCGCGGTCACCATGACCGGCGGCAGCGGCAGTCCCGCGGCGCCCATCCTGGCCAGCGCGAGCGCGCGGCCGGCCGAGGTCACCAGGGCGTGCGGATGCCCGGCGAGCGAGGCAAGGAAGGCGGGGGCGCCGGGGACCGGGACGACCCCGTCGAGGTCGGCGGTCTCCTCGGCGAGCATCACCGCGTTCTCCGCGTGGTTCTGCGCCATGGGGCGGTGCGGCAGCAGTTCCGCCATCGTGGCGTGGCCCTGGCGGCCGTGCACCACGGCCAGGACGGCGGCGGGTTCGAGGCCCTGGCGGATCGCCCACCGGCTCCAGCAGCGCTCCACCACCGCGTCGGAGTCGACGAGCGTCCCGTCCATGTCGAGCAGCAGGGCGCGGGCGGTGGACACGGACGGCATGGGGCTTCCTCTGGCTTGCTCGCGGGGCTGCTCAGTGGTTCCGCCCGTCCGGTCAGGGCGAACGGGCGGAACCACTTTGTTCCTAGAACTTACAAAACATTCGGCCGGTCCGCCACCCAGGACCGCCGCGCGCCGCCACCGCCTGGCCGGCGGCGCCACCCCGGGACCAGGCCGCACCGCGGGCTCAGGGAGCCACGACGAACTGCAGCAGGCCCCAGGTGAAGTGCGCCACCACCCGCTCGCCGGTCCCCGGCACCGTCACCGCGAGCCGCGCCCGGCTCGGCGCGTCCGCCGGCAGCGGCGTCGCGGGCGGGAAGGCCCGCGCCACGTCGTCCACGACGCACGACCAGGGCGCCAGGTCCTCGACGCCCTCCAGCCGCGGAGGCGCCTGGCCGGGGGCGCGGACCAGCCACTCGTTCCACACCGCGGAGCCGCCGGGTGCGCACAGCACCTCGAACCGCAGATCGGGCCACAGCGGCAGCGGCCACAACAGTGCGCGGCAGGTCAGGTCGCCGACCCGGCGTGCGATCTCCTGCTCCGGTGGCCCGAGCGCCAGCCGGTGGCCCCGCTCGCCGCCCGGGTACGTCCGCGAGTGCAGCCGCGCCTGCCAGCCGCGGTGCGCCTCCCGCAGGTCGGCGTGCGTCGCGCCGAGCGCGCGGAGCGCGTCGTCCACGAGCTCCGGGTGGTGGTCGGCCATCCTGCGCAGCAGGACCAGCTGGAACCGGAAGAGTCCGAAGGAGGCCACCCGGGCGACCCTACCCGGGTGCCTCCCCGGCTGGGCGCCCCGGCTGGGCGGCCCGGGGCGGTGGGGTCCGGGGCGGTGGGGTCCGGCGCGCGGGGGTCAGTGGTGGTGAGAAGGGGTTTCGGCGGAGCCCGTGGCGTGGACGAGGGCGGCGCGGGTGGCGGGCCCGTAGACCCCTGAGGGGTCGCCGTCGACGCCGTACCAGATCTGGAAGGTCGCCACCGCCTTCTCGACGCCCGAGTCGTACTGCCCGTCGACGGGGCCGTGGTAGACCCACACCTCGGTCAGCCGCTGCTGGAGGTCGGTGACCTCGGGCCCGCTCGCCCCGACCTGGAGCACCGGCGGCGTGGAGGGCGTCTGCGGCGGGGTGGTCTGCGGCGGCGCCGACGTGGTGGCGGAAGCCGACACCGGAGGAGTCGTGGTGGGTGCGGTGGTCGTGGGTGGCGGGGTGGTGGAGTGCGTCACCTTCGGCGACGGCGTCGTGGTGGCCCGCATCGGATGGTGCGGGGTGACCTTCACCGGCTGCGTCACCGCGCCGGGCGCCGCCCCCGCGGGCAGCGTGACATCGGGCGCCGCCGAGGCGGGGTCGGGCATCGCGCGGCCGTTGCCGCCCTGCTCGTCGCCCATCACCGAGCCGGTGACGGCCACGGCTCCCGCGGCCAGCGCCGACGCGGCGACCGCCGCCGCGGCCACCACGATGCCGCGCCGCCGGCGCCGGTGGCGCCCGCGCGCGGCCGCCGCGGCGGCCGCGTCGTGCGCCCCGTCGTCGGCCGGGTACTCGTGGGCCGCCGCCACCGCGGTGTAGGCGCCGGGGAAGAGCCCGAGGTCGGTGGTCGCGGGGCCGCCGTCGTCCGGGGCGGCCACGTCGATCAGCGGGCGCACCGTCGAACCCGCACCGCCGAGGGTGTCGTCAGGGTCGCCGACGTAGGGGCGTACCCGCAGCGGGTGGAAGCCCTCGGTCACCGCGAGTGCGGCCGCCCGCTCCGCGGAGCGCTCCGCTGCCCGGACCTCGCCGCCACCGTCTGCCGCGATCTCGCCGTACTCGCTGGTCACGGCAGCCCCACCGGTCACATCGGTGTCGTCAGGCTCGTACGGCCCTGTCGTACGGTCCGGTTGCTGCGGCGCCACTGGGTTCCCCTCCCGCCGTCGTTCGCGCGTTCGCAAAGACGTGTCAGTGATTATGCCGACACCACATCCCGGCGCATACCCGGTCCCCTCCCCGCTGGCGCACTCCCGCAGGTCATAACCGTACAAACGGTGCCAATATGAGAGTCCGACCGTCGGGGGGCGACGCGAGGAGCCGTTCCATGGCCCAGGACACCAGCACCGCCACGGCGCCGGGTGCGGGCCAGGACCGGCGGCAGGTGCGGATCGCGATCGGTGCCCTCGCGCTCGGACTGCTGCTCGCCGCCCTCGACCAGACCATCGTGTCCACCGCGCTGCCCACCATCGTCAGCGAACTCGGCGGCATCGACCACCTGTCGTGGGTCGTCACCGCCTACCTGCTCGCATCGACCGCCGCCACCCCGCTGTGGGGCAAGCTCGGCGACATGTACGGCCGGAAACGGCTGTTCCAGACCGTCATCGTGATCTTCCTGATCGGCTCCGCGCTGTGCGGAGTCGCCCAGAGCATGGGCGAGCTGATCGCCTTCCGCGCACTCCAGGGGCTGGGCGGCGGCGGGTTGATCGCGCTGTCCATGGCCATCGTCGGTGACATCGTGCCGCCCCGCGACCGGGGCCGCTACCAGGGCGTCTTCGGCGGGGTGTTCGGCGCCGCGAGCGTGCTCGGGCCGCTGCTCGGCGGCGTGTTCACAGAACAGCTGTCCTGGCGCTGGGTCTTCTACATCAACCTGCCGATCGGTGCCGTCGCGCTCGCCGTCATCGCCGCCGTCCTGCACATCCCGGTGCGCCGCACCTCGCACCGGATCGACTACGTCGGCATGGCAACGGTGGCCGCCGCCGCCACCTGCCTGGTCCTGGTCACCTCGCTCGGCGGCACCACCCTGCCCTGGGGCTCGCCCGGCATCATCGCCCTCGGCGCGGTCGGCGTGGTCCTGGTCGCCGCCTTCATCCTGACCGAACGCCGGGCCGAGGAACCGGTGCTGCCGCCGCGGCTGTTCCGGCAGCGGACCTTCGTGGTGTGCTCGGTGATCTCCTTCATCATCGGCTTCGCAATGTTCGGCGCCCTGACCTACCTGCCGACCTTCCTCCAGGTCGTGCACGGCTACTCGCCGACGCTCTCCGGCGTCCACATGATCCCGCTGGTGGCCGGCCTGCTCATCTCGTCCACCGGGTCGGGGCAGATCGTCAGCCGCACCGGGCATTACAAGGTCTTCCCGATCGTCGGCACCGCAGTGACCGCCGTCGGCCTGCTGCTGCTGCACCAGCTCGACGAGCACACCGCGATCTGGCTGATGAGCCTCTACTTCTTCGTCTTCGGCCTCGGGCTCGGCCTGGTGATGCAGGTGCTGGTGCTCGCGGTGCAGAATGCCGTCGGCTACGAGGACCTGGGCTCCGCGACCTCGGGTACGACCTTCTTCCGCTCCATCGGCGCCTCCTTCGGCGTCTCCGTCTTCGGCACGATCTTCACCAACCAGCTCTCCGACAAGCTGGCGTCCGCGCTGCGCGGCATCCCGGTGCCGGCCGGCTTCGACCCCGGGCAGCTGCAGGCCGACCCGAAGGCCATCGCCGGGCTGCCCGCGGCCATCAAGACACCGGTGCTGCACGCGTACTCGCAGGCCATCACCACGGTCTTCCTGTGGGCCGTGCCGGTCGCGCTGGTCGGCTTCGCGACGGCCTGGCTGCTCAGGGAGCAGCCGCTGCGGGGCAGCGTCACCGTGCCCGACGCCAGCGAGACGGTCGGCGTCAACCCCGTGGAGCGGTCCTCGCTCGACGAGATCGCCCGCTGCCTGTCGCTGCTCGGCAGCCGGGACGCCCGCCGCGACCTCTACCTCCGCATCACCAGGCTGGCGAACGTCGACATCCGCCCCGCCACCAGCTGGCTGGTGCTCCGCCTCGCCCACGACGGCAGGGCCGACCCTGTCGAACTCGCCCGGCGCACCACCGTGCCCCCCGAGGTCATCGAGGCCGCTGCGGTCGAGGCCGAGTCCGGCGGCTACGCGGTGCGCGAGGGCAACCCGCTGGTCCTCACCGCGGCAGGCACCGCGCTCGCCGACCGCCTCACCGAGGCCAGGCGCTCCGT
The DNA here is from genome assembly GCF_043197715.1 of Streptomyces sp. NPDC049040. Classification (NCBI taxonomy): domain Bacteria; kingdom Bacillati; phylum Actinomycetota; class Actinomycetes; order Kitasatosporales; family Streptomycetaceae; genus Streptomyces; species Streptomyces sp. NPDC049040. The sequence continues at coordinate 602,891 of NZ_JBICTO010000002.1, forward strand.
CCTGGCCGGCCTGCTCGGCGACTGGGACACCGAGGGCCATGCGGAACTCGCCGCCCTGGTCAGGAAATTGAGCACCGAGCTGTGCGGCGGCGACACGGACCACCCGAACCGGCGGCCCCGCGCGAAGCCCGCCGCAGGCGGTGAAGCCGCATAACGGGCACACGGGTTTGCGCCGCCCATCCGCGGCAAGCCGACCGTCTGGACGGGTGACACCGTACGGACTGGGAGGCACGGCATGTCCACAGGAGTGATTGTCGCCATCGTGGCGGCGGTCGTCATCGTGGCCGCGATCGTCGCGGCCGTGATGACGCAGCGCGGCTCAGGAGGCCCTGGCCTCAAGCGCCGTTTCGGACCCGAGTACGAACGGACGCTGGCACGCAACGACGGAGACATCCGTGCCACCAGGCGCGAGCTCACCGAGCGCGTCAAGCGGTACGGCGACATCGACCGGCGGGAACTGTCCGCCGAGGCGCAGGAGCGGTACGCGACCCAGTGGACCGCGGTCCAGGCGGAGTTCGTCGAGGACCCGGCGGCGGCGGTCGAGAGGGCGGACGGGCTGATCGCCCAACTCGCCGCGGAGCGCGGCTTCCCGGCGGCTGACTCGCCGGAGCACGTGGACGCGCTGTCCGTGCACCACCCGCACTACGTACACGGCTACCGGGAGGTGCACGAGGCCTCCACGGGCGGCGGCAAGCACAACACCGAGGATCTGCGCAAGGCGCTGGTCTCGGCGCGTGCGATGTTCGACGACGTGCTGCACGCCGACGGCACCGCCCGCGACCGCGAGGCCGTCCCGGCGGCCGAGCAGGAGCCGGAGCGGGAGACCGAAGTGGCACCGAACGAATCCAAGCCGGTCATCGGCAAGCGACTTGCCGCGCTCACAGGGCGTGGACGGACGGAGGAGGACCAGTGAGAGACACAGCTTCGGTCGAGACGTCCCGAACGTCTGACCAGGAGAAGGCTGCGGCGGACAAGGCTGCTGCGGACAAGGCTGCGGCGGACAGGGCTGCCGCCGGCGACGCCGGTACGGACGCGGCCACGTCGGACAAGGCCGCCGCGGACGCCGCGGACAAGACCGGCGCGGACGCCGCGGACAAGACCGGCGCGGACGCCGCGGACAAGGCCGCCGATCGCGACCTGGCGGCGAAGTCCGCCACGCAGTCCGGCACCGACCGCGAGGCGGAAGCCAAGCCCGTGGCGGTACCCGGCACGGTGCGGGAGCAGGGCAGCGCCGCCGCCACGAGCCTCGGCGGCGACCGCGACACGGCGGCGAAGTCCGCCACCGGGTCCGGCACCGACCGCGAGGCCGGCAGGACGGGCACCACGGGCCGTGACTCGGACCGCGACCTGGCGGCGAAGTCCGCGACGGGCCGTGACTCGGACCGCGACCTGGCGGCGAAGTCCGCGACGGAGCACGGCACCGACCGTGAGCCGGGCAGGCCCAGCACCAGCAGCCTCGGCGGCGACCGCGACCTGGCGGGCAAGTCCGCAACGGAGCACGGCATCGACCGTGAGCAGGCCAAGTCCGCCACCACGGGCCGCGGCACCGGCCGGGACACGGCGGCCGCCTCTGGCGCCGGGCACACGGCCGTCGGCACCACCACGACCGGCGGCACAGAGACCGCTCCCGGCGCGGACGTGCCGGGCAGGCTCGGGCGCCGGATGGAGCACGCCATCGGCGGCTTCGTCGACGACCCGCGCCGCGCGGTGCGGGAGGCCGACGATGTGCTGGACGACGCGATCAAGCACCTCGCGAAGGTCGTGGAGAACCGCAGGACCGCGCTTCGCACCGGCTGGAAGGAGGGTGCGGACACCGAGGAACTGCGGGTCGCCCTCACCCGCTACCGCGACATGACCGACCAGCTCCTCGCGCTCTGACCTCGGTGCACCCGCCCGAACCGCAGGTGCGGCAGGCTCCCCGGACGGCCGCCTGCCGCACCTGTTCCGGCGTCTGCCGCACCTTTCGCGGTGCCCGCCTCAGTCCCCGGGAGGGGTGAAGGTGGTCGCGGGGGAGAACGCCGCGCGACGGGTCGCGCGGCGCAGGGCCGCGAGCACCGTGGGGCCGAGGGTGAACGAGAGGACCGCGGTGAGGGCCGCGCGGGGGACGTCCCAACCGAGCGACGTGGTCAGGCAGTAGGTGGCGAACCGCGCCAGGTTCGCACCCAGTGAGACGTGCGGCGAGTAGCTGATGTCGGAGGCCAGGCCGCCGATGTACGGCCAGCCCTGCAGATTCATCACGGTGCCGTAGGCCACAGCGGCCACCGCCCCGTACACCGCGAGCAGCACCACTTCGGCCCGGCCGCGCAGGCCGGGCCGTGGCAGCAGGCCCGCGCCCATGGTGACCCACCCCATGGCGAGCATCTGGAACGGCAGCCACGGGCCGACACCGCCGGTCAGCAGCGCGGACGCGAACATCGTCAGGGAACCGAGCGTGAAGCCGAAGCCGGGTCCTAGCACCCGGCCCGACAGCACCATCAGGAAGAACATCGGCTCGATACCCGCCGTCCCCGCCCCCAGCGGCCGCAGTGCGGCCCCCGCGGCGGCGAGCATGCCGAGCATGGCGACGGCCTTGGGATCCATGCCGTTGTCGGCGATCGTGGCGATCACCACGGCGACCAGCAGCGGCAGCAGCGCGGCGAAGAGCCAGGGCGCGTCGGCGCTGTGCGCGGCCACCGCCGAGCCGTGCGAGGCGACCAGCGGCCAGCAGAAGGCGGCGGCACCGATCGCCGAGACCAGGGCGAGCACCGTGACGGCGCGGGGTCCGAGCCCGACCGGGCGGGGGCCGGCGGTCATGGGGTGGCCTCCAGCGCCCGGGTGACCTGGGTGACGGTGAGCCAGGGCGCGGGCGCGAGCACCTTCGCCGTCTGCGGGGCGAAGGCGGGCGAGGACAGGACGACGTCGGCGGCCGGGCCGTCCGCGACCACCTCGCCGTCCGCGAGGATCACCACCCGGTGCGCGAGGTCGGCGGCCAGTTCCACGTCATGGGTGGCCAGCACGATGGCATGGCCGGCGGCGGCGAGCGCCCGCAGCCGGCCTGCCAGCCGGGACTTCGCCGCGTAGTCCAGGCCGCGGGTCGGCTCGTCGAGCAGCAGCACCGGCGGGCTCGCGGTCAGCACGATCGCCAGCGCGAGCGAGAGCCGCTGGCCCTCGGACAGGTCGCGCGGATGGGCGGTGTCCTGCACCCCGGGCAGCAGGTCGGCGACCAGGCCGCGGCAGGTGCCGGGCGCCGCGGCGGCGTCCCGGTCGGCGGCGGCGCACTCGGCGGCGACGGTGTCGGCGTAGAGGAGGTCGCGCGGCTCCTGCGGGACCAGGCCGACCCGGCGCAGCAGTTCCGCGGGCCTGGTGCGGTGCGGGACCGCGCCGCCGACGGTGACCGCGCCCGCGGACGGGGTGTGCAGGCCGACCAACGTGGAGAGCAGGGTGGACTTGCCGGCGCCGTTGCGTCCCATCAGCGCCACCGTCTCGCCCGCCCGCACGGTCAGGTCCACGCCCCGCAGCGCCTCCACCCGCCCTCGTCTCACGCCCAACCGCTCGGCCCTGACCAGGAGTTCACCGGACGCCGGACCGCCGTCGGCCACGGCGGGGGTACGGTCCGCGAGGCGTTCGCGCAGCGGGGCCGCCGCGCGGCGGGCGTCGCGTATCGACAGCGGCAGCGGCGACCAGCCCGCGAGGCGGCCGAGGGCCACCACCGGGGGGTGGACGGGCGAGACGGCCATGATGTCGGCAGGCGGCCCGACGACCGGCGGGGCGCCGGGGGAGGGCAGCAGGATGACCTGGTCGGCGTACTGCACGACCCGCTCCAGGCGGTGCTCGGCGAGCAGCACGGTCGTCCCGAGGTCGTGGACCAGCCGCTGGAGCACCGCGAGCACCTCCTCGGCCGCGCCGGGGTCGAGCGCGGAGGTCGGCTCGTCGAGCACCAGCACCTTGGGGTGCACGGTCAGCACCGAGCCGATCGCGACCCGCTGCTGCTGCCCGCCGGACAGCGTCGCGATCGGGCGGTCGCGCAGCTCGGCCAGGCCCAGCAGGTCGAGGGTCTCCTCCACGCGGCGCCGCATGGTGTCCGGGGCGATGCCCAACGACTCCATGCCGTAGGCGAGTTCGTCCTCGACGGTGTCGGTCACGAAGTGCGACAGCGGATCCTGCCCCACCGTGCCGACGATGTCGGCGAGTTCACGCGGCCGGTGGGTGCGGGTGTCGCGGCCCGCGACCGTGACCCGGCCGGTGAGGTGGCCGCCGGTGAAGTGCGGCACCAGGCCGCTCACCGCACCGAGCAGGGTGGACTTGCCGACCCCGGAGGGCCCCACCACGAGGCACAACTCACCCTCGGGCACATCGATGTCGACGCCCTGGAGTGCCGGCGCCGCGGCCTGCGGGGTGTCCGCGTAGCGGAAGGAGACCTGCTCGAAACGGATCACCGCAAGGCTCCCTTCGGGGCGGCGAGGGCGGGGACCAGGCCGAGCAGCACGCACGCCGCCGGCCACAGCGGGAGGGTGGGCGCGGTCAGCGGCACCGCGGGCGGGTCGAGAGCCGCCGGCGCGTAGGCGGTCGCGGCGATCATCGCCGCGGCCACCGCGACACCCGAGCCCGCGACCAGCCAGGCCCTGCCACCCCACGCGTCCGGCCGGTAGCGGGTGCGCGGCGAGCGCAGCCCGCCGAGCCGCAGCCCCGCCGTCGCCGCCGCGACGCCCAGCAGCAGCACCGGCATGCCGTAGCCGGCGCCGCTCGCGGCGAGCAGCGCGTAGGTGCCGGCGCAGATGCCGAGCAGGCCGCCGACGGTGAGGGCGGCGGTGGCGCGGCGAACGGCCGGCGCCACGTCGGCGGTACGCCCGTAGCCGCGCGCGTCCATCGCGGCGGCCAGCGCCACCGAGCGCTCCAACGCGCCCTCCAGGACCGGCAGTCCGACCTGGAGCAGCGCCCTGACACCGCGGTCGTCCCGGCCGCGCAGGCGCCGGGCGGCCCGCAGCCGGGCCACGTCCGCGACCAGGTGCGGGGCGAAGGTCATCGCCACCACGACGGCGACGCCCGCCTCGTACAGCGCGCCCGGCAGCGACTTGAGCAGCCGGGCCGGATTCGCCAGCGAGTTGGCGGCGCCGACGCAGACCAGGAGGGTGGCGAGCTTCATGCCGTCCCTGAGCGCGAAGACCACCGCCTCGGCGGTGACCCTGCCGCCGAGGCGGACGCCCTGCGCCCAGCCGGGCAGCGGGATCTCCGGCAGCGTGAAGAGGGTGTGGGTGCCGGGGATCGGCGAGCCGAGCAGCACCGCGAAGACGAGGCGGATCGCCAGCACCGCGAGGCCGAGCCGCAGGAAGGTCCCGTAGGAGCGCGACCAGGGGGCGTCGGTCCGCCGGGCCGCCACCACGTAGCCGGCCACCGCCGTGACCAGGCCGAGCAGCAGCACGTTGGTGGTCCGGCTCGCGGCGGTGGCCAGCCCCAGGGCCCACACCCACCAGGCCCCGGCGTGCAGGGTGCCGGCGGACCTGCCGGCCCGGCGCGTCAGCGGCCGCAAGGCGGCCTTGGGAAGCCGGGCACCGGCGCCCGCGCCGCGGTCGTCCGCGGCCGGCAGCGCGGGCGCGCTGCCGGGGGTGCCCGTGGGGTCGCCGGGTGCGGGGGCTTGGCTGCCGGTGCTGTGGCCGGTGGCCGGCCGAGCGGGCGGTGCCGCCGGGAGGCTGCCGGGGGCGCCAGGGGGTGTGGTGGCGGGGCGGCCGGGCGGGCGCGGGCTCGGCGGCCTCTTCCGCGGGCCGTCCGCCGGCGGGGGGACCGGCGCGGTCATCGGCGGCGGCGGGATTGCCAGATGGCCGCTGCCGCCAGGGCGGCGACGGCGGCCGCGCCCGCGATCAGGCCGAGGGAGGGGCCGTCGTGCGAGGACTTTGGGGCCGACGCGGTGGACGACGACACCTGCTCGCCGCAGCCGGCGGCCGGATAGCCGGTGATGGCGCAGACGATGCCGGCGGAGTTGTAGCGCAGCGGCCTTGCCACGGCGGCGAGGGCGTCGGCCGAGGACGCGTTCTGCGGGATCCGGGCGCAGGCGGTGCGGGGTGCGGGCGGGGCCGCGGTGGTGGGGGCGTCGGCGGGCGTGCCGGGGTCGATGAGCAGGGCGACGCGCTTGCTGCCCCGCACCGGGGGGACGGCCGCGCAGATGTGGGCGAAGTCCGCGCTGCCGCGCGGCTGGACGGCCTTCGCCGCCGCGTCCTTGCTGATCGCGAAGCGCCAGCCCTCGACGCTGCCGTCGGCGGGCGTGTGCATCGCGGGGCCGGTCTGTGCGTAGGTCCAACTGCCCCCGGAGTTCAGCCAGTAGGACCAGTAGCGGTAACCGGCGGCGTGCGCGGGGGCGGCGACGGCGAGCAGCAGCAGGACCGCGGCGGCTGCCGGGAGTGCGGCGAGGCGGCGGCAGCGCATCAGCCCTGCCGTCGCTTCCGCCCGCTGATCAGCAGGCCGACGCCGGCGCTGGCGACGAAGACGACGCCGACGACGATCCAGGTGGTGCTGCCGGAGGAGGAGTCGTCCTTCTTCTCCTCGGCGCCGGGCATCGCGCCGGTGGCCCGCTTGGTGGCCGCGGGACCGAGCGCGATGAGCTGCTGGAGCGGGCCGTCGACGGCCCCGGTCCGGCCGGCGCCGGCCATGATCAGCTGGGCCAGCGCGGCCGGGTTGCCCTTGGACCAGGCCGCGGAGTCGGCGGCCAGCCAGTCGGCGGCGGCCTTCGCGTCGGCCGAGCGGCCGATGCCGTCGAGGGCCGCCACGGCGTCGGCGGTGGTGCCGTAGTCGGGCGTCGGGGTGTCGGCGCCGGGCGTGACCGCGTTGAGGTGGCCGCCGCCCGCGCGCAGTTGGGCGACCAGCCAGTCGGCGGCGGCGTTCGCGGCGCCGTTCGCGTCGAGCGAGTCGTAGGCCTTGGCGTCGGTGTCGCAGTCCGCCGGCTTGGGCGCCGCCGCCGGGGTGGTGGTCGACGGCTTGTCGTAGGTGTAGCCGGTGAGGTGCCCCTGGACCAGGCCGTTGATGGCGTCGGCGGTGGCCTTGGCGTTGGCCTTCAGCTTGCCGTCGGTCCCCGGGTAGCCGAAGGCGCCGCGGTCGGCGGCCTTGGCCGCGCAGCCGAACTGGAAGCCGCGCAGGGCGGCGTAGGACGTCTTGCCCTTGGCGTTGGGCGTGCCGGCGGCGTCCTTGCCGAGCGCGCCCAGCGCGATGGCGGTGGAGTCGGGGTCGGAGGCGCCGCCCGGGTTGTACGACCAGCCGCCGTCGGCGTTCTGGACCGTGCGCAGCCATGCCTGGCCCCGTTCCAGGGCCTCGCTGGTCCCGGCGCCGCGCACGACGACCAGGGCGTTCAGGGCCATGCCGGTGGCGTTGGTGTCCTCGGTCTTCGGGTCGCATGCCTTGGCGGTGTCGGCGCGGTAGGACGGCCAGCCGCCGTCCGCGCACTGCTGGGCGAGCAGCCAGCGGGTGGCGGCGGCGCCGACCACGTAGCCGGACGTCGATATGGCCTTCTCCGCGTACGCCTGCCGCCACACCCCGTCGTACGTCGGGTCGGCCGTGCCGTACAGGTCGCCGCGGGACGGCGGTGCCGGGGCCTGCGCGGTTCCGGTGGCCGCCTGCGGCGTGGTGTCCGCGAGTGCGAGGGGTGCCGTCAGTGCGGTGAGCGACGTGACGGCGGCCAGCACGAGGGCGGCGCGGCGGCGCAGGGGCATGAGGTCGAGGCCTTTCCGGGTCTGGGGGAGCCCTCACCCTAACGTGTGGCGGCCGTCCGCCAGGGGTGACCTCCGGCACCCCCCGGCCGCCACCGGGTGCTATGTGGCGGCGGCCCCGTGCTTGATCGACTGGAGGAAGCGGGCCAGGGCCGAAGGTGTGGTGGAGAGCACGACGCCCGGTTCGTCGCTCTCGCGCAGCAGCACCGCACCCCCGGCCGTGACGGCGAGTTCCACGCAGTCCCCCTGCTCCTGCGAATACGTGGACTTCTGCCAGATCAGCGTCGGCGCGGTCATCGGCTGGCCTTCCGGTCTCAGAGTTCTCTGGCGGCGCTGAGGATGAAGTCCCGGGACTGGGACTCGTCGAGTGCGACCGCGGCGAGGGTGTTGTACAGCGTTCGGTAGTTGGCCAGTTGCGGCGCCGCGTGCAGGAAGGTGACGCCGTGCGCGGAGTCGATCTGCACGGTGTCGAGCGCGCGGACGGTCCCGCTGGTGTAGAGCATCGCGTGGCCGGAACCGATGTGGCCGTCCGCGGCGAACGGGATGACGCGGACGCTTATGTGCGGCAGGTGGCTCAGCTCCTGGAGGTGTTCGAGCTGGGCGCGCGCGACCTTTCCACCGCCGAACCGCATGCGCAGCGCCGCCTCGTGGATCAGCGCTTCGTAGCGCGGGGCCGACTCCCGGTAGAGCACCCCCGAGCGCTCCATCCGCTGGGCGACCCTGGCCTCCAGCTCGCCCGGCGGCAGCGGCGGGATCGCGTAGCCGAAGACCGTACGGGTGTAGTCCTCGGTCTGGAACACCCCGGGGATGTGGGTGATCTGGATGGTGCGCAGCCAGGTGGCGTGGAACTCGAGTTCCGCGATGTCCAGCAGCGCTGCCGGCACCACCCCGCGGTAGGTCTCCCACCAGCCTTTGCGGCCGAGCCCGTTGGCCATCACGACCAGGGCGTCGATGAGTTCGGTGTCGCCGCATTCGTAGAACGAGGCGAGGCGGCGCAGCCGCTCCTCGCTGACTCCGAGCCGCCCGGCTTCGATGTGGCTGACCTTCGCGGGGTCGGTGCCGAGCAGACGGGCGGTGTCGCGAGCGGTGATGCCGGCTGCCTCGCGCATTTTCCGTAGCTCCGCACCGAGGCGCTCCTGGCGGGCGGTTGCGGTGCTTCTGAGCGGCATGGTGTCCCTTCTTGATGCTGGTTCGAGTGTGCCGTTCCGCTCACCTCGGGTCCAGATCGTTTCTGGAAATTTCGGCGACAAGGTTGCAGAGGGGCACTATTGCCCCATATGGTTCTGAGGGGCATGCGTACATGAACAGTCAACTCCCCTGGGACGTGCGGTTGTTGACAGGGGTACGCGGTCACGGCGATGACCGGTGCCACTTGAGGTGCACCCGTCATCCCCGCGACTGCCCGCCGGGTGCCGGCCCATTCATCACGCCTGCCGGACCCGTGCGTTCTGCACGGTCATGAGGTGACATCGGTTACTTCACCATTCCCTCGCTGATATGAAAATCTTTGTCCGTCACCGCCACTGGGGGGATCGATGGACAATCGCTACGAAATATTCTGTCTTGCGGACCGGTACTTCTACGAGAGTCTCGACCGGCTTCCCTTCGCGGTGCGCGACGATTCCGGGTCCGCTTCGGGTACCGCCGCGGAGCCGCTCGTGGAGAACTTCGAGACGGCGCAGCGCGACGTCCCGCAGGGCTGGCAGATGGTGCGGACTGGCGACTGGCTGCACCTCGATCCGACGCCGGGCTCCGGTCGGGGCAGCCGCCCGCGACAGGGCTGGAAGATCCATGTGTCCGCCGCGCTCGGCAATGCCGACAAGGTGGCCGCAAAAGTCTGGGACCACTGCGTCCCGCGCGGCATCCCGTTCAAATTCGTCCCCAGCCCGCAAATGCTGCTCCTGCGCAACTCGAAGTACGCCGGCCGTGACACCAGCGGGAAATTCGTCACGATCTATCCGGACAGCGAGCAGCAACTGCGGGAAATACTCGAAGAACTCGGTGAATTGCTCGACGGGGAACCTGGCCCCTACATCCTCACCGACCTGCGCTGGGGGGAAGGGCCGCTCTACGTACGCTACGGCGCTTTCCTGAAGCGCTTCTGCGTCGGCGAGCGCGGCACCCTGGTGTCCGCGATCGAGGACGCGGAAGGCCGGCTCGTACCCGACAGTCGCGCCCCCGCCTTCCACGTACCCGACTGGGTGACGCTGCCCGACTTCCTGCATCCGCACTTGCAGGCGCGCAACAGCACGACCGTCGGCGACCTGCCCTACCGCATCGAATCGGCACTGCACTTCTCCAACGGCGGCGGGGTCTACATCGGCACCGACACCCGCAGCGGCGAGAAGGTGGTGCTCAAGGAGGGCCGCCCGCACGCCGGGCTCGCCTCCGACGGCGCCGACGCCGTCACCCGGCTCGAACGCGAAAGGGACGCGCTGCTGCGGCTGTCGGGCCTGGGCGTCGCCCCGGAGGTACGCGACTGGTTCGTGCTCGGGGACCACCGCTTCCTGGTGATGGAATTCCTCGAAGGCACGCCTCTGAACAGCCAGTTCAGCCACCGCCACCCGCTGCTCTCGCCGGACCCCGACCCGGAGGTGGTCGCCGACTACACCCGGTGGGCACTGCGCGTCCACGCCGGTGTCGAACGGGCCGTCGCCGCCGTCCACTCCCGCGGTGTCGTCTTCAACGACCTGCACATGTACAACATCATGATCGGCCAGGACGGCGAGTCGGTGCGGCTGCTGGACTTCGAGGCCGCCGCGGCCGACACCGACAACCTCCGCCAGTCGGTCGCCCACCCCGGTTTCATGGCACCGCGCGACCGCCGCGGCACCGCGGTCGACCACTACGCCCTGGCCTGCCTGCGGCTGGCGCTCTTCCTTCCCGTCACCACCCTGCTCCCGGTGGACCGGGAGAAGGCCGGCCACCTCGCCGAGGTCATCGGCGAGCAGTTCCCGGTGCCGCGCGCCTTCCTCGAAGAGGCCGTCGCCGAGATCACCCGCGACCTGCCCGCGGCGGACCGCCGCACCGGCCGCTACCTGCCCGCCGCGACCACCGACTGGCCCGCCGCCCGGGACGCCATGGCCGAGGCGATCCTCGCCTCCGCCACACCCGGCCGGGAGGACCGGCTCTTCCCCGGCGACATCGTGCAGTTCTCCGACGGTGGCGGCCTCGGCGTCGGCCACGGCGCCGCCGGCGTCCTGCTCGCCCTCGAGGAGACCGGGCTGCCCCGCTACGAAGAGGGCGAGCGCTGGCTGCTCGACCGCACCGCACCGCCGCCCGCCGGCACCCCGCTCGGCCTCTACGACGGCATCGCGGGCATCGCGTACACGCTGGACCGGCTCGGCCACACCGAACGCGCCCTGGAGCTGATCCGCACCCTGCTCGGCGAGAAATGGCAGCAGTCCGGCTCCGACCTGTCCGGCGGCCTCGCGGGCATCGGACTGGTCCTCGACCACCTCGCCCACCGCACAGGCGAGACCGATCTCCAGGAACGCGCGCTGGAGGCCGCCGGCATCGTGGCCGCACGCCTCGCCGCCACCGGTACCCCGCGCGCCGGGCTGATGCGCGGCGCCGCCGGCCCCGCACTGCTCTTCACCCGGCTCCACGAACGCCTCGGCGCCCCCGCCCTGCTCACCCACGCCACCCGCGCCCTGCAACTCGACCTCGACCGCTGCGTGCGCACCGCCGCCGGCGGACTCGACGTGGACGAGGGCTGGCGCACCATGCCCTACGTCGGCGACGGCAGCGTCGGCATCGGCCTCGTCCTCGACGACTTCCTGCAACTCGCCCGCGCCGCAGGCAACCTCGACCCGGCGGTCGCCGACCGCTTCGAGCAGGCCCGTACCGACATCGTCGCCGCGGCCACCCTGCGCCTGTACGCCCAGCCCGGACTGTTCTCCGGCCGGGCCGGCATGATCCTGCACCTCGCCCGCACCAGCACGCCCGCGCTGCCCGAGGGCGCACTCGCCGCCCAGATCGACGCGCTCGGCTGGTACGGCATGCCCTACCGCGGCGGGCTCGCCTTCCCCGGCAACCAGATGATGCGGCTGTCGATGGACCTCGGCACCGGCACCGCCGGATGCCTGCTCGCCCTGGGCGCGGCCCGCAGCGGCTCCACCGCCGGGCTGCCCTTCCTGCCGCCGCTCGCCGGCGGCTCCTGATCCGGGTCCGGCCGCCCTGGCCGGAGCCGTGCACCACCTGGAGTTCCTCCCATCGAAAGGACACTGTCATGGCACTTCTCGACCTGCAGAACCTGGAAGCGGTCAAGGACGACACCACCGCGCCCGCGTCCCTGAGCGCGCTCAGCCTGATCGGCTGCATCAGCTCGGTGAGCTTCCTCATCTGCCTGTAGGGCACCCTGCCCCGGGCGGCCCGCCAGGCCGCCCGGGGCTTCGCCGTACTCCACGCACTCCGCTCGCAGGGAAGGAGCACCCACATGGCGGTCGTGGCCGATGCCACGCAGCACAACGTCGCAAGGGTGGTGGGAATCACCGGACTCGGACTGGTCTCGGCCGGCCTCGCGCTCGCCCTGCCCTTCGCCCTCGGCCGCGCCCTCGACCAGCTGTTGCGCGGTGCGGACTCCGCGCACTGGGTGCTGCTGTGCGTCCTGGTCGTCGCCGCCCAGACGGCCACCGACGCAGGCGCCGACCTGCTCGCCGGCCTCACCACCGCCCGCGCCACCGCCCGGATCCGCCGCCGCACCGTACGCCACGTCCTGGCGGCCGGGCCGCGCGCGGCGGACAAGGGGACAGGCGACCTGGTCACCCGGGTGGTCGGCAACGCCTCTGACGCCGCCGCCACCCCCGCGGCCGGAGCGGCGCTCCCCGCGGCGCTCGCCGCACCGCTCGGCGGCATCGTCGCACTCGGCCTGACCGATGTGTGGCTGGCCGTCGCCTTCCTCGCCGGCGCACCGCTGCTGACCCTGCTGGTGCAGCGCTTCGCGCGGGCCACGTCGGACTGCATCACCGAATACCAGAAGGCACAGGGCCGCATCGCCACCCTGCTGATGGAGGCGCTCGGCGGCGCCAGGACGATCGCCGCGGCGGGAACCGAGGAACGGGAGAACAACCGGGTCCTGGGACCGCTGCCGGAACTCGGCACGCAGGGGCGGCGGATGTGGCAGGTCCAGGGCCGCGCGAACGCCCAGGCCGCCGTGCTCGTCCCGCTGCTGCAGATCACCGTCCTCGCGGTCGGCGGGATCAGGCTGACCGCGGGCGCGCTGAGCCTCGGCGACCTGCTCGCCGCCAGCCGCTATGTGCTGCTGGCCACCGGAATCGGCGTGGTGGTCGGCCAGTTGGGCGCCCTCGTCAAGGGCAGGGCCGCCGCGACACGGGTCGACGAGGTGCTGGCAGTGCCCGTTCCCGCCTACGGCGAGCGGCGGTTGCCCGAGTACGGGCCCGGCACCCTGGAGCTGCGCGGCGTCACCGCGGTCCGCGGCGCGGAGACCGTACTGGACCGGCTCGACCTGACGGTGCCCGGCGGGCACAGCGTGGCGGTGGTCGGGCGCTCCGGCGCGGGCAAGTCCGTACTCGCCTCGCTCGCAGGCCGGTTGGCGGAGCCCGACAGCGGGACCGTCCTGCTCGACGGCTGCCCGCTGCCGGAACTGTCGGGGCACGAACTGCGGGACGCCGTCGGATACGCCTTCGAACGGCCGGTGCTGCTCGGCGACACCATCGGCGACGCCATCGCCTTCGGACCACGCCCGCTGCCACCCGACAAGGTCACAGAAGGGGCCCGCGCCGCCGAGGCGGACGGCTTCGTCCGGCTGCTCCCCGACGGCTACGCCACCGCCCGCAGCCGCGCGCCCTTCTCCGGCGGCGAGATCCAACGCCTCGGCCTGGCAAGGGCGTTCGCCCATTCCGGGCGGCTGCTGGTGCTGGACGACGCGACATCCAGCCTCGACACCGTCACCGAGGTCAAGGTGGCCCGCGCGCTCTTCCACGACCACTCGCACAGGACCCGGCTGCTGACCACCCACCGCGCCTCGACCGCCGCCCGCGCCGACCTGGTCGCCTGGCTCGACGAGGGGCGCGTCCGCGCCTTCGCGCCGCACGAGGTGCTGTGGGCGGAGCCCGGCTACCGGGCGCTCTTCGGGGCCGGCGCCGATGAATGAGATCAGGATCAGGGACGCGGTCCGCGGGCGCGGCCGCGTCGTCGCGGTACTGCTGTGCTGGTCGGTGCTCGAGGCCGGGCAGACCTTCCTCTTCGGCTTCGCGCTGGCCCGCGCGATGGACGAGGGCTTCCTGCGCGGCCGGCAGGGCACCGGCCTGTGGTGGCTCGCGCTGGCCGCCGCGGCCGTACCGGTCGGCGCCTACGGCACCTCGCGGGTCTTCGGCGCGGTCGCCGGGCTGGTGGAACCGCTGCGCGACCGGCTGGTCCGCCGGGTGGTCGGGCGCGCCCTGCGGGACGCGGTCGGCGGCGACGGGCAACCGGCCGACTCGGCAGTGGTCTCCCGGCTCACCCACCAGGTCGAGATCGCCAGGGACTCCTTCGGCGGCATCGTGATGGTGCTGCGGTCCTTCCTCTTCACCGCGGCGGGCACCCTCGCGGGCATGATCGCGCTCGCCCCCGTCCTGCTGCTCGTGGTGCTGCCCCCGCTGGCCGCGGGCACCGCGCTGTTCGTGCTCGCGCTGCGCCCGCTGGCCAAGCGGCAGCGCAGCTTCCTCATCGCGGACGAGGCCGTCGCCGAGGAGTGCGGCGCGCTCGTCGGCGGGCTGCGCGACATCACCGCGTGCGGAGCGCAGCAGCCGATGGCCGAACGGGCCGGTGCCCGGGTCGAGGCCGCGCTGCGGGCGGCCCGCGCCCTGGCCAGGTGGGGGGTGCTGCGGACCGCGGCGCTCGCCGTCGGCGGCCAGCTCCCGGTGGTGCTGCTCCTGGTCGCCTCACCGTGGCTGCTGTCCTCGCACCGCGTCACGCCCGGGGCGCTGCTCGGCGCCTTCGCCTACCTCACGCAGTCGCTGCAGCCCGCACTGCAGAACCTGGTGCACACCCTGGGCGTCGCCGGAACCCGGCTCGGGGTCGTACTCGCCCGGGTCGCCGGCGGTTCAGGACCCGCGCCCGCCCCGCCGCCCGCGCGCCCCGCGGCCGCACCCGCGCCCGGCACCGTGCTGGACCTGCGGGGCGTCACCTTCGCCTACGGGCCCGCCGCCGAGCCGGTGCTGCGCGATCTCGACCTGGCCGTGCGCGCGGGCGAGCACCTTGCCGTCGTCGGGCCGAGCGGCACCGGCAAGTCCACGCTGGCCGGGCTGGTCGCGGGCCTGCTGCAACCGTGCGAGGGCGAGGTGCGGCGGGCGTGCCCTGTCGCCCTCGTCCCGCAGGAGGCCTACGTCTTCCGGGGCACCGTGGCCGAGAACATCGGCTACCTCCGCGAGCAGACCACCCCCGCGGGGGTCGGCGCCGCGGCGGCCGCGGTGGGCGCCGCCGCGCTGGTCGACGCGCTCGGCGGACCCGGCGGCGAGGTCGACCCGGCCGCGCTGTCGGCGGGGGAGCGGCAGCTGATCGCCCTGGCACGTACCTACCTGGCTCCCGCCGGCGTCGTCGTGCTCGACGAGGCCACCTGCCATCTCGACCCGGCGGCGGAGGAGTTCGCGGAGGCGGCCTTCGCGGCCCGGCCCGGCACCACCCTCGTCGTCATCGCCCACCGGATCAGCTCGGCCCGCCGCGCGGACCGCACCCTCGTCCTCGACGGCGCGGACACCGCGTGCGCCCCGCACGCGGAGCTGCTGACCGGCTCCCCGCTCTACCAGGACCTCGCCGCCGCCTGGGTCGCCACATGACGGCGGCGGTCCACCGGCGGCGGACCGGTCAGAGCCAGCCCGCGAAGCGGGAGATGCGGATGGCGTCGACGCGGTTGCGCGCACCGGTCTTGCGCGTGATCGCGGCGAGGTAGTTGCGCACGGTGCCGTTGCACAGGTGCAGGCTGCGGGCTATCTCGGTGACGGACGCCCCCTCGGCGCTCAGCGACAGCACGCTGAGCTCCCGCGGGGTCAGCGGCATGTCCGCGGCCTGGAGGAATTCCACGGCGAGCGACTCGTCGACGAACCGTTTCCCCTGGGCGACCTGCCGGACCGCGGCGGGCAGCCGGTCCGCGGAGCGGTCCTTGTTCACGTATCCCAGAGCGTCCGCCGAGTAGGCCCTCCGCAGGTCGCCCGGCTTGCCCCCGCTGGTCAGGACGATCAGGGCGCACTCGCTCCTGCCGCCCCGCGCGCCGACCGCGGGGGCGGCGGCCCTGTCGGTGTGACGGCGCCAGCCGGGACACTCGGCGTCGACCACGCACACGTGCGGGCCGTACAGCCGGCCGGTCTGGCTCAGGTGGTGCCAACCGGAGTCCGTCACCTCGAAGTCCGGCTCCTTGCGGAGTAACGCCGCGAGAGCGGATCTCAGCAGGCTCGTGTCATGGGCCACCAGCACGTGTATCAACTCGGATTTCCCCCATCGTCATCGCACCGGTCCCCGGAACGTCAGGCTCCGCACCCACTCCGGTTCTACCCCGGCAAGATGTCTGGGAGGACCCGGATTCCGGTCATTCGGGGGCAGTCGAGGGGGTTGTGATGCGCTCGGGGGGCGCGCGGCACGCCACCGAGTACGCCGCGCACGGCCGTTCGCGGCACGGATCCGCCGGGCGGGTCCGCCCGGCGGGTCCGCGGGGTGTACGGCGCTACGAGGCCGGCGCCGCCCGCCCCACCAGCCGCCGGAGCCGCTCCTGCGTCGGCGAACCGGGCTCGGGGAAGTGCACCACCACGCTGCGAGTGGCGGGCGAGCCCGCGCCGTGCTCGGGCTGCTGCGGGGGTGGGGTCAGGTGGGGATCAGGCGGCAGGCTGTTTTGATGTCCTCGGCGACCTGGGCGACGGGGGAGCGGTCGCCCAGCCAGCCGACCAGGGCCGCATGCCATGTGTGCTCCACCACGCGGACGCCGCGTACGCAGTCGGCCGACGGTTCGCCGTCGAGCCGCATGGCATCGAGGATGATCGCCCGGGTCAGCACCGAGACCGTGTCGACCTCCGCCCTGACCGAGCGGTCGGCGAAGATCAGTGCCCGCACCATCGCGTCGGCGAGCAGCGGCTCGCGCTGCAGCGCGCGAAAGGCCCGCAGCAGCGTCTCTGCCACCCGTTCCCCGGGGGACGCGGCGGCGGGCGGCCGGTCGCGGAGCGCGTCGTGCAACTGCCCGAGCTGGTCCTGCATGACGGCGACCAGCAGGTGGATCTTGGAGGGGAAGTAGCGGTAGAGGGTGCCGAGCGCGACGCCCGACTCCTCGGCGACCTCCCGCATCTGGACCGCGTCGAAGCCGCCGCCGGCGGCGAGCCTGGTGCTGGCGTCCAGGATGCGCCGCCGCCTGGCCTCCTGGCGTACGGTCAAAGCGGTGATGCGGCCCATGGCGTACTTCCATCCGTCACACGCGGGCACCGGCAGCTGCCGGGCAGCGCCCGTGGGGCCGCCAGGTTGCCGGTGGACTCGCCGTCTGTACCATCGAGTCTGAAACTTGTTCTAGATTAGCGCGACCGGTTACGCTCCGGCTCTATCGCTGCGAAGGGGGCCGGGAGTGACGGCAGAGGCCAGGCCGCTACGGATCGCGCTGCTCAGCTACAAGGGCAACCCCTACTGCGGCGGCCAGGGCGTGTACGTCCGGCACCTGTCCCGTGAGCTGGCCGCCCTCGGCCACCGCGTCGAGGTGATCGGCGCGCAGCCGTACCCCGTACTGGACGCGCTCGGTGACGGTGTCACCCTCACGGAGCTGCCCAGCCTCGACCTCTACCGGCAGCCGGACCCCTTCCGTACACCCAAGCGCGGCGAATACCGCGACTGGATCGACCTGCTGGAAGTCGCGACGATGTGGACCGGGGGCTTCCCCGAGCCGCTGACCTTCAGCCTGCGGGCCAGGCGGCACCTGGCGGCCCGCCGCGCCGACTTCGACGTCGTCCACGACAACCAGACCCTCGGCTACGGCCTGCTGGGCCTCGGATTGCCGCTGGTCACCACCGTGCACCACCCGATCACCGTGGACCGCAGGCTCGACCTGGCCGCGGCGGCCGACTGGAAGCGGCGCGCGTCGATACGGCGCTGGTACGGCTTCACCCGGATGCAGAAGCGGGTGGCCGGGCGGCTGCCTTCTGTGCTCACCGTGTCCGGCTCGTCGAGCGCCGAGATCACCGCGGACCTGGGGGTGCGCCCCGAGCGCATCCACACCGTGCCCATCGGCGCCGACACCCGGCTGTTCGCCCCCGACCCCGCGGTACCCGAGGTGCCCGGACGGATCGTCACCACATCGAGCGCCGACGTACCGCTCAAGGGCCTGGTCTTCCTGGTCGAGGCGCTGGCCAAGGTCCGGGTGCAGCACCCGGCCGCGCACCTGGTGGTGGTCGGCAACCGTCCGGAGAGCGGGCCCGTCGCCGACGCCATCGACGACTTCGGCCTCCAGGACGCCGTCGACTTCGTCAAGGGCATCAGCGACGCGGAACTCGTCGACCTGATCCGCAGCGCCGAGGTGGCGTGCGTGCCCTCGCTCTACGAGGGCTTCTCGCTGCCTGCGGCGGAGGCGATGGCGACCGGCACCGCGCTGGTCGCCACCACCGGCGGAGCCGTGCCCGAGGTCGCCGGGCCCGACGGCGAGACCTGTCTCGCGGTGCCGCCTGGCGACGCGGGCGCGCTGGCCGCCGCCCTCGACCTGGCCCTCGCCGACCCGCGGCTGCGCCGCCGGCTGGCGGACGCGGGCCGCGCCCGCGTCCTGGCGAACTTCACCTGGACCAGGGCCGCTTCCGCCACCGCGGAGCTCTACCGCGAGGCCATCGCCGCGCAGGGCGGCACCCCTCGGGGGCGTGCCGCCCGCACCGCGGGACGGGCCCCGGCGGGCCGCGCGGAACCGCGTGAGCCGGCGCTCCTGAGCGGGGCGGGCAGCGCCCCGGGTCCTGCGGTGGCGGGCAGCCCGTCCGCCCCGGGCCGCGCGGCCGCCCGCACCGCTGAAGCGACAGGGTGTGAAGCCGCCCGCACCGCTGAAGCGACGGGCCGCGCGGCCGCCCGCACCGCTGAAGCGTCCGGGCGTGAAGCCGCCCGCACCGCAGAAGCCCTCGCGCCCGAGCGCGAAGCCGCCCCCGCAGGGGGACCGGCCCAGAACGTCGTCGTACCCGGAACGGGGAACCGCGCATGCTGACCGTCGACTTCGCCCGCTTCCCGATCGCCGCGGGCGACCGGGTGCTCGACCTGGGCTGCGGCGGCGGCCGGCACGCCTTCGAGTGCTACCGGCGCGGCGCCCGCGTCGTCGCGCTCGACCGCAACGGCGAGGAGATCCGCGAGGTCGCCAGGTGGTTCGCGGCGATGAAGGAGGCGGGCGAGGCGCCGGCCGGCGCGTCCGCGACCGCGATGGAGGGCGACGCGCTCCGACTGCCCTTCCCCGACGACAGCTTCGACGTGGTCATCATCTCCGAGGTGATGGAGCACATCCCCGACGACAAGGGCGTGCTCGCCGAGATGGTGCGGGTGCTGCGGCCCGGCGGCCGCATCGCGGTGACCGTGCCGCGCTACGGCCCTGAGAAGGTCTGCTGGGCGCTGTCCGACGCCTACCACGAGGTCGAGGGCGGCCACATCCGCATCTACAAGGCCGATCAACTGCTCGACCGGATGCGGGAGGCGGGCCTGCGCCCGTACGGCACGCACCACGCGCACGGGCTGCACGCTCCGTACTGGTGGATCAAGTGTGCCGTCGGCGTCGACAACGACAAGGCGCTGCCGGTGAAGCTCTACCACAAGCTGCTGGTCTGGGACATCATGAAGAAGCCGCTGGCCACCAGGGTCGCGGAGCAGGCGCTCAACCCGCTGATCGGCAAGAGCTTCGTGGCCTACGCGACCAAGCCCCGGCTCCCGCTGGACGCGCTCGACGCACCGGACGCGCTGGACGCGCTGGACGCCGCCAAGTGACCTGGGCGGAACGCGGTCAGCGCAGGACGGAACGGCTGGCGCTGCCCGGTGTGCTCACCGCGGAGCAGGCCGCGCTGACCGTCGACGCGATGCTCGCCGTGCAGCGTCCCGACGGCGCCATCCCGTGGTTCCCCGGCCACCACCTGGACCCGTGGGACCACATCGAGGCGGCCATGGCGCTGGACGCGGCGGGCGAACACGCGGCCGCGGCGGCCGCGTACGACTGGCTGGTACGCCACCAGGAGGCGGACGGCGGGTGGTTCGCCGCCTACCAGGACGGCGATCCGGCGCGGCCGACCGACCGCGCCCGCGAGTCCAACTTCTGCGCCTACGTGGCCGTCGGCGCCTGGCACCACTACCTGTCCACCGGTGACGACGCGTTCATCGAGCGGATCTGGCCGACGGTCGCGGCCGCCGTGGAGTTCGTCCTGGCACTCCAGCAGCCCGGCGGGCAGATCGGCTGGAAGCGTGAGGCAGCGGAGAGCGGCGGCGCGGCGGTCACCGACGCGCTGCTGACCGGGAGTTCCTCGGTGCACCAGGCGCTGCGCTGCGCCCTGGCGATCGCCGAGCACCGCGAGGAGCCGCAGCCGGACTGGGAGCTGGCGACCGGTGCGCTCGGCCACGCGATCCGGCGGCATCCCGAGCGCTTCCTCGACAAGGGCCGCTACTCGATGGACTGGTACTACCCGGTGCTCTCCGGCGCCCTGCGCGGCCCGCGCGCGCTGGCGCGGATCGAGGAGGGCTGGCAGCGCTTCGTGGTGCCAGGACTGGGCGTGCGCTGCGTGCTGCCCAATCCGTGGGTGACCGGCGGCGAGACCGCGGAACTCGCCCTGGCGCTGTGGGCGGTGGGGGAGTCCGACCGTGCGGTGCGGATCCTCGCCGACATGCAGCACCTGCGGGCGGAGGACGGCCTGTACTGGACCGGCTACGTCTTCGACGACGACGCGGTCTGGCCCGCCGAGCGCACCACCTGGACTGCCGGGGCACTCCTGTTGGCGGTGGCCGCTCTCGGGGGGGACGAGGCGACCACCGCCGTTTTCGGGGCCGAGCGACTGCCGAACGGCCTTGCGCCCGGCTGCTGTCCGACCCGGCTCTGACGGATCACCCGGGCGTCAGGCCCGGTTGACCCGGCCGGCGATGGCATGCGCGATCAGCATGTAGACGACCGCAGGCAGGCCGTAGTTGAGCACGGTGCGCCACTTGGCGTTGTCCACCGTGAACAGGTCCTTCGACCACCCTGCCAACCAGTTGGCCGAGTGGTGGACCCAGTCGACCAAGTCGTTCGCCCGGTTGGCGTCGAAGACGAAGAAGAGGATCCACAGGACGAGGATCAATGCAGCGATGTCTGCGGCGATGAGAATGATCACCGCGGCGGGGTTGCCGCCATACCGTCTGGCCATGACAGCCGTCTTGCCCCGATCGGGTGGTCGAAACCCGTTCGTTCGAACCCCCTTGCGCAACACGGCGGCCGGCCCCCCCCGGGGGGGGGGGGCGGCCCCCCGCCCGCGGGGGTAACGGTGAGCCCCGCGGGGTGGCGCGGCGGGGCGGGGGCACCCCCCCCCCGCCCGCCCGGGGCGGCGCGCTCAGCGC
>NZ_JBICTO010000002.1:624070-649062 GCF_043197715.1 Streptomyces sp. NPDC049040
GGGGGCTCCACCGGTTTTGCTCCCCCCCCCCGCCCCCCCCGGGGGGCCCCCCCCCGGGGGGGGGGGGGCCCCCCCCCCCGGCCTGCGGGGATACGGTTCAGCCGCGCTGGATGCCGCTGCTGTCCTGGAGCACGCCGCGACGGCCGTCCTGGGTCTGCGCGATCAGCGCGGAGCCGCGCTGGTCGACCGCCAGGTACCAGGTGCCGGGGGTCAGTTCTGCGATCTGCGAGCCCGAACCGTCCTCGGCGAACAGCGGGCGCGGCACCGGCACCGCGAACCAGAACGCGGTGAAGTCCGACGCCGGGGCCGCGGCGGCGGGCGTCGGCTGCGGAGCCGCCGCCTGCGCGTACTGCTGCTGGCCGAACGCCGGGTCGACGGACTGCGCGCCGCCTGGGTAGCCGTAGCCGGCCTGCTGCGGGGCGGCACCGTAGGGAGCCGCGCCGCCCACCGCGTACGGCTGCTGCTGGCCGACCGGCGACGGGGTGCCCATGAGCGGGGCCTTGAGCGCCGGCAGCCGACCCGACAGCGGCGCGACGACCGCGATGGCCAGGCCGAACAGCAGGGTCAGCCAGTTGCCTGACCCCTTGTCGAGGCCCTCCGGGTTGTGGAAGAGGGTCGCCCACACCGCGGTCCAGCCGACGAAGATCGACAGGGCCACGGCCCACTGGTCGAACGACAGCCCGAGCACCTGCTTGCCGGCGAACTGCGGGGCACGCGCCATGAGTACGGCGCCTGCGGCCACCAGCGCCGCCAGCGTCACCGACGGCAGGGTGGGGAACCAGTCCGAGTGCCAAAGGTTCCGGGACTCGGACCCCAAGCTGTAGAACGGCAGGAACGAGGCGATCAGGAGCAGCACCGCTGCTCCGATCACCGCGCCGTCTCCTCGGGTCAGGGAGCGGATGTTCACGTCAGGTCCTGTCCTTTGTCAGTTCTGTCAGTTCTCTTGGGCCACTCGGTGCGGTGCCCCATGGTACGAGGACGATCTTGGCCCGGTGGCCGGGTATGGGCATTGGTGCACGATCCATACCGGACTGCTACAGCCCCGTCACCTCTTCCCTTCGAGGAAGGCGGTGAGCCCGTCGGCGATCCCCAGGGCAGCGTGCTGCCGCCAGGCGGAGTTCGTCAACGCGGCGGCGTCGTGCGCGTTGCGCATGTTGCCGCATTCGATGAAGACCTTCGGCACCGTCGAGAGGTTGAGGCCGCCGAGGTCGTCGCGGATCGTCAGTCCCTTGCCACCGAGGTAGTTTGCCAGCGGTTCACCCGTCGCGGTGTGGAAATGCGACCGCAGGGTGGTCGCCAGGCGCAGCGAGGGCGCCGCGATGGCACGGGTGTCCGCCGCGCCCGCGTGCACCGACTTGGGCGCGATCACGTGGAAGCCGAACTTGTCGGCGGGGGCGCCGTCCGCGTGGATCGACAGCGCCGCATCGGCGTGCGCGGCATTGCCGATCCTGGCCCGCTCGTCCACGCACGGGCCGTACGGCCGGTCGCCGTCGTAGGTCAGCACGACCTTGGCGCCGCGCGCCTCCAGCAGTGCCCGCACCCGGTGGGCGACGTCCAGTGTGTACGTCGACTCCGGGTAGCCGGCGTTGGTCGCGGTGCCGGTGGTGTCGCACGCCTTGCGGTTGGTGCCGATGTCGACGGACTTGCCGATCTCGGCGGTGTGCTTCGCGTTGCCGAGGTTGTGCCCCGGGTCGATGACGATCGTCCTGCCCGTCAGCTCCTTGCGGGGCGCGGCGGCCGAGGTCGTGACCGGGGTGGGCGTGGCGTCACCGTGTGCCACCGGGGAGCCCGCGGAACCGCTGTCCGGCGCCGCCGTGGAATCCCCCGCGGCGGGGCCCCGGCCGGCCGTGGCGCCGTCGTCGGAGCCGTGCCGCGCGCCGAACACGAACCAGCCCCCCGCGAGGGCCGCGACCAGCACGATTGCCGTGATGACCAGCGACCGGCTCCGAGCGCCCCCGTGTGACTCGTTGCTGAACACGCCCGCGACTCTATCGGCCCCGCTCGCCGCCACGCAGCGGCCCCGGTGAAGCGGCCCGCGGACCCGGCCGCGTACTACCGTGCGGTGCCGTCGGTCACTCTGCGCAACAGTTGGAGCGACCTGGTCGCGGACTCCTGGACGAAGTCGCCGGACTCCAGCGCGCGGCGGTAGATGCGGTAGGGCGCCTGCCCGCCGTCGGCCGGGTCGGCGAACACGTCGTGGATCGCCAGCAGTCCGCCCCGGGCGACCCGGGGCGCCCAGCCCTCGTAGTCGGCCGCCGCGTGCTCGTCGGTGTGCCCGCCGTCGATGAAGACCAGGCAGAAGGGCCGCGTCCACAGCGCCGCCACCTGCGGCGACCGCCCCACCACCGCGACCACGTGCGGTTCGAGACCGGCGGCGTGCAGGGTGCGGCGGAAGTGCGGCACCGTGTCGATCAGCCCGGTGTGCGGGTCCACGAGCGACGGGTCGTGGTACTCCCAGCCCGGCTGCTGCTCCTCGCTGCCCCGGTGGTGGTCCACGGTCACCACGACGGTGCCCGCCTGCCGGGCCGCGTCCGCCAGCAGGATCGTGGAGCGCCCGCAGTAGGTGCCGACCTCCAGCACCGGCAGCCCCAGGTCGGCGGCGGCGCCGCGGGCCGCCGCATGGAGTGCCAAGCCCTCGTCCGCGGGCATGAACCCCTTGGCGGCCTCGAACGCCGCGAGCACGTCAGTCATCCCGGCATCCTACGAAGCCGCTGGTCGCGAGGTCCGCCGAGCCCACCCGCCGAGCCCACCCGCCGAGCCCACCCGCCGAGCCCACCGCCGGTCCGGGCCGATGCCGCCTGCAACCCCGCAGGCCCAGGCCGTTGGGCGTAGGCCGAAATGCCGATGCCCCCGCGGCGGCGACGGCGGCAGCATGGACGCCGTGAGCGAAATCCTCGGACAGCGCGCCCGGACAGGCCCCACCGACCCCGCCGGCCCCGGCAGACGGGCCGCGCCACCCGCCTGGGCGGTGCTCCTCGCGGTGTGCGCGGGGCAGTTCCTCGTCGTGCTCGACGTCTCGGTGGTCAACGTCGCGCTGCCGTCGATGCGCGGCGCGCTCGGCTTCGGCGAGACCGGCCAGCAGTGGGTGGTCAACGGCTACGCGCTCGCCTTCGCCGGCTTCCTGCTGCTCGGCGGCCGGGCCGCGGACCTCTTCGGCCGCAAGCGGACCTTCCTCACCGGCCTCGGCCTGTTCACCGCGGCCAGCCTGGCCGGCGGCCTCGCCCAGAGCCCGTGGATGCTCATCACCGCCCGCGCCGTGCAGGGGCTCGGCTCCGCGGTGCTCGCACCCACCACGCTGTCCATCCTCACCACCTCCTTCCCCGAAGGACCCGAGCGGACCCGGGCGATCGGCACCTGGACGGCCGTCGGCGCCGGCGGCGGCGCGGCAGGCGGCCTCGTCGGCGGGCTGCTCACCGACCTGCTGTCCTGGCGCTGGGTGCTGCTGGTCAATGTGCCGATCGGCGCGCTTGTCCTGGTCGGCGCTGCCCTGTGGCTCACCGAGAGCAAGGGCGCCGCCGCCCGCAGGCTCGACGTCCCCGGCGCGGTCCTGGTCACCGGCGGCGTCAGTGCCCTCGCCTACGGCATCGCCGAGACCGAGTCGCACGGCTGGACCTCCGCGATGTCGCTCGGTCCGCTGATCGGCGGCCTCGCGGTCCTCGCGCTGTTCACCGCGGTGGAGGCACGGACCGCCCAACCCCTGATCCCCCTGCGGCTGTTCACCATCCGCTCGGTGGCCTCCGCCAATACCGTGCTGTTCACCGCCGGCGCCGCGACCTTCGCGGTCTGGTACTTCCTGTCGCTCTACATGCAGCAGGTGCTGCACTACAGCGCGATACGCGCAGGACTGTCCTTCCTCCCGCACACCGCCGCGATCATCGTCGGCTCCAAACTCGCCCCGCGGCTGATGAGCCGGATCGACGCACGGGTGATCGGCGCGGCCGGCGGGGTGATCGCGGTCGCCGGCGCCGTCTGGCAGAGCCGGATCACCGCCGACGGCACCTTCCTCGGCATCATCCTCGGGCCCGGCATCCTGACCATGCTCGGCGCGGGACTGCTGCTCACCCCGATCTCGGCGGTGGCCATGTCGGGCGTCGGGCGCGGCGAGCAAGGCCTGGTCTCCGGCCTGCTCAACACCTCGCGCCAGCTCGGCGGGGCGCTCGGCCTGACCATCCTCGCGACGGCGGCCGCGTCACGTATCGCGACCCGTACGGCCGCGGGCGCGACCGGCGCCCAGGCGCTGTCCGCAGGCTACGGACTGGCCTTCCTGATCGGCGCGGCCTTCCTCGCCGCCGGTACGTGCCTGGTGGTGCTGCTGCCGAAACCGGCGCCGCGCGAGGCTGCCTGACCTCAGAGCCAGCCGTTCTGCCGGGCGGTGCGGACCGCCTCCATGCGGTTGCGGGTGCCGGTCTTGCCGATGGCGGCCGACAGGTAGTTGCGCACCGTCGACTCCGACAGGAACAGCCGGCCCGCGATGTCCGCGACCGTGGCGCCGTCCGCCGCGGCGTTCAGCACATCCTGCTCGCGCGGGGTGAGCGGGCTCGGACCCGCGCTGAGCGCCGCCGCGGCCAGCGCGGGGTCGATCACCCGCTCCCCGCGCAGCACCCGCCTGATCGCCCCTGCCAGCTCCTCCACCGGCCCGTCCTTCACCAGGAACCCGGCCGCCCCCGCCTCCATCGCCCGCCGCAGATACCCCGGCCGCCCGAACGTCGTCAGGATCAGCACCTGGCACTCCGGCAGCCGCCGCCGCAGCTCCGCCGCCGCGTCCAGGCCGCTGCGTCCGGGCAGTTCTATGTCGAGCAGGGCCACATCCGGCCGCGCGGCCAGTGCCTCCTCCACGATCCGGTCGCCCGCCGCGACCTGGGCGACGACCTCCATGTCGTCCTCGAGGTCGAGCAGCAGCGCCAGCGCCCCGCGCATCATCCCCTGGTCCTCGGCGAGCAGCACTCGTGTCACCGGCGGCCCACCGGGTGCGTCAGTCATGCGGGTCAGCGTATCCAGCGCCCGCCCGCCCGCACCGGGCCGTCCACCGGGCCGTCCACGCGGGTGCGGGAGCGGGCGCGCACGCGCGCCGTCGAGTGTCGATCGGGTGACTTCAACGGCTCCGCTCGGGGGGAGCGCGGCGACGGCGGTTAACGATGGTGGCAGTACGCCCTATTTGCTGATGAAAAAGGAGAAACCGACCGATGCGACAGGGTCCCCTGGCCGGCCGCTATCCCGCGGTGGCGGCGATGGTCGTTTTCGCCCTGGTGCCGTATCTGGCCCTCTCGGCGGCTCTGGGGCCCCTCACCCCGATCATCGCCGCCGACCTGGACATGAGCCTCCAGACGATCAACCTGGTCTCGGGCATGGCCAACGCCGGCTACGCGGTCGGCACGGTGCTCGCGGTGCAGTTCGCCCAGCACCTCCCGCAGCGGCGGATGCTGATCATCTACGGCACGCTGCTCGTGATCGGCTCGGTCCTCACCGCGGCGGCGACCGTACCCGCGATGTTCATCGTCGGACACATCCTCCAGGGCCTGTGCACCAGCCTGCTGCTGATCGCCTCCGTGCCGCCGCTGATCATCGGGTATCCGGCGTCCAGGCTGCGCGAGACCGCCGTGGTCCTGAACGTGTGCATCTTCGGCGCGGTCGCTCTCGGCCCGGTGATCGGCGGCGCCCAGGCCTCCGCGCACGACTGGCGGCCGCTGTTCTGGATCATCGCCGGAATCGCGGTGGCCGCGCTCGTCCTGTCCGTCCTGACCTTCCAGGACACCCCGCCGGCCAATCCGGACGGCCCCGTCGACCTCATCGCGGTCGGGCTGGCCACCGTCGGCTGCGTGGCCGCGTTCTTCGGCGCGTCGGAGCTGCTCACCCACCCCTTCGTCGACGCCCACACGATCGGGCCGCTGCTCGGCGGGCTGCTGCTGATCATCATCCTCTTCGTCCACGAGTACACGGCCAAGGATCCGCTGCTGTGCGTGCGCAGCCTGATCAGCACGCTGCCGGTCGCCGGTATCGTCGCCGCGATCTGCGCGGCGGCCGCCTCGGTGTCGGCGATCTCGCTGACCTTGACCGCGCTGTCACCCCGGGTCTCGCCGCTGCACCTGGGACTGCTCTACCTCCCCGAGTTCGGCGGCGCGGTGATCACCGCGATCGCCTTCGGCTTCATCTTCCGCACCCGCGGGCTGCACTACTACGTCCTGGTCGGGATGGCCTTCCTGGCCGCCGGCATCCTGATCATGAACGGTGCCTCCCCGACCACGTCCGTCCTCACCTCGGTGGGTTCCGGCTTCGTCGGCGTCGGCGTCGGCGCCTCCGTCGTGCCGGCGCTGTTCATCGCCGGCTTCTCGCTGCGCTCCAACAACGTGCAGCGGGTGTTCGCGATCATCGAGCTGATGCGGGCGGTGGCGGCGTTCATGATCGCCCCGGTGCTGCTCTACATCGCCGCCACCGTCGGGAGCAACGCCGACTCGGGGACGAGGACGGCCCTGTGGATCTGCTTCGGGATCGCCGTGCTGGGCGCCCTGCTCGGCATCGGCTTCTACTGGGCCGGCGGTGTGCGCCACCCCCCTTCGCCGAAGCTCCAGGGCTGGCTCAGCGGTCAGGAGCCGGGCTGGGACTCCCCGCCCCTGTTCGCCCGGTTCACGCGCGGGCAGAAGCAGGACGAATTCTGCGAGTAGCGCGCCTGGGCCCGCGGCTACCGTGGGCCCATGACACACGCATCCGACGCCGACATCGCGGCGCTGCCCGTCGAGCAGTTCGGTTTTCCCGGTCCGCTCAGGGACCAGCTGGTCGCGGCGGTTCTCGACGGCAGCAAGACCGCCACCACCGGGGTACTCGCCGCCTACGAGCACGAGGGCGAGGCGCTGCCGGAGGTGGGGGCGCGGGCGGTCGTGGTGGACTCGGCGGACCACCCGGTCGCCGTCATGGAGTTCACCGAGGTGCGGGTCGTGCCGCTGCGCGAGGTGGACCTCGCACACGCGGTGGACGAGGGGGAGGGCGACACCAGCGTCGCCGGCTGGCGCAGGACCCACGAGGAGTTCTGGCACAGCCCGGAGATGCGGGCCGCGATGGACGACCCGGATTTCACCGTCGACGACGACACCCTCGTGGTGCTCCAGCGCTTCCGGCTGGTCGCCGACCTCCGCGGCTGAGCCGCCGGAGCCGGCCGGCGTCAGGCCGCGGTGTCCTCGCCCACCGGCAGCACCGCCGCCACCCGGAAGCCGCCCGCGGGGCAGGGGCCCGAGGTCAGCGAACCGCCGGCGGCGGCGAGGCGTTCTGCCAGCCCCCGCAGCCCGGTGCCGGTGCGGGCGGACCGCAGGACCGCCGTCCCACCGGGGGAGCCGGCGGCAGCGGGGGCCTGAGGTTCCGCGAGGCCGCGGCCGTTGTCGGTGATCGTCAGATGCGCCAGGCCGTCGGCCGAGCTCAGTTCGATACGCGTCAGGTTCGCGCCGCTGTGGCGTACGACGTTGGTGACCCCCTCGCGTACCACCCAGCCGAGCAGCGCCTCGGTCTGCGGGGGCAGCGGCGGGCCCGACTCCTGGAGTACGACCTCGATGTCGGAGGCGGCCAGGGCCGAGCGCGCCCGGTCCAGCTCGGTGGACAGGCTGCCCTCGCGATAGCCGCTGACGGCCTCGCGGATCTCGGTCAGGGCCTGGCGTCCCACCGACTCGATGTCCGCGACCTGGGCCAGCGCCGCCTCCAGGTTGCGCGGGGCCAGCCGGCGGGCCGCCTCGGCCTTCACCACGACCACGGAGAGGGTGTGGCCGAGGAGGTCGTGCAGGTCGCGGGAGAAGCGCAGCCGCTCCTCCGCCACCGCGTTGCGCGCCAGCTCCTGCCGGGTCGCCTTGAGCTGGGCCACCGCGTGGAAGAGGGAGATGATCACCGAGACGACGAGACCGGAGAGGAAGGTGCCGTAGGACAGGCTCGCCGTGCTCCAGAAGCCCTCGTGGTGCAGGCCCGACACGGTGCCCGCGGAGGCGCTGAGCACGGTCAGCGTCATGCCCAGTCCGCGCCGGCTGCTCGACAGGCTGCCCGCGCACAGCGAGACCAGGACGAACAGCAGCATGAAGTTGCCGCCGTAGCCGATCGCCATGGAGAGCGTGAGCGCCGCCAGCGCCCACAGCAGCCGGTAGGGCAGCCGCCCGGTCCGCAGCCGCTCGCTGAACGCGGCCCGGATCGTGCACACGTACAGCGCGCAGAAAAGGGCGAGGCCGGACGCGGCCAGCCACGGTATCGGCACCTCGCCCTTGACCACGTCGCTCGCCGGGCCGACCGCCATCAGCAGCCACGGGATCAGCGCACCGCCGTCCGGGGCCTTGATGCGCTCGATCTCCTGCTCGAACTCCATCGGACCGCGCCTCCACCACCGCCACCCTCGGCGGCACCGCTCCTTGATCGGATCCTTCTCCGCCGCCCCGGCCGAACCGGCCGTGCTGGTCGCAGTCGTCGCCATGTGGGTCCCCGTCCCCGTCGGTGCCGCGTGCATCGTGCGCCCGCCGGGGGAGGGCGGACCTGTGCGGTCCGCCCCTGCGACCCGCCTCATGCGGTCCGCGCGCTCCGCCGGTAGGAGAACACAGCGTAACCGGCGAAAACAGCCAGCCAAAGGCCCAGCACACCGACCGTTCCGGCGCCGGGCGCATGGCGGTCGAGCACGCTCCAGCCCAGGTCACCGAAGCGGTTGGTCGGTGTCCAGCGGGAGATCGAGGCCAGCCAGTGCGGGAAGACGTCGACCGGGATCCACAGCCCGCCGACCACGGAAAGCCCCATCATGCTGACCATGCTCACGACACCGGTGGTCTGGGCGGTGAGCCCGTAGCCGTTGCCGAGGCCGAGCAGGGTGAAGGGGATGGTGCCCAGCCACATCAGGACCGCGGCCGCCGCCCACTGCCACACCGCGAGCCGTACGCCGTTCACCAGCGCGCCCGCCGTGAAGACGGTCACGATCGCCGGCAGCACGGTGACGCCTGCGGTCAGCGCGCGGCCGAGCACCACCTGGAGCGGGGTGAGCGGGGTGACCCGCAACTGCCGCAGCCAGCCACGGGCCTTGTCCTCCGCGACGCCGGGCCCCACCGCGAGCGCCGCGCCCAGCGCGCCGTACGCGGCCATGCCGATCATCGCGAAGCGGGCGTAGTCCATCCGGTCCTGGCTGTTGTCGGTGCCCAGGTTGGTGAACAGCAGATACATCATCAGCGGCGTGGCCACCCCGACGACCACGAAACCGGTGTCCCGCAGGGTGCGGCGGACTTCAAGACGGACGTACTCGATCATCGGACGGCCTCCTGGTAGGTGTCGGCGTGGGTCGCCGTGCCGGCCTCGGCGCCGGCCTTCGTCTCCGCGGGGTGTGCGGTGAGGGTGAGGAAGGCGTCCTCCAGGCTGGCCGGTGCGACCGCGAGCCGGCGGACGCGGCCCGCCCGCGCCAGGGCGACGACGGTCGCGTCGGAGTCGGCGCTGCGCAGCACCGCCCGGTCCCCGCGCACCTCCATGGCGATGACCCCCGGCAGCGCCCGCAGCCCTTCGGTGGCCTCGCCCGCCAGGTCGAAGGAGACCAGGGTCGCGCCCACCCGCCGCTTGATGGCCTCGCCGGTGCCGTCCGCGACCTTCCGGCCCTGGTCGATCACCACGATGCGGTCGGCGTTGTCGTCGGCCTCCTCCAGGTAGTGCGTGGAGAACAGCACGGTGTTGCCGCGGGCCGCGTAGCTGCGCATCGACCGCCAGAAGGCCCGGCGCGCCTCCACATCGAGCGCGGCGGTCGGCTCGTCGAGCACGAGGAGTTCAGGGCCGCCTGCCACCGCCAGCGCGAAGCGCAGCCGCTGGGCCTGCCCGCCGGAGAGCCTGTCCACCCGGCGCCCTGCCAGCTCGCCGATCCCGGCCAGGTCGAGTGCCTCGCGCACCGGCATGGGGTGCGGATACGTGGACGCCACGAAGCCGACCAGCTCCCTGACGGTGGTGCGCGGAATGGGCTGGCCGACCTGGAGCATCGCCCCCACCCGGCCCGCCCGCACGGCCTCCTGCGGTGTGCCGGAGAACAGCCGGACCTCGCCGGAGTCCGGCCGGTCCAGCCCCAGCAGCAGGGCGATGGTCGTCGACTTGCCCGCGCCGTTGCGGCCGAGCAGTGCCAGCGTCTCGCCCCTGGCGATCTCCAGGTCGAGGCCGGCCACCGCCTCGACGCTGCCGAAACTCTTGTGTACGGCCCCGAAGTGGACCGCCCCCGTCTTTTTCATGGGCATGACGTTACGCAGCGCAGGCAGGACCCCGGCAGCACCGATTGTCCCGCGCTCCCCGGTACAAATGTCCTGCCTGCCTGCCTGCCTGCCTGCCTGCCTGCCCGACTCCGGCCCGGCGCCCGGGCCTTGCGCGTGCGGCGGCGCCCTACGAGGGGGAGTCCTCAGGGCGGCGGTGGCGGCCGGGCGGCGGTGGTGAAGGCGCGTCAGCAGCTTCCGGTTCCGGGGAGGCGGCGCCGCGATGGCGTCCCGGGTGGCCGTCGGGCTGCCGCTCGGCGGCGGGATCGGCGGCGGGATCGGCGGCGGGCACGGTGGCGGGCACGGCCGTACTCCCCGTCGGGCGGCGGCGCCGGAAGCGCGCGAGCAGGGAGTACCCGTGGTCACGCCGGGCGCCCCTGCGCATGACGGCGAGCGGCGGGCGCACCGGTGCGCCCGCGGTCCCGGCCACGCGGGTCACCCGGCCTTCGCGGCGGCCAGCGGCGCCTGCTGCAAGGGCAGGACGTTCCACTTCCTGCGGGTCGCGGGAAGCGGCGCGGGCAGCCGGGCCGGCACGTGGACGACCACTCCCGTCGCCGCCCGGGCGGCCGGCTCCGGCCAGCCGGCCGGCGGGTCGTACGCTGCGAGCCCGCACGGGAGGCCGTCCGCCGCGTACGGCAGCCGCAGTTCGTCCCCCGGCATCCACATGCCGGCCGCGCCCAACCACCCGGGCGGCGACGCCCGCCAGTGCAGCCGGCGCTCGCCCGGCCGCCACAGCGCCAGCGACTCCGCGCCGCCCGGCACCTCGGCCCGCAGCGCCACCACCGACGCCTCGGGCATCAGGATCTGACCCGGCTGCGCGGCGACCGGGGTGAGCAGGACGCCGGGCACCCGCAGCGCGTCGGGGAAGCGCACCGGGCGCCTGCTGCCCAGCACCCCCCAGCCGAGCCGCGCCTCACCGGTGGCGTCGCTGCGCAGCAGCAGCAGGCCGCTGTCCGGCTCGGCGAGCAGCAGTCGGTCGTCGCTGTCGTCGGTGAGCTGGAGCAGCGGGCTGGTGCGCGCGGTGTGCAGGTCGACGGCGACGGCCTTGGTCCGCCCGTCGAGCTCGCGGTCCACCGCGAGCAGCCGGCCCACCCGGTCGAGCCAGACCCCGCCCGTGCACCGGCCCGGCACCGTCATGGCGAGTTCCGGCACGCCGTCGGGAGTGCCGTGCACCCGCCAGATCCCGGTGCGGTCGGCGTCCTCCTCCCAGGCGAGGGCGTATGCGGCGCCGGGCGCGGGCGGCAGCAGGCGTACGTCGCCGGCGAGCGTGCCCAACGGCAGCTCCCCGGTGCCGGGTCCCGTCGGGGAGAGCAGCGACAGGCTGTGCCGGTCGGCGGCGACCCGGCGCCTGATCAGCACCCGCCCGTCGGCCAGCGCCAGCACCTGGGTGCCGGGCTCCTCCGGCTGCGGCCCCGGCAGCGGTACGGCGTACGGCTCCGGCCCGGCGAGCGTCCACCGCTCGGCGAGCAGCCCGCCGCCTCCCGGGCCTGCGCTGCCATCGGGTCCTGCGATCTCGGCGAGGCAGGCGGCGTACGAGCCGTCGGCGGCGATCGTGAAGCCCGACCGGCGCACGGCACGCGGTGCGCCCCCTGTCCGAAGGGCGCTCATGGCGCCCACTGCACTGACGGTCATATGAAACGTCCACCTCCCGGACAGGACCGTAGTTTTCGTATCTCCGGACGATCAACGCGAGTGCGGGCAGTTCACACGTAAGGGTGTCGGTTCGCGTGATTCCGCCGCGGAACGGGGGTGGTTGTGCTGAGCGGGAGGGGGCGCGAGGGGGTGGAGTACGGCATTCCGGGGGCTCAGGTTAGGCTCACCTAAGAAATTGCTGAGAATCGTTCCAGGAGTGCACCCATGTCTCATCGGCGCCGCCACACCGCCGTCGTCGCCCTCGCCGTTGCCGCCGGCCTCTCCCTCGCCGCCTGCGGAAGCTCCTCCGGCGACTCCGGCAGCGACAGCGGGACCGCCGCCAAGGGCAAGGACAAGCAGTCCGTCGCGAAGGGCGGCAAGGACTTCGGCTCGGCCGCCGACAAGACCGCGCAGATGGGCACCGACGCCAAGCCCGGCCAGTTCCCGCGCACCATCACCCACGCCATGGGCACCACCGTCGTCAAGGCCCGGCCCACCCGGGTGGTGGTCCTCGATGTCGGCGAGCTCGACAACGTCGTCTCGCTCGGCGTCAAGCCGGTCGGCTACGCGCCGAGCGAGGGCTCGCCCGAGCTGCCGTCGTACCTGAAGAAGGACGGCGGGCAGCCGAAGAGCGTCGGCACCATCAACAGCCTCAACCTGGAGGCCATCGCCGGCCTCCATCCCGACCTCATCCTCGGCAGCCAGCTGCGCGCCGCCCCGCAGTACGCGGCACTCAGCAAGATCGCGCCGACCGTGTTCTCGATCCGCCCCGGCTTCACCTGGAAGCAGAACTACCTGCTCAACGCCGCCGCCCTCGACAAGACCGCCGAGGCGGAGGCGAAGCTCGCCGACTACGACAACCGGATCAAGGCGCTGGACACCGCGCTCGGCGCCGACAAGCCGGTCGTGTCGATGGTCCGCTACATGCAGGACGGCAAGACCCGGCTCTACGGCAACGCGTCCTTCATCGGCACCATCCTCAAGGACGCCGGCATCCCGAGGCCCAAGATCCAGGACATCGACGACCTCGCCGCGGAGATCTCCGCCGAGAACATCGACAAGGCCGACGGCGACTACATCTTCACCGGCGTCTACGGCGACCCCGGCACCACGGACAAGGCCCGCGCCCAGTCCAACCCGCTGTGGAAGAACCTCCGCGCGGTCAAGGCCGGCCACGCCTTCGACGTCCCCGACGAGACCTGGTACCTCGGCCTCGGCGTGACGGCCGCCGACCAGGTGGTCGCCGACCTGACCCACTACCTCGCGGGCTGAACCACCCCGCTGCGGAACGCCCCGCACTCCGGGGCGGAGCCGGGATGTGGGTGTGATCGATTCTGGGCTGACGTCACTCGTGCTGACGAGTGACGTCAGCCCAAAGTTGCACCATGCACACGCGGAGCGGCATGTCGGAGGTCCGGCGCCCGGAGGCGTCCCGGGCCGCGAGGTGGGCCTCGTTCCGGGCGGGGACAGTGCCGGCGGCAACCCGGGTAACCTTCCCTACGTGCCCAGCCTCTCCGACGTCACCGCCGCCCTCGACGCCCTCTGGCCCCCGGCACTCGCCGAGGACTGGGACGCCGTGGGGCTGGTGTGCGGCGATCCGTCCGCCCAGGTCGGCCGGGTCGTCTTCGCCGTCGACCCGGTCCGGCAGGTCGTGGACGAGGCCATCGCGGCCGGCGCCGACCTGCTGGTCACCCACCACCCCCTCTACCTGCGCGGCACGACGACCGTCGCCCCGGTCGGCCCGGCCGGCTTCAAGGGGCAGGTCGTCCACGACCTGATCCGCAACGACATCGCCCTCTACGTCGCGCACACCAACGCCGACCGCGCCGACCCCGGCGTCTCGGACGCCCTCGCCGCAGCCGTGGGCCTGCGGGTCACCGGCCCGCTGGTGCCGGACCCGACAGACCCGGAAAACCGCCGCGGCCTCGGCAGGATCGGCGCGCTCGACGTGCCGCTCAGCCTGGCCGAGTTCGCCGAACAGGCCGCCCGCGGGCTGCCCGGCACCGCCACCGGGCTGCGTATCGCCGGCGACCCGGCCGCGCCGGTGCGCACCGTCGCGGTGTGCGGCGGGTCGGGGGACAGCCTCTTCGAACAGGTACGGGCCGCGGGTGTGGACGCGTACCTGACCGCCGACCTGCGCCACCACCCCGCCTCCGAGGCCCGCCAGGCGGGCCCGCCTGCGCTTCTCGACGCCGCCCACTGGGCCACCGAATGGCCGTGGTGCCCGCAGGCCGCACGCCAGGTCGACGCGCTCGCCGAGCGGCACGGCTGGGCGCTGAGCACCCAGGTCTCGTACGCCGTCACCGACCCGTGGACGGCGCACGCACCCTCCGCTTCCTCCGTCCCTTCCAGCAGCCCAGGAGCCCCCCGCTGAACGCCGAGCCCGCCGACCAGATCCGCCTTCTCGAAGTCCAGGCCCTCGACGCGCGCATCGCGCAGCTGGACCACAAGAGCAGGACCCTTCCCGAGCACACCGAGCTGGAACGGCTCGGCGCCGACCTCGCCCAACTGCGCGACCTGCTGGTCGCCGCGCAGACCGAGGAGAGCGACACCGCACGAGAGCAGACCAAGGCGGAGCAGGACGTCGACCAGGTCCGCCAGCGGGCCGTACGCGACCAGCAGCGGCTGGACTCCGGCGCGGTCGGCCCCAAGGACCTGGAGAACCTCCAGCGCGAGCTCGCCTCGCTCGCCAGGCGGCAGTCCGACCTGGAGGACGTCGTCCTCGACGTCATGGAGCGCCGCGAGGCCGCCCAGGAGCGGGCCACCGAGCTGGCAGGCCGGGTCGAGTCGGTCCAGGCCAAGGTCGCCGAGGCCGAGGCCCGCAAGACCGCCGCCCTCGAAGGCATCGACGCGGAGGGCTTCACCGCCGCCAAGGAGCGCGAGGTGCTGGCGGCCTCCGTCCCCGACGACCTGATCAAGCTCTACGACAAGCTCCGGGCCCAGCAGGGCGGCGTCGGCGCGGCGCGGCTCTACCAGAAGCGCTGCGAGGGCTGCCGCCTCGAACTGAACATCACCGAGCTGAACGAGGTGCGGGCCGCCCCCCGCGACCAGGTCGTCCGGTGCGAGAACTGCCGCCGGATCCTGGTGCGTACGGCCGACTCGGGACTGTAGCCGCATGGCGGACGAGACGGTCTTCTTCCTGCTGCGGCACGGGGAGACCGCGCTCACCGCGGAGCGGCGCTTCTCCGGCAGCGGCGGCGCCGACCCGGCGCTCTCGGAGCGCGGGCGCGGGCAGGCGGGGCAGGTGGCGGGGGCCGCCGTGCTGGAAGCGGTCGAGGCCGTCGTCTCCTCGCCGCTGGCGCGCTGCCTGGAGACCGCGCGGCCGGTGGCCGACCGGCTCGGGCTGCCGGTCACCGTCGCGGACGGGCTGCGCGAGACCGCGTTCGGGGCGTGGGAAGGCCGCACCTTCGCCGAGGTGCGCGAGCGGTTCCCCGCCGAGCTGGACGCCTGGTTCGCCGGACCCGCCGCCGCACCGCCGGGCGGCGAGAGCTTCGACGACGTCACGTCCCGGGTGGCGGCCGCCAGGGACGAACTGCTGGCGGCGCACCGCGGCCGTACGGTGCTGCTGGTCAGCCATGTGACGCCGATCAAGACGCTGGTCCGGCTCGCACTCGGCGCACCGCACGAGGCCGTCTTCCGGATGGACCTCGCCCCCGCGTCCCTGTCGGCGGTGGCCCACTACCCCGACGGCAACGCGTCCGTACGCTTCCTCAACGCCACGGCGCACCTGGCCTGATCAGGGCGCCAGCGCCGCCGCCTCCTTGGCCAGCGCGGTGACGCCCTCCCAGTCCCGGGCGGCGAGCAGATCCCCCGGGATCATCCAGCTGCCGCCGACGCAGGCCACGTTGGGCAGGGCCAGATAGCCCGGTGCCCGGGCCGCGTCGATCCCGCCCGTCGGGCAGAACCGCGCGCGGGGCAGCGGCGAGGCCAGCGACCGCAGGAAAGGGACCCCGCCGGCCGCCTCCGCGGGGAAGAACTTCATGTCGGTGACGCCGCGTTCGAGCAGGTTGAGCACTTCCGAAGCCGTCGAGACGCCGGGCAGGTACGGCAGCCCCGTCCCGCACATGGCATCGAGCAGCCGCTCGCTCCACCCCGGGCTGACCACGAATCGCGCGCCCGCGGCGGAGGCCGCCGCCGCGTGATCCGGCGTGAGGACGGTCCCGGCGCCGACGACCGCGTCCGGCACCGCGTGTGCCACCGCCTGGATCGCCTCCAGCGCGGCCGGGGTCCGCAACGTGATCTCGATCGCCCGCAGCCCGCCCGCGAGCAGCGCCCGGGCGAGCGGTACGGCGTCGCCGGCGTCGTCCACGACGACGACGGGTATCACGGGAGCAAGCCCGAACACGGAATCCATGCGGCACATCCTCTCCCCCCGGTCCACCCCCTGCAACGCCCGTTGCACCCTCCGCAACGACCCCCACCAGGCATACGAAGAATGTCGCCCCCAGCCGGGGCGGGCGCGAAGGTCAGGCATCCCGCCAGGGGTGCGAGAACGTCGCCCCCAGCCGGGACGGGCGCGAAAGTGAGCGTCCTGCCGCAGGGGGCCTCCCGCCAGGGGTGCGAGGAACGGCGCGCCCAGCCGGGACGGCGGGAAGGACGCCACCCCACGGCGGAGGGCCCCGTCAAGAAACCCCGCGGAGCACCTGTTCAGTGGAGGTCGCGCACGAGAACGTCAAGGCGCGACCCTTCCGCCTCCACGGTGAAACCGAGATCGCGGAGGTCGGCGACGAGTGCGGCCGGCGTCCGAGGCCGCGCCCCGGAGGTGAGTAGGGCGCGCGCCAACCGCCCCTTCGTCGCCTTGTTGAAGTGCGACACCACACTCCTGCGCTCGACCCCGTCGACAACACTCACGTGCAGCACCCGCACCGTCGCGGTGCGCCGGGCGACGTCGCCTTGGGGCCGCCAGGCCCCGGCGTAGACCGAGGAGCGCAGGTCGAGCACCAGCCCGCTCCCCGCCGCTTCCGGCAGGACCCGTTCCAGGTGCGGCTTCCAGTAGGCGGCGAGCCCGCCGGCGGCCGGCAGCCGTACGGCCATGGAGCAGCGGTAGGCCGGGATGCGGTCGGCGAGCCGTACGGCGCCCCACAGCCCGGAGAACACGAGCACCGACTGCCCGGCGCGCCGCTTGGCGGCCGCGTCGAGAGTGGCGAGGCCGAGCGCGTCGTAGAGGACCCCGGTGTAGAGCCGCCCGGCGGGCATCGCGGGGGCGGTGCGCAGGGCGGCGTTCCTGGCGACCTCCCCACGCAGGCCGGGACTGAGTCCGAGCACGTCCGCCGCCTTGTCCTCGTCGGAGGAGCAGAGGGCGACCAGTTCGTCGAGGACGGCCGCGCGCGCCGCGCCGAGCCCGGGCAGCGACAGCCCTTCGAGCGCGACCGGCCGCCCGCGCACGGCGGTGGCCTTCCCCTCGGACGGCGGCAGCAGGACGAGCACGGCTTCTCCTCGGACTCACGCGGACGGACCGCAGCAGCCTACGCGGCAACGCAGGCCATCCCGGCCCCGGCGGGGTGTGGCTGCGGTCCGGCGGGGGCGCCGCCACCTCTCACCGGCTTGCGTGTCCGAACACCATGTATGGTTTAGCGAACCAGGAGAAATCCACCCTTCGTGAAGGCAGGAAACAGGTATGACGCTGATCACCACGCCGTTCGGGAGCCGTGCCACCGCAGCCGAGGTGATCGACGGAGTCGATCTGCGCGGGCGCCGGATGATCGTCACCGGCGGCTCCTCCGGTCTCGGGGTCGAGACGGTCCGCGCGCTCGCCGGTGCGGGTGCGCAGGTGACCGTCGCCACCCGGGACCCGGCCGCCGCCGACCCGCTGGTCAAGGAATTCCCGACGGTCAGGGCCGCCGCACTCGACCTGGCCGACCCCGCGTCGGTCCGTGCTTTCTGCGACGCCTGGAGCGGCCCGCTGGACGCCCTCATAGCCAACGCCGGCGTGATGATGCTCCCGACCCGCCAGGTCAACCCGCAGGGCTGGGAGACGCAGCTCGCCGTCAACTACCTCGGCCACTTCGCCCTGGCCGTCGGCCTGCACACGGCCCTGCGGGAGGCCGGGAAGCCGCGCGTGGTCGTGGTCAGCTCGGGTGCCCAGCTGCGGACCGGATTCGACTTCGACGACCCGCAGTTCGAGCGGCGCCCCTACGACCCCTTCGTGGCCTACGCGCAGTCGAAGACCGCCGACGTGCTGCTCGCGGTCGGCGCCGGCCGCCGGTGGGCGGAGCACGGCATCACGGCCAACGCCTGCGCGCCGGGGGTGATCCACACCAACCTGGCACGCCACATCGACCAGGCGACCATGCGGGCCCTCGGTGCCATGGACGCGGACGGCAACCTCATCACTCCCGACTACTTCAAGACCCCGGCCCAGGGCGCTGCCACCACCGTGCTGCTGGCGGCCTCGCCGCTCCTCGATGGCGTGACGGGCCGGTATTTCGAGGACAATCAGGAGTCGGAGGTCGTCGAGGGGGGCCCCGAGGTGCCGGCCGGCGTCGCGACGTGGTCGGTCGACCCCGCCGCCGCGGACCGGCTGTGGGACCTCGCCCTTCCGGTGGTGCGCTGACCGGTGGAGCCTGTGCGCCGTCCCGGTCGGTCCGAGCGCAGGAACAGACTGGAAGGTGCACTGATGAGACCCGTGACCCGGCGCCAGGCCGACCACCACGCCGCGCGTTCGGCCGCGACCCAGGAGCAGTTGATGTCCGCCCTGGAGCGCCTGCTCGCTTCGGGTGAGGCCTTCTCCGAGATCAGCGTCCAGCAGATCCTGGAGGAGGCGGCGGTGTCCCGGGCCACCTTCTACGCGCACTTCCAGAGCAAGTCCGACGTGCTGGTGCGGCTCACCGACGATCTGCGCGAGTCACTGCTGACGCTCGCCCGCCGGTGGGACCCGGCCGCGGGGGAGGACGGCCCGGAGCAGCTCACCCGGTTCTTCGAGGACGTGATCAGGATCCACCGTGCCCACCAGGGGGTGATCACCGCGGTCCGGGAGGCGGCGTCCTACGACTCCGCGGTGGGCGACTTCTACACCGCGAACCTGGAGAGTTTCGAGGAGGCGGCGCTGCGGACCATGCGGTCGGAGCAGGCCGCGGGCTCGACCGCGGCCGACGTCGACGCCGTGGCGGCGAGCCGGATCATCGCCTGGGGCGGCGCCCAGGCGATCGCCCACCACATCCGGGTGGACGGCGGTGGCGGTGACTCCGCCTTCGCCCGCGAACTCGCCCTGATCTGGTGGTACGGCGCCTACCGCCGCCCCGCCGGAGCCTGAAGGGCCCCTCGCGGGCGCACCCGCGCCGAGGGGTCGGCGTGCTCTGCGTTCCGGTCTGATCCACTACGATGGGCCCACGGCAGACGAGCCGGGCGGACGGTCGCGTCAGGACCCCAGGGTCCTGCCGAGGAAGGTCCGGGCTCCACAGGGCAAGGTGGTGGCCAACGGCCACCCGGGGTGACCCGCGGGACAGTGCCACAGAAAACAGACCGCCGGGGACCTCGGTCCGCGGTAAGGGTGAAACGGTGGTGTAAGAGACCACCAGTGCCCAGGGTGACCTGGGCAGCTAGGTAAACCCCACCTGGAGCAAGGTCAAGAGGGCGTCGTAGCGATACGCCGCCCGCGCGGACGTTCGAGGGCTGCCCGCCCGAGTCCGCGGGTAGACCGCACGAGGCTGTCGGCAACGGCAGCCCTAGATGGATGGCCGTCGCCCGGCCGGCCGCGAGGCCCCCGGGTACAGAACCCGGCCTACAGCCCGACTCGTCTGCCGCCCACGACCTTGAGCACTCCGGCTGGGATGCCCAGCCGGCCCAACCGGGACAGGAGCGCCGCTTCCTGTTCCCGTGCGACCTCGATCCACAGGGCCGTTCCGGAATCGCCGGCACTGAAGACCTGCCGGCCGGCCCGCCGGCCCTCGGCGTGGATCGTGTAGGGCGCCAGGTCCGACAACACCGTGAACTGCCCGTCGTCTCGCACGTCGAGGTCGATCCCCATCCCGGGATCGGAGCGCTTGGAGCGGCTGCCGCTCGCGACCTCCTGCCGAGCCAGTGACAGCGCACGCTCGTACGAGTGCAGGACCTCGGCCGGCCAGGTGTCACCGCTGTAGGCGTCGATGTGTGCCGCGTCGATGCTCGAACGCAGCACGTGCAGCGCTTCGCGATGAACACGCACGGCGTCCGCAGGGCGAACCCCTTCCGCGAGTACGAGTTCGCGGACCCGGACGCCATCCTCATCGATCACGTGCAGGACTCTCCCACGGGAAGCGGGCGTCGCCACAGTGAGAGGCCCGGCCCGTCACAGGGGGCACCTGCTCGACAGCCCGGACCCCGCTTTCCCCGAGGTGGATTTCCTGCCGTGAGGCGGTTGCCCGCGGCCCGGTGAGAGGCGGTGCGCCGCCCGCATGGCAGGCGGGCGGCGCACCGGGAGTCCCCGGGATCAGGAGCAGGGGCTGCCGTTGAGGGTGAAGGAGGTGGGCGCGCCGGAGCTGCCGGTGGACGTGCCCTGGAAGCCGAAGGACTGCGAACCGCCGGGCGGGATCTGGGCGTTGTAGCCCAGGCTCGACGCGGTGACGGCTCCCGAGGACGGGCTGACCGTGGCGTTCCAGGCGCTGGTGATCGTCTGGCCCGCCGGCAGGGTGAAGCCCAGCCTCCAGCCGTTGACGGTGCCGGAGCCGGTGTTGGTCACGGTGACGTCGGCGGTGAAGCCGCCGGGCCAGGTCCGCGGGGTGAAGGTCACCTTGCAACCGCCCGACCCGGTGCCGCCGGTGGTCCCACCGGTGGTGGTGCCACCCGTGGTCGTACCGCCGGTCGTCGTGCCGCCGGTGGTGGTGCCGCCCGTGGTGGTGCCCCCGTTGGTCGATCCGCCGCCGATGTTCACCGACGAGGAGAACGAGCTCACGGCCAGGCCCGCGCCGTTCTGCCAGGGCTCGAAACCTGCCTGGACGCTGGTGAGGTACCAGGAGTTCTGCGCCAGACCGCGGGCGATCGTCTCATTGGCGAACGCCTTGACGTCGAAGCTCCAGCTGTCGATCGCGGAGGGGGCGACGAAGGAGATCACGTCGTTGCCGCCGTTGTTGCCGGTCCACACGTCCCAGCTGCGCCCGGCCACGTTGGCGGTGCCCACCTTGGAGCCCACGGGCTGGATGGAACCGACGTGGTTGAACCACACCATGATCTCGGTCTTGTTGACGCCGTCCTTCCGGGGCGTCGGGTCGAGCCAGATGTCGTAGGCGGCGTCGTACACCGCGTTGCCGACGTAGTTGTACGAGATGCTGGTCGGGGCGCTGCCGATGGCGCTGAGCTGCGCGGGCAGGTTGGTGCCCGGCGAGCAGTTGGTGTAGTGGCAGCCGTTGAAGATCGACGGGTACGACTTGGGCGCCCCGTTGGTGGCGACGGAGCCGTCGGCCTGGGTGATCTGGAAGCCGGTGCCGGTGACGTTGATGCACTGGGCCTCGCTGGTGCCCCAGCGGTTGTTCTGCACGACGTAGCGGCCCTGGATCGTGGTGGTGCCGTACTGCGTGCAGATCTGGGTGTCCGCGTGTGCGGCCGGTGCGGCCGTCAGGGTGATCAGGGCGCCCACGGCGAGGCCGAGGGCCGCCACGGCCGCCACGACGGCCTTTCTGGTTGATCGCAGAGCTTGCTGCAGAGGCTTCATGCTGTCCCTTTCGACAGGCACGGAGGTGG
Source organism: Streptomyces sp. NPDC049040 (assembly GCF_043197715.1). NCBI lineage: Bacteria > Bacillati > Actinomycetota > Actinomycetes > Kitasatosporales > Streptomycetaceae > Streptomyces > Streptomyces sp. NPDC049040. The sequence goes on from NZ_JBICTO010000002.1 coordinate 645,577, forward strand.
GGGGATTTGCAAGCGTGTGGCGGGAGTCGTCCCATTCGGTTTCGACGAATTCGATTATGGGAGCGCTCCCACACCGCTCCGAGAACGGGACAATAGGCGTCGGCAACCCATGTGACAAGAGTTACGGCAGCATCGGCCCGCCGGTCGCGCCCGGCGAACGGCGCTGTGGCGCGCCGATCATGGCCGGTATTCGCGAACGGGCGGCGCGGCAGGCAATGCGCGACGTGCGGTGCCTGGACTCCTCCCACCGGCGGAAACGGCGGGCGGCGCGGATCGGCGGCAAGCCGATCTTGTCCAGGTTATTGACGCGTGCGCGTCATGCCATGACACTCCATTTCGATCCTGCTGCTTGAGAGCGCTCTCAGATCGGTGCCCCGTTCACTTCCTGAACGGAAAAGAGTTCCACGACCGCTTCAACTGACCCCCACCTATTGGAGAAAGGTCACCACGCCCATGAGGAAGACCGCACTTCCACGCCCCGGCGCCGGCCCGGCCGGCCGGACCCGCGGCCGGCGGCCCGGCCGCCGCACCCTGCCCACCGTCATCGGCGCGCTGCTCGTGCTCATCGCCGGCGCGCTGGGGCTCTCGGTCACCGGCGGCTCCGCCGCGGCGGCCGTCCCGGCCCCGCCGAGCGGCTGGACCACCGTGTTCAGCGACGACTTCAACGGAGCGTCGGGCACCGGCCTCAACCGCGCCAACTGGCTCTACGACACCGGTATCGGTTACAACTACCCCGGCGCGGCGACCATGTGGGGCACCGGCGAGATCGAGACGGCCACCGACTCGACCGCCAACGTCTACCAGGACGGCTCGGGGCACCTGGTGATCAAGCCCATCAAGGACGCGGCGGGGCACTGGACCTCCGGCCGGATCGAGACCCAGCGGACCGACTTCGCCGCCCCGGCCGGCGGCCAGTTGGAGATCAGCGCCTCCCTGAAGCAGCCCGCTCCCGCCCACGGCCTCGGCTACTGGCCGGCGTTCTGGGCGATGGGCGCCGACGCCCGCCCGGTCGGGGCCACCAACTGGCCCGGCATCGGCGAGCTGGACATCATGGAGGACGTCAACGCGCTGAGCCAGCACTCGACCACCTTCCACTGCGGTGTGTGGGCCGGCGAGTGCCACGACCCGGACGGCATCAGCAGCGGGCTCCAGGCGTGCGGCGGCTGCCAGAGCGGCTTCCACACGTACTCGGTCGTCGTCGACCGCACCAACACCGCGGCCGAGCAGCTGCGCTTCTACCTCGACGGCAGCGTGACCTACACGGTCAACGAGAACCAGGTCTCCACCGGCACCTGGCAAGCGGCCGTCGACCACGGCTTCTTCGCCATCTTCGACGTGGCGATCGGCGGCTCCTACCCCAACAAGGTCTGCGGCTGCACCTCGCCCTCGGCCGACATCAGCTCGGGCGCCGCGATGACCGTCGACTGGATCGCCGTCAACAGGACCACCGGTGGCAGCACCGGCACGGTGGGCGGCACGTCCACGGGCACGTCCACGGGCACTTCGACGGGCACGTCCACGGGCACCTCGACGGGGGCCTCGACCGGCACCAGCACCGGTACGTCCACGGGGACGAGCACCGGCACCACCAACGGCGGTGCCACCGGCGGCGGTACGAGCTCGCCCGACTACACCGCGAGTGCCGCGTCCACCGGTTCCGGCCACGCGCGGATCACCTTCGTGCCGACGACACCCGCCGCGTACGTCGACGTGCACTACCTGGTCAACGGCGCAGGCCAGCAGAACTTCCGGATGACGAACAGCGGCGGTACCTGGACGCAGAACATCAGCGGTCTCTCGGCCGGCAACGTCATCACCTACTGGTTCACCTACGAGAAGAACGGCCCGCAGTACGACACCCCGCACTTCACGTACACCTACACCGGATAGCCCGCGGCCCCACGAGCACGGCCCCACGGACGCGGCCCGGCGCAGGTCTGGGGCCGCGTCCGTGCGGCGGGGCGGCTCGCACGGCGCGTCAGGCGTCAGGCGCCGGGTGTTAGGACGACCCGGTGGCCGGGGATGACGGGACCGGTCCAGGCGTCCTCGACCTTCGACAGGGGTACGGGGACGGCGCCGAGGGCCAGGGAGCCCGAGGTGATGTGCGCGGCGAGGGCGGGGAGTTCGGCGAGGATGCCCGCGGCGCCGACCGAGCCCTGGCCGCTGCCCATGATCCGCAGGTCCGCCGCGCGGAGCAGCTCGGAGGGCAGGGTGATCTCCCGGCCGGCCACCGACCCGATCTGGATCCAGGCCAGCGGCCTGGCGCGGTCGGGGCGGGCGGTGAGGATGGCGCGCATGGCGCCTTCCGCGGTCCGGCCCCACAGGTAGTCGACGACGACGTCGGCCTCGGCGGCGCCGCGCCCGAGGCGTTCCGCGACCTCGGCGGGCTCGCCCTGCAGGGAGACGGTGAGGTCCGCGCCCAGGTCCGGCAGCAGGGCGAGGCGCTCGGGGTCGCGGCCGGCGGCCACCACATGGCCGGCGCCGAGGTGCTTGGCGATCTGGACGGCGAGCCGGCCCGCGCTGCCGGTGGCGCCCAGCACCAGGACCCGCGCGCCGGGGTCGAGCCTGACGCGGCGGCGGAGGGCGACCCAGGAGGACATGCCCGGGTTCATCGCGGCGGCGACCGCGACCGGGTCGGTTCCTGCGGGCAGCGCGACGGCGCGGCGGCGGTCGGCGACGGCCTGCTCCGCCATCGTGCCGGGTGCGGTGTCGGGGGCGACGAAGTACAGCAGCTCGCCCCGCGCCGTACGGCCGACCGCGTCGATCCCCGGTATCAGGGGGAGTGCGCCGGTGGAGGTGTAGTGGGTGCCGTCGGCGCCGGAGCGGACCCGGGGGTGGAGGCCGGCGGCCAGTACGTCCACCAGGACCTCGTGCTCCCCGCGGGGCTCGGGGGTGTCGAAGGTGTCGTAGCGGGGCGGGGCGTCGAAGGAGCGGACGACGGCGGCGCGCATGGGCGGCCTCCTGCTTTCCTGGCGGGTACGGGTATGGTTTGTGGCACGTACTACCTCGACGGTAGTTTGTGTCACGTACCAGGTCAAGCGGAGGCGGCGGCGATGAGCACCCAGGGGCAGCGGCAGGGCCAGGGGCAGGACGGGGAACCGGTCGTGGACGGCGACCGGGAAGCCGCGGAGCAACTGACCACCGTGGACGCGCTCGTGCAGCTGTCCTTCCTGGTCCAGGGGGTGCTGGCGGGCGTCGCGTCCGCGCACGACCTGTCCGTCGTCCAGCTCCGGCTGTTCGGCATCCTGCGCGACCGCAGGCCCGGCATGCTCGAACTCGCCCGCTACCTCGGCCTGGACAAGTCCTCCATGACCGGCCTGGTCACCCGCGCCGAGAAACGCGGTCTGGTCCAGCGCCTCCCCTCGCCGCACGACGGCCGCGGCGTGCTCGTCGCCCTCACCCCGGAGGGCCGCCGCCTCACCGAGCTGGGCGCAGCCGAGATCGCCGACCGGCTCGCGGCGCTCGCCGCACCCCTGGACGCCGACG